>CAWAFF010000065.1:0-32280 GCA_963780945.1 uncultured delta proteobacterium | reverse complement strand
CCAGTCCCAAAGAGTCTCTTCTCTGGAGTCTTTACGCCTACTGCTTGTGCGATAGTGGTGATACTCCCAAAGCCAAAGAGGTTCTGGAACGTGGCTTGAAGAAGTTACCGGGTGACGAGAAGATAAAACAGAACCTTGAACTTCTCCGTGAAGGCAAGAAAATGAAGATGAAGTCCTATGGGGAGATGTGGCTCCAGTTCCATCTGGAAAGTATCGGCACCATCCAAAAACAACAGATGGCGGCAATGGGTATGAAAAGGCGTATCATCAGAAAATAGCTTGTAATTGACTGCAAAAGCTGGCATATTACATCGTTCAGACGAGGCGGGCACTCAAGCCCGTCTTTTCTTTTGTTATAGTCGAATAAAGCTTGTGGCAGAGGCTGCAAAGAGAAAGAGGAGTTTTTACGGATGCAGGAACTAATCAGAAACATAGCAATTATTGCCCACGTTGACCATGGTAAGACGACCCTGGTGGATGCCATGCTCAAGCATGCGGGAGTTTTTCGGGAAAATGAACAGATCACCGAGCGGGTCATGGATTCAAATGACCTGGAAAAGGAACGTGGCATCACCATTCTTTCCAAAAACCTGTGCGTGCACCACGGGCGCTATAAGATCAATATCGTCGATACCCCTGGCCATGCTGACTTTGGCGGTGAGGTTGAGCGAGTTTTAAAAATGGTTGACTCGGTGCTGCTTCTGGTCGATGCTCTGGACGGGCCAATGCCGCAGACCAGGTTCGTATTGAAAAAATCACTGGATCTCGGCTTGAGGCCAATTGTCGTCATAAACAAGGTGGACCGGCCTGGAGCCCGTCCTGCCGAAGTAGTAGATATGGTGTTCGATCTCTTCTGCGAGCTGAACGCAACCGATGAGCAGCTGGATTTTGCCATCGTCTATACCAGCGCCAAATTGGGTTACGCCATGATGGATATGAACGCCGCTTCCACCAGTATGGAGCCTTTGTTCGCTGTTATTGAGTCAAACGTCAGGCCGCCAAGCGGGGATCAGAACGCGCCCTTCCAGATGCTGGTTACCAACATCGATTATAATGATTATATCGGCCGGATCGCCACCGGCAAGATTTTCAACGGCAAGGTTAATGCCGGTGAAAACCTTGCCCTCGTCAGGCGGGATGGCAGCATAGTAAAAGGGCGTATTTCCAAACTTCTTGGCTATGAGGGTCTGAAACAAGTTGACGTTCTCTCTGCCTGCACCGGCGACATCGTAACGATTGCCGGTTTCAGTGAAGTAGGCATCGGCGAGACGCTTGCCTCTGCAGACGAACCCATCGGGCTTCCATACGTCTCCATAGATGAACCCACCATTGCCATGAATTTTATTGTCAATAACTCCCCATTCGCCGGTCGGGAAGGAAAACTCGTTACCTCGCGCAATATCCGTGAACGTCTAGACCGGGAATTGCGTACCAATGTATCGCTACGGGTAGAGGACACCGCAAATCCTGACACTTTCAAAGTTTCGGGTCGCGGAGAACTCCATCTTTCCATACTCATAGAGAATATGCGCCGTGAAGGTTTCGAGATGGCTGTTTCCAAGCCGGAGGTTATTTTCAGGGAGGTAGAGGGCAAGAAGCTGGAGCCGATGGAATACCTGGTAGTGGATGTTCCTTCAGAATACCAAGGGGCAATCATCGAAAAGATGGGCCCTCGCAAAGGGGAAATGGTTGCCATGAACCCCATGGGAGATACCATTCGGCTGGAGTTCATTATCCCTGCCCGCGGACTTATAGGTCTACGTGGCGAGGTAATGACCGAAACCAGAGGCACGGCAGTAGTTACTCATACTTTTCATGAATATGCGCCTTACAAGGGAGATATTCCCGGTCGTAAGAATGGGGTGTTGATGGCCATGGAGCATGGCGAGACAACCGCATACTCACTTGATGGCCTGCAACCCAGGGGGATACTGTTTGTCGGTGCCGGGGTCGAGGTTTACGGGGGCATGATTATCGGTCAGCATGCCAAGGATAATGACCTTGATGTAAATCCTTGCAAAGGCAAAAAGCTCACCAACGTCCGCGCCTCCGGATCTGACGATGCCATAAAGCTGACACCGCCTCGTCTTCTTACTCTGGAGCAGGCACTGGAGTTTATTGACGAGGATGAGTTGGTAGAAGTAACTCCGCAATCGATCAGGCTGCGCAAGAAGGAACTTGATCCGAACAAGCGCAAGCGTTCGTCGAAATAGAAGTTGCATCAAATGGCGAGGGATAATTCCTTCGCCATTTTTTAAAGGTTGCGCAAAGAATTTGAATTTGACAATAGGGGTATTTTCCACTAATTTCTTTCAAAAATTGCGGGTGATCCATGTCCATCTATAAAATTCTCGTCTGTAGCTTTCTAGTCCTTTTGGCCGCCTGCGCCAGCCCTGCGCCAGTTGTAAAAACTGCTGACATGTATTTCAAGGAAGGTGAAGAATTCTATGAGTCCAGCCGTTATGAGGATGCAATTGCCGAATGGAAAAAGGTGAAGGAAACCTTTTCCTCTCCCGAACTCACCACCATAGCTGAGCTGAAAATAGCTGACGCACACTTTGAAAACAAAAATTATATCGAGGCCGCTGCAGCTTATGACGATTTCCGTAAGCTTCACCCCAATCATGAAAAAGCAATCTATGCTTACTACCGCTTAGGGCTATGCTACTACAATCAGATTTCGGGAATAGATACTGATCAGACGCCGGTTAAGAGTGCTGTCAAGTTTCTTGAGTCTTTCCTGAAACTATACCCTGCCTCGGAATATGCAGCTGATGTTAAAGAAAAACTGGATGAATGCCTGGCAAAGCAAGCGGAGTATGAAATTTATGTAGGTCGCTTTTATCTGCGGTCGAAAAAATACTCGGCAGCCATCAAGCGCCTTGAAGAGGTGGTTGCCAATTTCCCAAAAGCTGCAAATGCTGATGAAGCTTTATTTTACCTGGGCAAAGCGTACTTTCTGTCCGGTGACAAAGCTAATGGCAGGGAAGCCATCAATAAACTGTCAAAACAATACGTGTCCAGTCCATATCTGGAAGAGGCTAAACAGTTGATGGAAAAACACTATTGAAAGGTGTTTTTCTAGTACTGGTAACTATGCTTTTTGTATTCGGCTGTGCTGCTGACCAGAAGGATCATCATGCCGTGGAGGTTGTGTTAATGCAACGCCAGCAGGCTCTTTGTAAAAAAGATTTAAACCGCTATCGTTCTCTCCTTTCTTTGGATTACCTTGATAAAAACCAAAATTATACATTAAAAACCAATGAGTTGGAGTCGAACTTTGCTGTCTTTGACAAAATTGATTACCGTTCTGATGGGTATAAAATTCACATAAAAGATGCTCAGGGGACGGTCTCCGGTCACTATCGCATGAAAATAACCATCGGGCACCGCGAGATGAAGATGGAAGGTGAGGAAAACCTGCTACTACGCAAAGAATCAGGTGGGTGGAAAATTGTGGCAGGGCTGTAGCCATTGAAAAAAGGAGGGCCATCTTAATCTAGTGGTGCTGGATACCTGTGTTCGCGGAAATTACCATGCTTTCTGCCCAACCATTTTTTATGGGTATATCTCTCGATTTTGAGCCGAATTGGTTGGGGGTGAAGCGCCGGATGCTTTCAGTTCTAAGCCCTGAAGGTAAAAACCAGGGCTTCTAATGAATAATAACGGCTGCTATTTTTCCTCCTTGCCCTTGCCTTTACCCAAAACTGATAACATGGTTTCACCCATCTGGGTCGGGCTGGTGGAAACAGCGACGCCACATTCCTGCAGAGTTTTGATCTTGTCTTCAGCCCTGCCTTTGCCGCCAGTTATGATGGCCCCTGCGTGGCCCATCCGCTTGCCGGTAGGGGCTGTAACCCCAGCAATAAAGGCAGCTACCGGTTTTTTCATGTTTTGTCGGATCCAATTTGCAGCATCCTCTTCAGCGCCACCACCAATCTCACCGATCATAAAAACACCTTCTGTAGCAGGATCCTCATTGAAAAGCTGAAGAACGTCAATAAACTTCATGCCGATAATGGGATCTCCACCTATGCCCACACAGGTTGACTGGCCAAGCCCAACGTCGGTCAGCTGTTTTACCGCTTCATAGGTGAGGGTGCCGCTTCTTGATACGACACCAATCTTGCCTTTTTTATGGATGTGGCCAGGCATGATGCCAACCTTGCATTCGCCTGGGGTAATGACTCCTGGACAGTTTGGCCCTACCAGACGCATTTTTTTCCCTTCCAGCACGCGCCGGGCAATTACCATATCCCGCACCGGAATGCCCTCCGTGATACATACGGCAAGCTCTATTCCTGCGTCTGCAGCTTCCAGAATAGCATCTGCTGCGGCAGGAGGCGGGACGAAAATCATTGAGACATTGGCCTTGGTGTAGTGGACAGCCTCTTCCACCGTGTTAAATACCGGTATGCCTTCAATATGAATCCCACCCTTGCCTGGCGTAACACCACCGACAATTCGGCTGCCGTAATCACGGCATTGCTGAGTGTGGAAGAGCCCGCTCCGTCCAGTTATGCCTTGGACCAGTATTCTTGAATCTTTGTTAAGCAGTATGGACATGAGTGACCTCCATTATCAAATCAGTTATATTAATCGGAAGAAGGTTGCCCGAACAGTATTCTCACCGCAACCCCCGGCATGCCGCTTCAGGTACATGCTTGATGTTGTGTGTGATCAGGGCAGACTGGCTCCGAGCATCTGTACAATGCGCTTTGCTCCGTCTCCAAGATTAGCTCCAATCTGAACATTAAGTCCGGATTGCAGAAGCAGCTTTTTGCCTTCTTCGACCTTGCTGCCGTCCATCCTCACAACAATCGGCAGAGCGCAGTGCACCTCAGAGGCCGCTTCGATGATGCCTTGTGCGATGATGTCGCAACGCATGATGCCGCCGAAGATGTTGACAAAGACCCCCTTGACATCTGTATCCTGAAGAATAATTTTGAAAGCTTCGGTGACTTTTTCTCTTGTTGCTCCGCCTCCCACATCAAGAAAATTGGCAGGCTCTCCGCCAAATTCCTTGAGGACATCAAGGGTGGCCATCGCCAGGCCAGCTCCGTTTACCATGCAGCCAATGCTGCCCTGCAATTTAATATAAGAAAGATCAAATTTACCGGCAGTTATTTCCAGTGCATCAAGTTGAGAATAATCAAGCATATCAGGATATTCACGATGCCTGAACAGGGCATTGTCATCAAAATTAATCTTGGCATCCATGGCCATCAGCCAGCCTGCCTTAGTGATAACAAGGGGGTTTATCTCCACAAGAAAACAATCTTTTTCAAGGCAACATCGATAAAGATTGAGGATAAGGTCGACGCAGTCTTCGCAGATACTTCCCTGCAACCCTAAAGCGAGAGCAATCTTGCGTGCCTGGTAGGGGCGCAGACCCACATAGGGATCAATGGTGAGCATATGAATTTTTTCCGGGGATTTCTGCGCTACCTCTTCAATTTCAACTCCTCCTTCAGCTGAGGCGATAAGGCAATACCGTGATGTCTCCCTGTCGAGGGTTATGGAAAGGTAGAATTCCTTGGCGATTTCGACTGCTTCCTCAACCAGGATCCTTCGCACTTTCAGCCCTTGCGGGCCCGTCTGGGGGGTGATCAGCTTTCTGCCGAACAAATCCTTCGCCAATTCCTGTGCCTGTTCAGGATAATGGACCAGCTTGACCCCTCCGGCTTTTCCTCTCCCGCCTGCATAGATTTGGGCTTTAACTATGCAGCGTCCCCCCATTTCTTTTGCTGCCCGCTCAACCTGATCGGAGGTGAGCGCAACACGGCCACGTGGTACGGCAATTCCGAATGAATTTAATATTTCCTTTGCCTGATACTCATGAATATTCACAAGATCCCCTTTAGAAATAAATTGTCTTTTATCATTACCACATACTGGCCCATTTTCAATCTTTGGATGGCATTTTGTAATAAAATATAATTAAAGCATTTATTTGAAAAATCATTCTTTACCTTTGACAGAGCTGTACTAGTTGTTTATTATTTTATTCGTCAAAATTTGCAATCAACTTGGGGGCAAAAACATGAAAAAGTTTTTTCTTGTCATAATTCTGACTGCAGCTATGGTGGGCATTGCTTTTGCGCAAGTCGGCGTGAAGAAAAAAAGAAAGCCCCCCTTTGAATATGGAAAGGTAACGATGAACAATTACTCTGAGAAGGTGGGGCTGAAGCCGGTTCAATTTGACCATTGGACCCATCGCAGCAAATTTACCTGCCGACTTTGCCATATGGATATCGGCTTCTCAATGAAGGCAGGGGAAACGCAATTGAGAGCTGCGGATAATATGCGCGGTTACTTTTGCGGCACCTGCCATAACGGAAAAACGATGTTTGAGAACAAGGTAGTCTTTAAAGCCTGCACAAAGGATTTCACCAAGGAAGAGGTGAAAAACTGTGAGAAATGCCATGTTGCCGGTCCAAATTTGAAAAAGGAATCGGACTTTGAAACATTTGCTGAAAAAATGCCAAAAGAACGTTATGGGAACGGTATCAATTGGGAGCAAGCAGAACAAACGGGTTTGATCAAGCCGGTTGATTTTATAGAAGGAGTCTCCATAAAAAAAGCACCCTTGGCCACACAAAAAGACTTTGCCTTGGTTTCTAAAATTGAAGGTATTCCGGATATCATTTTTTCCCATAAAAAACATACCATCTGGAACGGCTGTGAGGTATGCCATCCTGAAATATTCATCGGCATGAAAAAAGGTGCTGATAAGTACACCATGGTTGACTTGTTCCAGGGGAAATATTGCGGAGTCTGCCACGATACGGTTGCTTTCCCCCAGACGGATTGTCAAAGATGTCACGCAAAACCGGTATGAAAGGTATTGCAGCAGTTATCCTGTTGTTTGGAGCGTGGATCTTGCCTTCAACAGCGGTGGCGTCTTTTTTTAATCTGCCACCGCTTCCTCCTGCCAGTGAATTTGGGAACATCATAATCAATAGGGTTTCCAGTAGCAACGGTGTGAAACCGGTGTCCTTTTCCCATTGGCAGCACCGACTCAAGTATACCTGCCGGGTCTGCCACTCGGAGCTTGGTTTTAACATGAGAACCAATACCACCGATATCACCGAGATTGCCAACAGGAAAGGTAAGTTCTGCGGTGCCTGTCATAATGGGAAGATTGCATTCAGGCATAACGGCAACTGCGACAAGTGTCATAACGGCAACATTGGCTATTCCAACGATAAGTTTGAAATTTTTTCTAAACTCTCCTTTGCCCGCACGTCTTATGGTGACGGCATAAACTGGGTGGAGTCACTGAAGAATGGCATCATTTCTCCTGCCCATTACGTAAAGACCAAGTCCCAGGATCTACCCTTTGACAAGATGTTGATTCTTGATTCGGAATTAAATGTCATACCCCCCTCGATATTTCCGCACAAGGCTCACATTGCCTGGCTTGACTGCGATAGTTGTCACCCTGAAGTTTTCAACATCAAGAAGAAGACCACCAAGTTTTTCTCCATGTCCTATATCCTGAAGGGTGAATTTTGCGGTGTTTGCCATTTGAATGTGGCATTTCCCATGGATGACTGCAGAAGATGTCATCCTGGCATAAGGGAATAATCATGACCAAATCAAGTAAATATCTCTATGCTGCGATACTTCTTAACTTTCTGGTACCAATTGCCATTTTCAATTCCCACGGGATAGTTTCACCGGCAGCAGTTTACGCAGAGGAGCCATGGAAAGAGAAACTCATGGAGTTATGTGCAAAGACAGACGTAGCCATGACTCTGTCAACGCAGGAGTTGAAAGAGTTGATTGCTGGCTGCGAAAGATTAAGCCCGGTAATAGAGTCACTGGAGGAGAGCCCGCGCAAGGTTTACAGAAAGCGCCTGAAGATGTGCCGGGATCTTTTTACTTACGTACTTGAAACAAAGGAACAGGCTGCGGTGAAATAGCAAATTTCAGGCTTGAAAAGCTTTGATTTGCGAGGGGGGGTAATGGAATTATCCCCCTTTATTTATGCCTGCTCGGGTGATGTCATGGTGTATTTCGTAGAACAGTGCTGCTTGACATTGGAAAGACCTTGGCAAGCACTTGCTTAATCAAAATTGCAGGGGGAGTGAGATAAGCGGCTATGGAATATAAATTTTTTGCCACCACCGCCAAGGGTTTGGAGGATTGCCTGGCCGGGGAGCTTAAAGCGCTGGGCGTGAGAGGGATTGAAGTTCAAACCGGCGGCGTAGGCTTTTTAGGAGATATGTCGGTCTGTTACCAGGCGAACCTTTGGCTGAGAACTGCAAGCAGGATATTGCTGAATCTTTCAGAGTTCGTCTGCGATTCACCAGAGGGCCTCTATGAAGGAGTGCATGCTATTTTGTGGCACAAATTCCTGAATCCAGACATGACATTGGCTGTTGATTGTAACCTGCGGGATTCAGCTTTGACACACTCGGGTTTCGTTGCCCTTAAAGCAAAAGACGCCATTGTAGATGAAATTCGGGACCATTGCGGCAGTCGCCCGAATGTTGATACTAAGGATCCTGATCTTCGCATTAATCTGCATCTCTTCCGCAATACTTGTACCGTTAGCCTGGATACTTCAGGTTCTCCTTTGGACAGGCGAGGCTATCGCCTGGAGCGAACGGTTGCCCCATTGAGGGAGACACTGGCCGCAGGGCTGATTGAAATGAGTGGCTGGGATTGTACGCAGCCATTAATTGATCCCATGTGCGGTTCAGGAACCATTCCGATTGAAGCTGCCCTAAAGGCAAGCCACTGTGCTCCGGGATTGCTGCGACAAGGCTTCGGTTTCCAGCGGTGGCTTGATTTTGATGCTGGCATGTGGAAAGAACTGGTGCGGAGGGCAAGGCAGGAGGTAACGGAAAAAATTATTGGGCCGATCATTGGTCACGATATTTCGACGAAAGCAATCGATGTCGCCAGAGCAAACAGTAATAGAGCCGATGTGGCGGATATGATGAATTTTTCGGTGGCAGATATAAGGGTATTTACCCCGCCTCCGGGGCCTGGTGTGATTCTTTTTAACCCTCCCTATGGTCAGAGGCTTGGGGAGGAAGAAGAGCTGAAGGCCTTGTACAAGGATATCGGTGATACCCTGAAAAAACGCTGTAAGGGTTATACGGCTTATTTATTCACCGGAAATCTGGAGCTGGCAAAATATGTGGGGCTAAAGGCCACCAGGCGGATTGTTCTGTTTAATGGGCCCATCGAGTGCCGGTTGCTAAAGTACGATCTTTATTGAAGCCTAACAAGTAGAAGTTAAGACAAAAATACCTTGACACAACACCCAGTGTATCATACTATTTACCTTCGCTTTTCGGGCCTATAGCTCAGTTGGCTAGAGCTACCGGCTCATAACCGGTCGGTCCCAGGTTCGAGTCCTGGTGGGCCCACCACCTAAAAACATAGGATGATGTGGGGATGCCCTTAAAGCACCTGGTCAGAAAAGGCCATATTCAACATGTGGAGAAAAAGAGTGCACACCGAAAGGTTGCACTCTTTTTCTTTTAAGGGAAATGAAAATACCTCGAGTATCAGACATCGTTGGAATTATTAATAAAATTGCTCCATTTACCCTTGCAGAAGAGTGGGACAATGTGGGGTTGCAGTCGGGAAATCCAGCATCCACGGTTAATAAAATAATGGTTGCCTTAGATCCAAGCATAGGAGCCGTTGAGTCAGCTGTTGCCGCAAATTGCCAACTTTTGCTCACCCACCACCCCCTTCTTTTCAAACCGCTTAAGAAAATCGCCCTGAATGAGCCGACGGGGTATCTCATCTCGTTATCATTGAAGAACGACCTGTCCATTGTCTCATTGCATACCAACTATGATCTGGCAGATGCCGGATTGAATGATGTGCTTGCCGAGCGATTAGACCTGGACCAATGGGGGCCGCTAAAGGTCTCGGGGGCGGATGAGCTGGTGAAACTAGCCGTTTTTGTGCCAAAAGGGTATGAAAGTGGGGTGCTTGAGTCATTGCTTAGATTCGGCGTCACCTTGGGCAACTATCGCGACTGTTCTTTTCAGGCCTCGGGACTGGGAACGTTTACCCCGCTGGATGGCGCTCAGCCTTTTCTTGGGAGTATCGGTGCCCGGGAAAGTGTTGATGAAACACGACTTGAGGTGCTGATCGTGAAAGATCAAATATCTGCGGCCGTATCTGCCATGAAGGCTGCTCATCCTTATGAAGAGCCTGCTTACGATCTTTATCCTCTTCTGAATAAGGGCAAGTGCTGGGGGTTGGGGAGAATCGGCGATTTATCAGAGGCGGTTCCTTTGGTGAAATTCGCCGGCTTGGTCAAGGAACGTCTTTCTGCTGTCGGAACCCGCTTTGTGGGCGAGCCTGGCAAGCAGATTAGAAAAGTTGCTCTTTGTGGCGGAAGTGGTGCCTCTTTGATAAAAGCTGCTGCCCGCATGGGGGCCGACGTCCTTGTAACGGGTGATATCAAGTATCATGACGCCAGGGAGGCTGAGGCCCTTGGCATTGCATTAATAGATGCAGGGCATTTTGCTACCGAAGTCATAATGGTAGGTAACGTTGCAGGCAGATTAGCTGGTGTACTCCGTGAAAAGGGTTATGCTGCAGAAATGGTTGCTTATGAAGGAGAGAGGGATCCATTCAAATATACCTAATGTCTGATTCAATCTAAAAATAAACGGTTTTGGGAGGCTGAATTTGCGGAAAAATTTGAAGCTGTTGGCAGAATTACAGGGAATAGATTTTAAAATTGACGTGCTGCATGGAGAGAAGGACGCGCTACTTGGAGAGATAGCAGCGCTTGAGGAAAATGTCACCGTAGCGCGCAATTTTATAGCCCAAAAAAGTAGTGAGGCCGAGGCATTGGCATCAAGCAAGAGAGAGCTGGAAGAGAGTCTGGCTATTGAGACCGACAACATTACCCGATCTGAAGCACGTCTTAAAGAAATAAAAACTCAAAAAGAGTACCAGGCAGTTTCCAAAGAGGTCTCCAGTGCCAAGAAACTAACGACTGAACTGGAGGACCAGGTTTTGCAAAAAGTTGGTCAGCTTGAAGAGTTGGAGTCGTTAATTGCTGAGAAGCAGGAAAACCTAGACTTGCTGGAAACAAACATTGCAACCCAACAGGCTGATGTGCAGTCAAAGGTTGACAAAGTTGAAGCTGAAATAGCTGGAGGCCTTGCCGCTAAAGCTGCTGCAGAAAAAGGGCTTCCCTCCTCAATGGTGAAGCGATATCAACAACTGAGAGACCAGCGCAAGGGAATTGCTGTAGTCGAAGCCAAGGATGGTTGTTGTCTTGGCTGCAACATGAACCTGCCCCCCCAGTTATACAACCTTCTTTTCCGGGGCGATGACCTGATCACCTGCCCTCATTGCCAGAGAGTATTGATTCTTCAGAATGGGCCTGAGATGGGGAACTAGCAATTAAGCTTGGCCGAAGTAGACCAGATGGCCGCCGCCCGCAAGGGGGGAGGAAAGTCCGGGCTCCACAGGGCATGACGCTGGATAACGTCCAGCGGGGGTGACCCCAGGGAAAGTGCCACAGAGAGAAGTCCGCCTGCCGGAGTCGGCAGGTAAGGGTGAAAGGGTGAGGTAAGAGCTCACCGGGTCCGGCGGTGACGTCGGATGCCAGGTAAACCCCGTCAGGAGCAAGACCAAATAGGGAAGCGTTAAGGGCTGGCCCGCCCGTGCTTCCGGGTTGGTTGCTTGAGGCCGCCGGTAACGGCGGTCCTAGATGAATGGCCATCACCTGGGTGGGGTAACCCGCTGCGGGAACAGAACCCGGCTTACGGGCTGCTTCGGCCAAAATGTTTATCCTTTATGCTTAAGAGTCAATTGGTCATTTTGATGTGCCGGAATGACCATTTTTTATGTGTGATCGAAGGTGTCCATATGCCAGTTACTGGCTTCAACTGCTGAGGATGCCATGGTAGATAAAGAAATCTGGCGGAGGGGGATCAGCCAAATAGTTCAAGCGTTTGAAGCTCTTACCCTTGAACAAAAAGCACTTTTGAAATCGGGAATCGCTCGGTTGATGTTCCTTAAAGCTGCCTTGCATTCTATTGTGGAGAAATCAAACGGCGAGGCTGCCTGTGCCGCCTGTGGTGGTAAGTGCTGCGTCTGCGGCAAATACCATTTTTCCGCGATAGATCTCATTGCCTATCAGGCGACTGGTAAAGAGCTCTTTACCCCGGTTTTCGACGGAGGTATGTGCCCGTTTCTCAACTCTGGCAGTTGCCTTATGTCGCCCGAATACCGGCCCTTCAACTGTATTACATTTGCCTGTGAAGTGCTCGATGGTAACTTTTCTTTTGAAGAAAACGAAAAATTTTACATGCTTGAACAGGAGCTGCGGGATTGTTATGCAGAATTGCAGCGATTGTTTCCTGATCACAGGATGCAGAGATCGGTCATGAGTTTTCTGCAAGCAGACGCTGTATAATCTTCGCTGAATTTCACGGGGGCTGACGATGGCTGTTATCCAGGATCTGGTTCTGGTTTACATTGATAACAAGGCAGGATTCTATGCGCGGATAGAAGATATCGCTCCCGATGTGAAGCCGGGATGGTGGAAGGTAAAGTTGCTGGTACTCACTATACCAGTGCAAATATATTCATGGATACTGGACGAGAGCCAGATAAACGGGTCTCCCTTTACTATGGGGGGTACCCCGGTGCTGCTGGAAAAAGTAGAGGTGCCAGAGCCGGTACTTGAACATGTTGAACATGAGGTTGTAAAGAAAGACAATGGGAAAAAAGGTGGGAGTAAGGTGATTTCCCTCTTGGATCGAAAAAAGGAAAAATGACGGCTTCAAATTTTCAAGGAGTGTAACAACGTCTCCTCTTGGTCCATTATTAGCCGCTTCACATATTTCGCCGCCATATCCGCTGCATTCTTTTCCGTTTTCCCATCACTTAACTCCTTAAAAAAACGTGCAAATATCCTCAAAACTTTCTAAATATGCCTTGACAACCATCTTGACCGCAGGTATAGTTTTGCCCATAAAGTGGTAAAAAGTGGTAAAGTGTGGAAAGCAGTGCCAGGGTGGCCATGTTTAGAGGCAATTTCGAGACGACGATTGATGTAAAAGGACGAACCAGCTTACCGGCAAAGTTCCGGGAGGTTCTCGTCGACAGCTTCGGTGATGAGAGGTTTTTTATAACCAATTCAAACCCGGTCAGGCTCGGAGACGGTGGTTACAGTTCGGGTCTGGTGATTTATCCTTATAATGAATGGCTTGCCCTGGAAGAAAAACTGAAGGTTGGAACCGGTTTAGGGCTCTCATCTGCCGAACTTGCTTCGGTAAAAAGGCGCATTGTTGCACCTGCTGTTGAATGTATTGCCGATAAGCTGGGTAGAATTCTCGTCCCGCCCCATCTGCGCAAGAGTGCCTGCCTGGAGCGTGAAATACTCTTTGTCGGCATGTTGAACAAGGCTGAGATTTGGAGCCAGATAGAATGGGAAAAAGTCTTCATGCAGGATATCCAGAATTTCCCCATTGACTCACCTGTGCTGGCGGAGTTGGGGCTCTAGGTGGCAGATTTTCGGCACATATCAGTTTTGGCGTCGGAGGTTGTTGAATATTTGGCTCCGCGTTCAGGCGGTGTCTACGTGGATGGCACCCTTGGTGGAGCCGGCCATGCACGCCTGATTCTGGAGGCCTCAGCCCCCGATGGCTTACTCATAGGTTTTGATCGGGATGAGCAGGCTATAGCCGCTGCTACTGAGCGTCTGGCAGTCTTTGGCAAAAGGGTGATATTGGTGCAGAAGAATTTCGCCAGCCTGGCAGAGACGTTGACGGAGATGGGTATCGAGGCAATAGACGGCTTTCTGCTGGACGTGGGAGTGTCCTCCCACCAACTGGACATGGCCGAGAGAGGTTTCAGTTTTCAGCAGGACGCCCCTTTGGATATGCGCATGGATACAGGCTCAGGCAGTACGGCCGCGGATTTGGTCAATACTCTGGCGGAGGAAGCTTTGACCAAGTTGATCTGGGAGTACGGGGAAGAACGCTGGGCCAAAAGGATTGCGTCTTTTATTGCTAAAAAGCGCGAGGAATACCCCATAGAAACTACCTTGCAGCTGGTTGATGTCATAAAGGGGGCAGTACCCAAGGGGGCATGGGATGAGCGCCTCCATCCGGCAACAAGGACATTCCAGGCATTGCGGATAGCGGTCAATGATGAGTTGAACAGCCTTAAAGAGGGCTTGGCTGGCGGGGCAAGGCTCCTGAAAAAAGGGGGACGAGGTGTGGTTATTTCCTTTCATTCCCTGGAAGATCGCATCGTCAAAAATGCCTTTCGTGCCCTGGCCCACGGCTGTACCTGTCCCAAGAGCATTCCACGGTGTGTATGCGGTAAGTTGCCACAGTTGAAGGTGCTTACCGGCAAACCGGTTATAGCCACTGAAGCGGAGATATCACAAAATCCCCGCTCCCGCAGTGCGAAACTGAGAGCGGCGGAGAAACTATAAATTTGAGATGGAGGAAGGGTAGCATGTCACATAGCAAAGCGACATTCAGCAGGGTTGCGGCTCCGATAAAATTAGCTGTGGCTGCAGATTCACGCTGGAATTCCTTTCCTTACCTTACCGCCGTGATGGTGCTGGTAACGCTGGTTTCCGTCTTTCATGTCTGGTCACGGGTTGAAGTAATAGACCTGAACCTTAAAATTGCAGAGACAAGCCGCCTGTTCAAGGACCTGCAGCAGGATAATAAAAGGCTCAAGGTGGAGATTGCATCTCTTCGGACCCCAGCCCGGATCGAGGCCCTGGCAAAGGGAGAGCTTGGCATGGCCCTGCCGACAGACCAGCAAGTGGTCTTGGTAAAATGATAGATAGGAAGGAAAAATGGACTAGAATCCGCATCCGCATGGTTGGTGCTATTTTTGTTTCCATTTTTGTTCTGGTTGTGGCCAGGGCTTTTTATTTACAGATATTGGAAAAGGAGTCACTGGTAAAACTGGCGGACAAGCAGCACCAACGGATTGTGCCGTTAACCCCGGGTAGAGGAGCCATATTTGACAGCAACAATGCACCCCTTGCCGTTTCCATCGAAATGGACTCCTGCTTTGCCGAACCTCGCAATGTTGAAAATATACCTCACGCGGCAGTAAAGTTGGCTCCTCTGTTGTCAATGACAACCGCGCAGGTAGAGGAGAAGCTAAAAGGCAGCAAGAACTTTGTCTGGTTGCAACGCAGGTTATCTCCTGACGTGGTTGCCAGGATAAAGGAACTGGATTTGGAGGGAGTAGGCTTTGTCAAAGAGAGTAAGCGATTTTATCCAAACTCTGAGATCGCTTCTCATGTGGTTGGTTTTACCGGTATTGATCCTGAGGGTCTGGAAGGAATCGAGCTGAAATATGATTCAACTATTCTTGGCGGTACGGGTTATCTGGTCACGGAACGTGATGCCCTGGGGCGCAGGGTCTACAACAAAGGGACGGTGGTAAATAACTCGGCAAAAGGGCAAAATCTTACCCTTACGCTCGATAAGAACATCCAGTATATAGCAGAAAAAGAGTTGACCAAGGCAGTGGAAGAAAACGGAGCTAAAGCCGGGATTGCACTGGTAATGGAACCCGCAACAGGAAGGGTGCTGGCCATGGCCAATTATCCCAGTTTTAACCCGAATGCCTATAACAAATCTTCTGCTCAGGAACTGCGGAATCGATCAATAGCAGACAGCTTTGAGCCGGGTTCAACATTCAAAATATTTCTGATCGCTTCGGCCCTTGAGGAAAAGTCGATCAGACCAGGCGATGGTTTCAACTGTGAAAACGGCAGTTACAGTATTGGAGGCAGGACGATCCACGACACGCACAAATATGGTTACCTTAGTGTCAGCCAGATTCTCAAGTATTCTAGTAACATCGGTTCAGCAAAGATTGGAGTGCGTCTTGGCCAGGAAAAGCTTTACACCTCCCTTAGCAATTTTGGTTTTGGACAAAAAAGCGGTATTGACCTTCCAGGGGAATCAGGTGGAATGCTACGCAGCAAGAATCGATGGTTCGGAGTGGATCTAGCCACGATATCATTTGGCCAGGGAGTAACAGCTACCGCATTGCAGATTGCGACTGCGGCTTCTGCGGTTGCCAATGGCGGACTGCTTATGAAGCCATACCTGGTCGAAAAAATTAGTGATGACAGCGGCAAAGTACAGCGGGTGATTGCACCGGAAGTGAAGCGCCGGGTGATATCTGAGGAAACTGCAAAAACAGTGGCCAGAATGCTTGAGGGTGTTGTTATGGAGGGGGGGACCGGAGTCAATGCAGCTGTTGATGGTTACCGTTCGGCAGGAAAAACAGGGACAGCCCAGAAGGTTGACCCCCTGACACGTGGCTATTCGGTTAACAAGAGAACGGCTTCCTTTGTCGGCTTCGTGCCATTGGAGAAGCCAAGATTGACTATTGTTGTGGTGATCGATGAACCAAAAACAAGCTCCTATGGGGGGATAGTTGCGGCCCCCGCATTCAGTGCCATTGCCCAGCAATCGCTGTGTTATCTCAAAGTACCGCTTGATCGGGAGATGACAAGGAAAACTGAAGTTGTCGCCAAAGCAGTACCTCCTGATGAAACGGTTGATGCCGTTGTTGACGTAGGCGTTGTTGCCGGAGCAAAAGGATCGGTTATGCCTAACTTTCGGGGACTGAGCATGCGTCAGGCTTTGAAGATAATGGAACAACAGGGGCTCAACGTGAAGCTGCAGGGAAGTGGCCGGGCAGTTGAACAAAATCCCAGTCCGGGAAGTACAATTGGCGGGAACGACCAGGTCTGGATCAGGTTCGTTCCATCAGCCTAAACAAGTATGGGTGTTAGATGAAACTCTCACAACTAATCAAATCAGCGGCGGCGATTGAAACTGGTGGTGATACAGGACTCGAGATCACCGGTCTGCATTATGATTCCCGCAAAGTAACGCGGGGCGGACTTTTTTTCGCCTTGAGAGGGGTTGCCAGCGATGGCTACAACTATATTGATGCGGCCTTGAAAGCAGGGGCTTCTGCAGTAGTTGTTGACGGCGACAGAACGCCAGCGGGCACCACCTGGGTGAGGGTAAAAGACGCTCGTCAGGCCATGTCGCTTATGGCGGCAGCCTTTTACGGTTTCCCCACGGCACAGGTGCCTGTTATTGGCATAACCGGCACCAATGGTAAAACTACCACCACATATTTGCTTGAATCAATCCTGGAAAAGGGCGGTTTTCCAGCAGCTGTATTGGGTACAGTCAACTATCGCTTCCGAGATTACGCCATTCCAGCTCCCAATACGACACCAGAATCTGTAGATCTGCAGCAGACGTTGCGGGCGCTACTTGATCACGGGGCGAAGAGTGTGGTTATGGAAGTTTCGTCCCATGCGCTGCAACAGTGCCGGGTTGATGGCTGCAGTTTCGATGTTGGGATTTTCACTAACCTGACAAGGGACCACCTGGATTACCATCTGGACATGGAGTCCTATCTGCAGAGTAAGATGCGGCTCTTTAGCCAACTGCTGATCCCCGACAGCAACAAAGGGAAACGGTCTGCTGTGGTGAACTGTGACGATGCATACGGACACCGGATTATGGCTGAAGCTGCTTGCCCAGTCATGACCTATGGATTGGCAGGAAATGCCAACATTCGGGCGGAAGAGGTTGAGTTTTCAGTGAATGGTATCAGCTGCATGCTGGTGACTCCCAAGGGCACGATAAAACTCAATTCCAAACTTTTTGGCCGCTTCAATCTGTACAATATTATGGCTGCGGTAGGGGCAGGTATTGCACTTGACTTGCCACTGGTGGCTATCAGCGAAGGGCTTGAGAGCCATGGCCAGGTTCCTGGAAGACTGGAGCGCGTCGAGAATGACCTCGGCCTGACCATTCTTGTCGATTATGCCCACACCGGTGATGCCTTGGAAAACGTCCTCCGCACCTTGACCGAATTGAAAAAAGGCAGAATCATCACCGTCTTTGGCTGCGGTGGGGACCGGGACCGCGGCAAACGACCGATAATGGGGGAGATTGCGGGTCGTTACAGCGATCTGAGCATCATAACTTCCGATAATCCTCGCAGTGAGGAGCCGGCAGCCATTATCGATGAAATTCGAAAGGGAATAGCAGGTCAGGGTATTCGGGAATACGGGCCGGAGGCGCTTTCTGAAATCAGTGGCAAGGGCTTTACCGCCATCGAGTCCCGCCAGGAGGCGATAAGTTCGGCAGCGGCGGTTGCAAAAACTGATGACATTATTCTTATTGCGGGCAAAGGGCATGAAGACTACCAGATCATCGGCTCCAGCAGGATGCACTTTGATGATCGGGAAGTGGCAGCCCAGGCTTGTCGGGTAATCCGCAACAGAAATTCATTGCAGGAAGGTGCCAATGTTCACCATTGACGAAATTATCCAGGCAACGGGCGGGACCAGAATAGGCAATGGCAGTGCCAACATTTCTGCCGTCTCCACCGATTCACGCAGTGTAGTAGCCGGAGAATTGTTCGTCGCTTTAAAGGGAGATCGGTTTGACGGCCATGATTTCATAGCCGCTGTGGTTGCGAAAGGGGTCAGCAGTGTTTTGGTGGCAGCTGATCGCGCAGCAATGGTGGCACCCGTTGGCGATGTCCAGTATATTTTAGTGCCGGATACGCTCAGAGCCCTAGGCGATCTTGCCGCATGGCACCGTAGAAAGTTCAGCCTTCCTGTGGTGGGTGTCACCGGGAGTAACGGCAAAACGACTACCAAGGAGATGCTGGCGACCATTCTTTTCCAGACCGGACCTGGTTTGAAAACCACCGGCAATTTAAACAACCTGATCGGCTTGCCGATGATGCTGTTGCGTCTGACGAAGCGGGACCGCTGGGCTGTACTGGAAATGGGCATGAGCGAGCCTGGAGAGATCGACAGGTTGGCGGAGATGGCAGATCCTGGTGTAGGTATCATCACCAACGCATTCACAGCCCATCTGGAGAGTATGGGTAGTGTGGAAGCGGTAGCAAAGGCAAAAGGAGAGCTGTTTCAAAGGTTAAAGCAGGGCTGCTGCGCTATCTATAATGCCGATGATGCATTGATTACCCGCTTGCCGACTCCCAGCGGGGTGAAGCGTCTTTCTTTTGGTTTGAGAGGCGCTGAAGTCAGTTCGGAGAGCATTGAAACCCTCGGCCGGGAAGGACTTCGTTTCACTCTCCGTTTGCCAGACGTTGATATGAAAGTGAAGATGAAGGTATTCGGCCTGCACAATGTTTACAATGCACTTGCCGCAGCAGCAGCGGCGCATGTTCTCGGTATTGACAGTGAAACGATCAAGGCAGGGTTGGAGGAATTCACCCCCTATGACAAGAGATTCAAGGTAGAGATGGTGGGTGGAGTCGTGCTGGTCGACGACAGCTACAACGCCAATCCGGCTTCCATGGCTGCTGCACTGGTGACTTTAAGGGACATCCGCCAGCAGAACAGGGGCATTGCGATCCTCGGTGATATGCTGGAGCTTGGCGCAGGAGCCGCGGCCGCGCATCGCGAGGTGGGGTTGCTGGCAGCAACTTGCGTTGAAAGGCTATACGTAATTGGCGAGTTTGCCGAAACTGTGGCAGCAGGTGCCATCGATGGTGGCATGAACGCGGACCAGATCTGCATTGCGCAAAGCCATGATGGGCTAATAGAGGATTTGAGGCGGAAAGTGACAAAAAGCGATAACATTCTGGTCAAGGGCTCGCGCGGCATGAAGATGGAAATTGTGGTGGAAGCAATCCGCAAGGATTTCGGGTTTACCGGGGACAGGAAGGGGGGCGCCTGATGCTTTATCATCTGCTTGTTCCACTGGCCTCTGATTACAGGCTCTTTAACGTCTTTAAATACCTGACCTTTCGAACCATATATGCCATGATCACGGCATTGGTGGTGTCCTTTATTGTCGGCCCGTGGCTGATCCGCAAGCTGGAGTCGCTACAGGCTCGTCAGGTGATTCGTACCGATGGCCCGGAATCCCATTTGAAAAAACAGGGAACTCCGACTATGGGTGGAGCTTTAATACTGGCGGCGATCATTATCCCGACCCTGCTCTGGGCTGATCTGACTAACGTTTATATCTGGCTGACACTGTTCATAATCGGTGGTTATGGCGTGATCGGCTTTGTCGACGATTACAAAAAGGTGGTGGAGAAAAACCCGAAAGGGCTCTCCCCCCGCCAAAAGATGTTCTGGCAAATACTCTTGGCCGCAGCAGTCGGGATCGTTCTCTTTAATCTGCCCGGCTTCTCCACCGAACTCTACTTTCCCTTTTTCAAGAGGCTGCACCCGGATCTTGGCCTACTGTTCATTCCATTCATTACCCTGGTCATTGTCGGCGCCAGCAATGCAGTGAATCTGACGGACGGACTGGATGGGCTTGCCATCGGCCCGGTGGCAATAAATGCTGCCACTTACCTGCTCTTTACCTATGTTGCCGGTAATGCCAGGTTATCCGGATACCTGCAGATTCCATATGTGCCTGGTTCCGGAGAACTTGCCATTCTGTGCGGCGCCATGGTCGGAGCCGGACTTGGTTTTCTCTGGTACAACTCCTATCCTGCCGAGGTATTCATGGGGGATGTTGGCTCCCTTTCACTGGGGGGAGGCCTGGGTACGCTGGCAGTCATCACCAAGCAGGAGATCCTGTTGGTAATCGTTGGCGGTGTTTTCGTCACTGAAGCCCTGTCAGTGATCTTTCAGGTGGGCTCCTACAAGTATCGAGGCAAACGAATTTTCCGCATGGCCCCCATCCATCATCACTTCGAGCTGAAGGGGGTTGCCGAGCCCAAGATAATAGTACGATTCTGGATCATTACCTTCATTCTGGCGCTTGTCGCCATTTCTACATTGAAGATGCGCTGACAGGACTGCATTGCATTCGCGAACAGGATTAAATATGGATCTAAAAAATAAAAAAGTATTAGTGGTCGGTCTGGCCCGCACCGGTGTTGCAGTGGCAAGGTTCCTTGCCGCCCAGGGTGCCAGAATCACGATCACCGACATGAAGGACGAGGCTGAGCTTGCCCAGCATATTGAGCAGCTAGCTGACCTGGATATTGACTATGAATTGGGCAAGCATGAGAGGCATAGTTTCCTCATGGCTGACCTGATCGTCGTCAGTCCAGGTGTGCCCATGGACATTAAGCCGCTGCTTCTTGCCAAATCCCAGCGGCGTAGGTTGATCAGTGAAATTGAGCTTGCCGCCTGTCATATATCTGTCCCCGTCGTTGCCATAACTGGCACCAACGGCAAAACGACCACCACCACCCTAACCGGCAAAATCTTCACTGACTGCGGCTTTAAAACCTTTGTCGGCGGCAATATCGGCAATCCACTCATCGAACTGGTCACATCAGGGGAAGAAGTGGAGCGGGTTGTGGTTGAGCTGAGTTCATTCCAGTTGGAAGGGATCGAAACTTTCACCCCCAAAGTAGCCGTGCTTTTGAACATCACAGAAGATCATCTGGATCGCTATGCCAGCTATCAGGAATACATCGACGCCAAGCTGAGGATCTTCGAAAACCAGGGCAAAGAGGATTTTGCAGTGCTCAACATGGATGATCCCCTTGTTGCTGCCTGTGCTGAAAAAATCAAGGCGCGCCTCTTCCCCACCAGCCAGCATAAAGAACTGGCAGAGGGGATCTTCTATCGGGACGGGATAATCGTCTACCGCCGGGCAGGGCACGAGGAGCGCTTCGATACCGCCGCCTTTCCCTTAAAGGGTGTGCATAACCTGGACAATATAATGGCTGCGCTGGCAAGTACCCTGCTGCTGGGGGCGGATCCCGCACTGGCCCGGTCGGCCGTTGAAACTTTTGCTGGCCTGCCGCACCGCATGGAGTTTGTCCGGGAGGTCAACGGCGTCGCCTATTACGAGGACAGCAAGGGGACCAACGTTGGCAGCGTCGTCAAATCCCTGGAGAGCTTCAAGCCGGGGATAATCTTGATCGCAGGAGGCAAGGACAAGGGGGGTGAATATGCTCCCTTGGCAGACCTGGTCCGGGAGCGAGTAAGTCACATGATTTTAATTGGTGAGGCTAAGGAAAGGATTAATGCTGAGCTGGGCGGGCTCACTGATACGCACCTTGCGGTCACTCTTGAAGAGGCAGTTGAGCTTGCTCATAGCCTGGCTTCGGCTGGCGAGGTAGTGCTGTTTTCACCCGCCTGCTCCAGTTTCGATATGTTCACCAACTATGCAGAGCGGGGCGAGCGATTCAAGGCTAAAGTTAACGCCCTTGAAGGCGGGGACAACTGATGAAGAAGCTTGAGGGATATGACATGATAATCCTGATGATGGTGGTGATACTCACCTGCTTCGGCGTCGTCATGGTCTATTCCGCATCTTCGGTGATGGCTGCCAAAAAATTCAACGATGGATTCTATTTTCTGAAACGGCAGGGGCTCTATGCCATTCTCGGTTTTGCCGTGATGGCTTTTGCCATGCAGATTGACTACCACACCTGGCGCCGTTTTGCTGTACCAATACTGCTTGGCTGTCTTTGCTTGTTGATTCTGGTATTCATCCCAGGCATCGGCGGCACAGCCAAGGGCGCTTCACGCTGGATTCGGCTGCCTGGCTTTAATTTCCAACCATCTGAGATGGCCAAGGTGGCGCTGATCATTTACATGGCCTACTCGCTGGATAAAAAGCAGGAGAAGCTGAAGGAATTCATGGCCGGCTTCTTGCCATACATGGTGATTCTGGCCATCCTGTTGGCAATCCTTCTCAAACAGCACGATATGGGTGCGGCCCTGACCATGGGCACCGTTGCTCTGGTTATGCTTTTTGCAGCCGGCACCCGTCCCCGTTTTATCTTGGGAATGGGTGTTCTGGCAGTACCCTTTGCCTGGTATCTGGTGGTGACGGAAGCCTACCGGATGAGGCGGATCACCGCATTTCTCGACCCCTGGCAGGACCCGACCAATTCCGGCTTTCAAATCATCCAATCCTGGATAGCCTTCGGCACAGGCGGCATCTTTGGCCAGGGCCTGGGCGAGGGAAAGCAAAAGCTCTTTTACCTGCCGGAAGCGCATACCGATTTTATTCTTTCTGTGGTCGGTGAGGAGTTAGGTTTTATCGGCGTCCTGGTTATCGCCTCCATGTTCCTGCTCTTGCTTCAGCGAAGTATCCGGGTGGCATTGGGTGCCGAAGATAATTTCGGCCGATTTCTGGCCTTCGGCATTGCCATCCTCCTGGGGATGGAGGCCTTCATCAACATGGGAGTTGTGACGGGCATGTTGCCGACCAAAGGTTTGGCGCTACCCTTCATCAGTTATGGAGGGAGCTCGCTCATCATCAGTCTGTTTGCCATAGGATTGCTGCTCAACGTCTCTTCACACACGAGAGCGACGTCATGAAACTGGTCATCGCTGGAGGGGGCACAGGGGGACATCTTTTTCCGGGCATCGCCGTTGCCGAGGAATTTCTAGGCAGGGACAGTGACAACGAGGTGCTTTTCATCGGCACTGAACGGGGCATAGAAGCACGGTTGCTGCCCAAGCTTGGTTTCCGGCTAGAATGCATCTCTGCCAGCGGTCTCAAGGGACAGAGCAACCTTGCCAAGTTAAAGAGCGCGGCCCTGCTTATATACGGATATAGCCAGTCGCGACGTATACTAAAAGAGTTTAAGCCGGATCTGGTTCTCGGTGTTGGCGGATATGCTTCAGCTCCGGTGGTGCTGTCGGCGCGCGGCCTACAGATCAGGCGCTTCATCCACGAGCAGAATGCCATTCCAGGGCTTACCAACAAGGTTTTGGCCCGTTTTGCGGAGAAGGTCTTCATCTCACTGGAAGAGTCGAGGCAGTTCTTTCCAGAGGAGACGACCATGCTGACAGGAAACCCTCTGCGCAAGGAAATCATCGGCAGCGTGCAACGGGAGAAAAAGCAATTGGTTGATGACAGACTAAGGCTGCTGGTATTCGGCGGCAGTGCCGGTGCCCACAGGATCAACCTGGCCATGATCGAAGCTTTGCCACATCTTGCAAAGGTCAAGGGGCAGCTGGAAATTACACATCAGACAGGGGAGAAGGATCACGGGGAGGTAAGTCTGGCCTACCAGGTTGCTGGTTTTGAAGCCGAGGTCTCCCCTTTTATTGAAAATATGGCAGCGGCCTACGCAAATGCCGATTTTATAGTTTGTCGAGCCGGTGCAACAACCATCGCCGAGGTGGCAGTCAGCGGCAAGGCTTGCATTTTTATACCATATCCACATGCAGCCGATGATCATCAACGCAGAAATGCGGAGGCATTGCTGAAGAAAGATGCCGGGTTCATGATTCTTGAGCGGGAACTGACCGGAGAGACCCTCGCTCAGCAGATAATCAAACTGATGCAGGAGCCGGAACTGATACAGGGCACGGCGGAGAGAATTCGGGAATTCGGCCAGCTTGACGCGGCCCAGGTGATTGTGGACGAAATGGTAAAAGAACAGGGGCATTAATGTACGGGAAAATAGAGAAAATACATTTTGTTGGCATCGGCGGCATCGGCATGAGCGGCATTGCCGAGGTGCTGCTCAACCTGGGCTACAAGGTCTCCGGTTCTGATCTTAGAAAATCGGAGACAACCGATCGTCTGGAGCAGCTGGGGGGAGAGATACATATTGGCCATGCCAGCAGCAATGTTGATCAGGCCGATGTGGTGGTAATTTCCAGTGCCGTCCATGACGACAATCCCGAAGTGATCGAAGCAGTGGAACGACTGATCCCGGTTATCCCCAGGGCGGAAATGCTTGCTGAATTGATGCGGCTGAAATATGGCATAGCCATTGCCGGGACCCACGGTAAAACGACCACCACCTCCATGGTAGCTACCATCCTGGCAAAAGGTGGCATTGATCCGACCATCGTCATTGGCGGGAAGCTGAACTCGATCGGCACCAATGCCCGCCTGGGGCAGGGGGAATATCTGGTGGCCGAGGCAGACGAGTCGGACGGTTCATTCCTCAAGCTCTCTCCCACCATAGCCGTGGTAACCAACATCGACGCCGACCATCTGGATTTCTACAGCGGCATCGAAGAGATCAAGGATACATTCGTCCAGTTCATCAACAAGGTTCCTTTCTATGGCCTTGCAGTGCTCTGCCTGGACAACGGCAATATTGCAGACATCATCCCGCTGGTGAAAAAACGTTTCACCACTTACGGGTTGACCACCCAAGCTGACTTTCGAGCCACTGATGTGCGGCATGCAGGCTTCACTACCACCTTCGTTGCCCACTACAAGGGGACCAGGCTTGGGGAAATCAGCTTCAATATGCCCGGCGCCCATAATGTACTCAATGCTCTGGCGACCATTGCCGTTGCCATGGAGTTAAATATCAGCTTTGCCGACATCCAGGAAGGGTTCAGGATTTTCGCCGGGATTGGGCGCCGTTTTCAGGTCAAGGGAGAAGTCAACGGCATCATGATCGTTGATGATTACGGCCACCATCCCACCGAGATCAAGGCAACTCTATCAGCCGCAAAGGGGGGATGGGATCGACGTCTGGTGGTGGTGTTCCAGCCCCACCGTTATAGCCGCACCAAAGAGCTGTTCGAAGAATTCGTCAAGGCCTTTTATGATGCGGATGTGTTGATCTTGACCGATATCTATCCTGCTGGGGAGCAGCCTATCGAAGGGGTTACTGCAGAAGCCCTGGCGGCGAGAGTCAAACGACATGGCCAGAAAGAGGTCACCTACATTGCCGATCGCAATGAGGTCTGTGCCCATCTCCAAAGTATCGTCAAGCCGGGAGATATTGTGCTGACCCTTGGCGCCGGCAATATTCTCCAGGCAGGAGAACAGCTGGTGGAAAAGCTTAAGGAAGGTCTTTGACCGTCGACAGCTGCGCAAAAATCTTTGTCGACCTCCGTGGTGAAGTACTCCCGAATGAGTCAATGGCAAAGCACACCGCGCTGAGAGTTGGTGGTCCGGCTGACTACTATGCCACCCCTGCAGATCTGGATGATCTTCAGTGTTTGATGAAGGCGGTGGAGGCAATGGCCCTGCCACACCTGATTATCGGCGGTGGCTACAATGTCTTGATAGGGGATGCAGGCTTCAGAGGAGTTGTTATCTCCCTCAAGCACTTGAGCCGCATTGAGATCAAAGAACAATCCATCAGAGTCGAGGCGGGAGTAACAAACCAACAGCTGGTAAGGTTTGCAGTAGGTCACGAACTGACCGGACTTGAGTTTCTCAATGATATACCAGGGACGGTCGGCGGAGCGCTTAGCGTCAATGCAGGAGCCAATGGCCAGTCAATAATGGAGAGTGTGGAAACCCTGGTGACCTTGCATAGAGGAAGCATTGCGGAGATGCCGGCCAAGGAACGGGATTTTGGCTACCGCTACCTGGTATTTGAAGCCAGGAGAGATCACTGTTGCAGCAAGTTTCAAGTTGGAAAAGAGTAAGGCGGAAAAGATTCAGGACCGGTTGGAAATCAACCGTCGGCATCGGCAAGCCAGCCAAAAAATAGGCTTTCCCAATGCAGGATCTTTCTTTAAAAATCCTGCAGGTAAACAGGCCTGGCGTCTCATCGATGAAGCAGGATTACGGGGATTCCAAATCGGCGGCGCGCAGGTATCTGAGATTCATACAAATTTTCTCGTTAACCGTGGCGGCGCCACTGCTGAAGATTTCATCCGGCTACAAAAGAGATCAAGAAGAGAGTACTTGAACGGAGCGGAGTGGTTCTCGAAGAAGAAGTACGGATGCTGGGCGAATTTTAAAAATTGCGCAAAACTTCATGAGGAATATGGCTATGACCATAACAGATAAAAAAGAGAAGAAGATAGGCGTACTGATGGGGGGGCTGTCGGCAGAAAGGGAGGTTTCCCTGAAAAGCGGTGCCGCCGTCCTTAAATCGTTACTTGCTCTCGGTTACGATGCCATAGCCATTGACGTGGGCCGTGATGTGGCGCAAAGGCTGGCCGATGAGGGGGTGGAGGCTGCATTTATTGCCCTTCATGGCCGTTATGGAGAAGATGGAGCCATTCAGGGTCTTCTTGAACTGATGGCGATACCCTATACCGGTTCAGGTGTTTTGGCCAGTGCTCTGGCAATGAACAAAATTTTTGCTAAACAGGCTTTTCAGTCGGCTGGGCTGATTGTTGCCCCATATCAGGTGGTTTGCAGGGGGGAGCACTTTAGTGTTAAGACACTGAAATTCCCATTGCCGGTGGTTGTGAAACCCTCCCAGGAAGGTTCATCCGTCGGCATCAGCATCGTCAGGCAGGAAGCCGATTTGGCTGGGGCTCTGCTTGAGGCTTTCAAATACGACCGGGAAATTCTTGTGGAGCAGTTCATCAAGGGAAGCGAAGTCCAGGTTGGAATTTTGGAAGACAAAGCGATGGGAGCCATAGAAATCGTGCCGAAGAATGAATTCTATGATTTTGAGGCCAAATACTCACCAGGCATGGCAGAGCACATCCTGCCGGCCAGGCTTCCGGCCGATATCTACCAGAAGGTGCTTCGGGCTGGGGAAGAAGCCCACCGGGCCTTGGGGTGCAGCGGCTACAGCCGGGTTGATTTTCTCGTCACGGCAGAGGGGCTCTGTTACATCCTGGAAGTAAATACTTTGCCGGGCATGACCGACCTGAGCCTGTTGCCGGAAATTGCCCGCGGCTCAGGAATAGAATTCGATCAGCTGGTGGATAGAGTGATCTCTGCCGCCACATTGAAAATAACGCAGTAACAGAAGCTAACCAACATGCGCGATCTTCATACAAAAAAACTGCGCCCGGCAGTTCAAAACCGGCTGAAAAAGCAGCCCAAGACGCGCAAGCCAATCAACTACCGGGGTTTCCTGAGGAAAACGGCGAAGGTGCTTGGGGGAATAGCTCTGATCCCGGTAATTTGCTTTGGCGGATATGGGCTGTACCGCCTTGCTGCCGCTACTACCTTTCTCAAGCTGGAGCGAATTGAGATAAATACCCTAAAAAAGCTCAGTCGTCAGGATGTAACAGCTCTGGCAGGGGTGAAGGAGGGGGACGGCATATTGGGCCTTCGTCTTCCCAGTATAGGAGAGCAAATCGGCAAAAATCCCTGGGTTTCCCAGGTTAAAATCAGGCGTTACCTGCCCAGCACCCTGTTTATAGAGATTACAGAGCGTGAGCCGGTGGCAGTGATCAACATGGGCTACCTCTATTATATGGACAGTCAGGGGAATGTTTTCAAGCCTCTTACCGAGGGGGATCGCCTGGATTTTCCAGTCATTACCGGCATCAGTGAAGAGGACATTGCCAAAGATCCGGCTGGATCCAAGGGAGCCTTGAAAGACGTGCTGGCGCTGGTTGAACATCTGAAACAACGCAATGATTTCAAGCTGGAAGACGTTTCTGAAATACATTATGACAAGGGGTATGGCTTTACCCTGTTTACGACAAATACCGGGATCCCGGTTAAACTGGGCGCTGCTGATTTCAGTCAGAAGCTAAACCGTCTGGCCAGGATCTATGCAGAGCTGCAGGCGGACATCTTAACTTTGGAATATATTGATCTGGATTACAGCGACAAGATTATAGTGAAAAGAGTTTAATGGTATAAGGAGGGGGTATGTCCGCGAGAAGGGATAATCTGATTGTAGGGCTTGACATCGGCACCACCAAAATCTGCGCCATTGTCGGCAATCTCACAGAAGAAGGTATTGATATTGTAGGCATCGGCACCAGTCCTTCACGGGGATTGCGCAAAGGGGTCGTAATTAATATCGAGAGTACGGTGGCATCCATCCGAAAGGCGGTGGAAGAGGCCGAGCTGATGGCCGGTTGCGAAATAAAATCCGTTTATGCCGGGATTGCCGGTGGCCACATAAAGGGCTTCAACTCCCAGGGGGTCATTGCAATAAAAAACCGGGAGGTCTGTGCTGATGACGTAAAAAGGGTCATTGACGCAGCCAAGGCGATTGCCATTCCCATGGATCGGGAGGTAATTCACATCCTCCCCCAGGAATTCATCATCGATGACCAGGACGGGATACGCGAGCCGCTGGGAATGAGCGGCGTCAGGTTAGAAGCAAAAGTCCATATTGTCACCGGTGCAGTGGCCAGTGCCCAAAACATCGTCAAATCCTGCAATCGCGCCGGCCTTGATGTTGCGGACATTGTCCTCGAGCAGCTTGCCTCTTCGGAAGCGGTGCTTTCCGCTGATGAAAAGGAGTTGGGAGTGGCGTTGATTGATATCGGCGGTGGAACCACGGATATCGCTATCTTTGTTGACGGCGCCATCAAGCACACCTCGGTATTGTCTCTTGGCGGTAATCACCTGACCAACGACATCGCGGTGGGGCTGCGGACGCCGATGGCGGAGGCGGAAAAGATCAAACAGAAGTATGGTTGTTGTCTTGCCTCCCTGGTGGGAAAGGATGAAACCATCGAGGTGCCCAGCGTCGGCGGCAGAAAACCACGAGTACTGTCCAGGCAGCTGCTTGCTGAAATACTTGAGCCAAGAGTGGAGGAGATCTTCACTCTGGTCAATCGAGAGATCGTCAAATCAGGTTATGAAGATATGATTGCCTCGGGCGTGGTGATCACCGGCGGTACCACCATTCTGGAAGGAATGCCTGAACTTGCCGAGCAGGTTTTCAACCTGCCGGTGCGCAGAGGCTTGCCACAAAGGATCGGCGGACTGGTGGATGTGGTCAATTCACCGGCTTACGCGACAGGGGTCGGACTGGTTGTTTACGGCAGTAAGAATGTGGGCGTCCACGAATTTCCGTCTGCCCAAAGCGAAGAAAATATCTTCCGCAAGGTCAGCATCAGAATGAAGGAATGGTTCGGTGAGTTTTTCTAATGCTATTTATTGTGCTGTTATGAAATTCAGGAGTGAAAGGTTTTTACTAATATAAGGTGAAGCAAAAGGGGGAAGTCATGTTCCAATTCGATGAAACAATCGATCAGACGGCGAAAATCAAGGTAATCGGGGTAGGAGGGAGCGGCGGAAACGCCGTAAACACCATGATGAGCAGCAATGTTGGCGGCGTCGATTTCATCGTCGCCAACACGGACGCCCAGGCGCTGAGCATATCAAAGGCGCCGGTAAAGATTCAGATCGGTGGCCAGCTGACCAAAGGACTCGGGGCGGGAGCCAATCCAACAGTGGGCCGCGACGCCGCGCTGGAAGACAGGGAAAAGCTGGCCGAGGCGCTCAAAGGCGCCGACATGATTTTTATTGCCGCCGGCATGGGAGGTGGCACCGGAACCGGCGCGGCACCGATCATAGCTGAAGTGGCACGCGAAATCGGGGCGCTTACCGTCGGCGTGGTGACCAAGCCGTTCACCCGCGAAGGCAGGCAGCGCCTGGCCAAGGGCGAGGACGGCATCAAGGAGCTGAAGAAGCACGTCGACTCCCTGATCGTCATCCCGAACGACCGCCTGCTGGGACTGGCCGGCAAGTCCATGTCCATCCTGGACGCTTTCAAGCCTTCCGACGATGTTCTGCGCCAGGCGGTGCAGGGCATCTCCGACCTGATTACCACCTCCGGCCTGATCAACGTCGACTTTGCCGACGTCAAGGCGATCATGAGCGAGCGCGGCATGGCCATGATGGGAATAGGGATAGGCTCCGGCGAAAATCGCGCCGTTGACGCCGCTACCAGGGCCATCTCCAGCCCGCTCCTGGAAGACATCGACATCTCCGGGGCCAAAGGGGTGCTGGTCAATATTTCCGGCTCCTCAGTCCATGACCATGGACGAGTTCGACGCAGCCAGCCGGATTATCCACGAGAAGGTGCATGAGGATGCCAACATCATCGTCGGTCTGGTGATCGACGAGACGCTGGGCGAGACATCAAGGTCACCGCCATCGCCACCGGCTTCGGCGACCGCTTCGACCTGGAAAAGGGCGGCCGCGAGCTGAAGAACGTGGCTTCACCGGTGAAAAAGCGAAATCAACCGGGAGATTCCGACCTTCATCCGGGAGAAGCAGCAGCGCGCGAGGTTTTTTCCGTCAGCGCAACTTCCTGATGGATGATGAGGAGCAGTATGATATCCCGACCTTCCTGCGCAAATCGGTAGACTGAGACGCACCACTTTTCTGCTCTGGCTGCGTAAGTCTTCAGACCTGCATGTGCGGCGTAGCCTGCTACGCCTCCGTGCAAACCGTCGACGGCCTTGCCAGAACGAAGAATTGTCGCTTCTGAGCCAGCTGACTAAGCTGCTAGATTCTTGCATCGATAGATAACAAATAACTGGTGGCGGCCCCCCTGCCACCGGCGAGGCTTTCATTCCCCCGGCCTCCATTTTTCCCCCCTCCGAGGGGGCCGGGTCTTTTTCCCTCTTCTTTTATTTCAGCTTAATTCTTCCACGAGGGCACTTAATTCATAAATTCATAGCGAAATAACAATTGAGTTTTCCCTTTTTAAACAGCTGCTTGAAGTGCTACCTTTTCTAGATGTCCTGGAAAATTATAGAAAAATATCGCAAGCTGCTCGCCTGCGAAGAGGGAACGGCACCGAAGAAATCGGTGGCAGGCCTCAGGTGCTGCCTGGTCTATCCAAACCGCTATTATGCTGCCATGAGCAATCTTGGCTTTCAATCGGTGCATTCGCTCCTTAATGCCTATCCTGACGTGCTCTGTGAGCGAGCCTTTCTTTCCCGACCGGGAGGACTCCTGGAGGAATATCACAAATCGGGCACCCGGCTGCTCTCCCTTGAATCACAGAGCCAGCTTGCCGATTTCGACCTCATCGCCTTTTCCGTTTCCTTTGAAAGCGATTACCTGAATATCCCGGTTATTCTTCAGCTGGCCGGAGTGCCGGTCCTTGCCGCTGACCGTGATGAATCGATGCCGCTGGTCATGGCCGGAGGGGCCGCCCTCTTTCTCAATCCCGAGCCAGTGGCTGAATTTTTGGATCTGGTTTGCATTGGTGAAGCCGAGCCACTCATGCCTGCCCTGGTGCAGCTGTTGACTGGCGGCGAGTCAATCGGCCGGGGGCAGCTTTAAGGATAAGTGCGCAAAGGTGCCGGGAGTCTATGTTCCTGCTCTTTATGAGGTAGCCTGGGAAGGGCTTGCTATCGCTGCACGCCGTCCTCTCAATGGAGCGCCGGCCACCGTACAAAGGGTATGGGACTCAGACCGCAGCCGGCAGCCAACAGCCTCAGCCATTCTTACCGAGAATACCGAGTTCTCGGACATGTACTTGATTGAAATCTCCCGCGGCTGTCCTCGTGGGTGCAGATTCTGTGCTGCCGGTTTTATCTATCTCCCTTACCGGCAACGGGAGCTGGACCAAAGTAAAAGCAGAGGTGACTAAAGGCCTGGCGCAGCGCCGAAAGATCGGGCTGGTGGGGGCAGCAGTCTCTGACTACCAGGGGATCGGCGAGCTGTCCCGATACATTCTCGCCAGTGG
>CAWAFF010000064.1:0-19516 GCA_963780945.1 uncultured delta proteobacterium | reverse complement strand
CGGCACCATCCACATGGGGCCGGCCGTCGTCCTCCGGGGGACTAAGGAAGCCGTAGACTACTACAAGGTCCTGTTGGCCGAACTGCAACAACGGCAAGCAGCGGGGGTGGGGGCCGTGGACGGGGAAGGCTTTCGTATTTACTGGGACGGCATGCCGGTCTGGGGCCGCCTCCGGCAGCATTCGGAGTTATTCTCCGGTCTCAAAGCCAACGTCGTCGCCTCCACCTATTGCAGCAGCTGGATCTTCCCGGCCTTCGATGAAAAAGACCCCATCCGCAGCATGGCCCAAGCCTATCTGGAACTCTTTATCGTTCGCTCCGACACCTACAAGGAAGGCTATATCAAGGAAATGCTCGATAAATTCCGCATCAACGGCATCCTCTACCACGACGCCAAGACCTGCCCCTACAATTCAAACAGCCGCTACGGCATGCACCAGCGGCTTGAGAGCGAAACCGGCATCCCGCATCTGGTCATTTCCGGAGACCTCAATGACATGCGCTGCGTATCCGACGAGCAGACCAAAACCAACGTAGAAGCCTTTATCGAACAGCTTGAGGAGGGTAGATAACCATGCTGGATTCACTTTTCAAACCCAAGTCGGTCGCCATCGTCGGCGCTTCCACCAAAGACCTTTCCATCGGTAACGTCATAATCCGCAACCTGCAGAAGTACGGTTACAAGGGAACGATCTACCCCCTGAACCCCACCGCCCCGGAAGTATGCGGAATAAAGGCTTACAAGACGCTGGAGGAAATCCCCGGCCAGGTCGACCTGGCCCACGTCATCATCCCCAGCAAGTTCGTGCCGCAAACCATTGAAGATTGCGGCAAGAAAGGAATCAAGGCGGTCATCATCAACTCTGCCGGCTTCAGTGAACTGGGGGAGGAAGGGGCACTGCTCCAGGAAGAGTTCCTCCGCCGGGGCAAGGAATTCGGCGTGCGGGTCTTCGGTCCCAATTGCCAGGGGATCATCAACTCCGATCCCGAATTGAAAGCCTACTGCAATTTTACCTTTACCTATCCCGACCCCGGCCATGTCTCGGTTGTGGCCCTGAGCGGCGGCGTCGGTGCGCTTCTCATGCAGGCGCTGGCGGATCTGGGCGTCGGCCAGCGGCTCTATGCCTCCAACGGCAATGCCTGCGACATCTCCATCCCCGAGATCGTCCGCTACTATGGGCAAGACGACGGAACCAAAGCGGTGATTCTTTACACCGAGGGGTTCTCCAACCCCAGGGAGTTCCTCGAAGTCGCCCGGGAGGTTACAGCGAAGAAACCGGTGCCTGGCAATGAAGGCTGGCCGGACCGAGCAGGGGGCCAAGGCGGCCTCGTCCCATACGGGCTCCCTGGCGGGAGTGGACATCGCCACCGAGCTGATCTTCGAAAAGACCGGCATCCTCTCCTTCGGCGACGAGGAGGAGATGGCCCGGGCGGCCATGGCGTTCGCCACCCAGCCGATCCCAGCGGGGAACCGGGTCGGGATCATCACCAACACCGGCGGGCCGGCTGTCATCGCCACTGACGTCCTCGTCGCCTGTGGGCTCGATGTTCCGAAAGTTCTCGCAACATTCCATCGCGAGGCTGAAGGAGACCCAGTTTCCCGAAGCGGCCCTGGAAAACCCCATCGACGTCGTGGCCACCGCCGGCGGCCCCCAGTTCCGCGGCGCCCTGGATGTGCTCGCTCGACGAGGAAGGGGTCGACAGCATCTTCATCAACTTCGTCACCGCTCCTTTTACCGACACCCACGAGGTTGCCCGGCGAGATCGTGGAAGTCAACAGGCTGGCGAAGAAGCCGATCGTCTGCAACTTCATGACTGACCTGAGCCAGGAGCGCTTCCAGATCACCATGGGTATCCTGAAGTAAGGCGGGGTTCCCTGTTATGCCAACCCAAGCGATGCAGCAAAGGCCATGGGCGCCCTGACCAAGTACGGCCGCCTGAAGCAGCGAGACATCGGCCTGCCCAAAACTTTTGCCGATGTGGATGCGGCAAAGGCACGGTCGATTATCGAGCAGGCGCAGCAAGAAGGCCGCAGTGTCCTTTCCGCCACCGACGTCTATACGATCTTCGAGGCCTACGGCATTACCGTGGCCGGCTGGGCGGTCACGGCAGATGCCGCCGAGGCTGTCGCCGCCGCTGAAAAAATTGGGTACCCGGTGGTAGTCAAGGTCGACTGCGAGGAGATCGATCATAAGAGCGACATGGGTGGGGTCGCCATCAATCTCAAGGATGCCGCTGCAGTAACCGCAACGGTAGATGACCTGCAGAGCCGCCTGGGCAGTTTCGGTCAGTTGAAATTCTTGATTCAGAAATTCCTTCCCGGCGGACGCGAGCTGATCATCGGCGCCAGTGCCGAGCGAGAGCTGGGGCACCTGGTGATGTTCGGCCTTGGTGGCATCTATGTGGAGGTCCTCAAGGACGTGGTCTTCAAGATCGCCCCGGTTACCGAGGTTGAGGCGAGGGAAATGCTCTCCACCATCAAGACCGCGGCCCTCTTGGATGGCATCCGTGGCGAGAAGGGTGTCGATCGGGAAGGGGTCATCAATCTCATCCAGCGCGTCTCGCAACTGCTCACCGACCTGCCCATGATCCAGGAGATGGATATCAATCCGGTCATGGCCTTTGAGAATGCAGTTTATGCCGTGGATGGAAGAATCAGGATCTAAAAGGTAACTCCCCCCAACCCCCTCTTAACCTAAGAGGGGGAGGACAACAAACAACATCGTTGCCTGACGTTCCTCCTTTTAAGGTAAGGGGAGGACAGGTGGGGTTATAGATATGACTTCAGAGACTAAAACAGGAGGAACATCAATGCTGACAAAAGCGTACATCCCCTATGGCGGCTACTACAGCACCCCATTTGCCAAGTGGCAGGGAACCCTGGCCAATGAGAATTCCATCGTCCTTGGCGCTGCCACATCGAAGCGTTTTTTCGAGAGCAAGGGGTGGGACCCGAAAACGATTGAATATGTACTGGTCGGCAGTACCGTCTACCAGAAACAATGGTTCTATAGCGGCCCTTGGGCTGCGGCCCTGATGGGCGCAGAAGGTTCCCCCGGCATCCTGGTCAGCCAGGCCTGCTCCACCTCCACCTTTGCCATCTACCAGGCAGGGATGGGGATAGAGACCGGCATGTTCGAGAACAGCTGGTGCCTGTTGGCCGACCGTTTGTCCAATGGGCCACACGCTGTCTGGCCGAACCCCAACGGCCCCGGCGGACAGCCGGTTACCGAGGATTGGGTCATGGACAGCTTCGGCAGGGACCCCTGGGCGGGTGGCGCCATGATCCAGACGGCGGAAAACGTGGCAAAAGAGTACGGCGTCAGCCGCGAAGAATGCGATGCCGTGACCCTGCGGCGGCAAGAGCAGTACCTGGAAGCCTTGGCCAACGACCGTGAGTTCCAAAAACGCTACATGTTCCCCGCCGAGGTGCAGTTATCAAGGAAGAAAACAATTCTCCTCGAGGCTGATGAAGGGATCAGCACCAGCACCAAAGAGGGGTTGGCTACCCTCAAGCCGGTCCTGCCCGACGGGGTCCATACATTCGGCGCCCAGACCCATCCGGCTGACGGCAATTCGGGCATCTGTGTCACCACCCGCGATCATGCCAGAGAGCTGAGCGCCAACCCGGATATGGAGATCCAGGTCCTCTCCTTTGGCTTTGCCCGCACCAAAAAAGCGCACATGGCGGCCGCTGTCGCCCCCTCTGCGCAGATGGCCCTGGACAAGGCCGGCATCAAAGCCGGTGACCTGGGAGCCATCAAAACCCACAACCCCTTTGCCGCCAACGACATCGTCATGGCCAAGGTCATGGGGCTTGACCTGAACAGCATGAATAACTACGGCTCTTCGCTGATCTTCGGCCACCCGCAGGCCGCCACCGGCGCCAGGCTCATGATCGAGGGGATCGAGGAACTGGCCATGAAGGGAGGAGGCTACCTGCTCTTCTCCGGCTGCGCCGCCGGCGACACCGCCGCCTCGATTGTGCTGAAGGTAAGTTAAAAGCGGCCCTCCCCCAGCCCCTCCCATAAAGGGAGGGGAGCATTTAGTTCCCTCTCCCCTCTGTGAGTACATAAGGGTGGGGAGCATTAAAAAAAAGTCCCCTCTCCCCTCGTGGGAGAGGGCTAGGGAGAGGGGGGAGAAAACCCCAAATCACCATTAACGGAGATAACAATGTCCTACCAATACATCACCCTCGAACAAAAAGAACGAGTCCTGACCATAACCCTCAACCGCCCCCCGACCAATCCGCTCAGCAGCGATTTTGGCCTGGAGTTGTTCAAGGCCTTCAGAGAGTCGGAGCAGATGGATGACGTGACGGTTGTCATAATCACCAGCGCCCTGGAAAAAGCCTTCATTGCCGGTGCCGACATCAAGGAGATGGCGGCCATGAACCCGGCCGAGTCGGAGGCTTTCTCCAAGCTTTTGCAAAACGCCAACAACACCATTGCCCGGATGAAAAAAATCGTCATCGCCGCCATCAACGGCCATGCCCTGGGGGGCGGCTGCGAGCTGGCCATGGCTTGCGACTACCGCCTGATGACATCGGGCAAGGCATTGATCGGCCTGCCGGAGGCCGGATTGGGCATCATTCCCGGCGCTGGCGGCACCCAAAGGCTGCCGCGCCTGGTCGGCCTGACCAAGGCCCTGGATATCCTGCTCAACGGTCGGACCATGAATCCCCAGCAGGCCCTGGCCATCGGCCTGGTGGACCGGCTGATCGAGCCGGAGAACTTCCAGGCGGAGGTGATGCAGTTCGCCCAGGAAATGGCCGCCGGAGCGGGCAAGGCCCTGGGTTACATCAAGGCAGCGGTCTATGAGGGGATCGACCTGCCCCTGGAACAGGCCCTGGCCGTGGAGCGCAAATATATGGCGGAAAACGGCAAGACCCACGATGCCAAGGAAGGGCTTACCGCCTTCATCGAAAAGAGGAAACCGAAGTTTCTTAATAAATAGATAACCGGAAAGGCTTTGGCCACGAATGACACGAATAGACACGAATGAAAAAACAATGAAACCCTCGGGTCCATAATGTTTGTCTTACACGCTTTGCTTTTATTCGTGAACATTCGTGTCATTCGTGGCTGACAAGGTTTTTTAGGTAACAAAATTACTACAACCAAAGGAGAACAAAGATGAAACTTGAAGATATCAAGACAGTAGGTATGGCAGGAGCCGGCAGCATGGGGGCCGGCATCGCCCAGGTGGCCGCCATGGCCGGCCTGCAGGTGAAAGTTGTGGACATGAGTGATGAAGTCTGTGGGCGGGCCAGGAAAACCATCGTCAAGAGCCTGGAGCGGATCGTCAAGAAAGGGACCATTACCGAAAAGGAAATGGAAGAGATCCTGGCAAGGATCAGCTTCTCCACCGACGTGGCCAGCCTGGCCGGGGTCCCCTTCATTTTCGAGGCGGTCTTCGAGGATGTCAATGTCAAGAAGGAGTTGTTCGCCAAGCTGGATGCGGTCTGCAGCGACGGTACCATCTATGCCACCAATACCTCTTCCATCTCCATCACCGAGATGGCGGCCCTGGTGAAGAACCCGGCCAACTTCGTCGGCATGCATTTCTTCAACCCGGTACCGATGATGAAGCTGGTGGAGGTTATTCCGGCCCTGCAGACAGCGGTAGCAATCAAAGACCTGGCCCTGGAGATGGCAAAGAAAATCGGCAAGACCCCCATCACCTGCAAGGACACCCCCGGCTTTGTCGTCAATCGCCTGTTCGTGCCCTATATAATCGATGCCGTCCGCCTGCTTGAGGAAGGAGTGGCTTCGGCGGAGGATATCGACACCGCCATGAAGCTCGGCTGCAATATGCCCATGGGTCCCCTGGAGTTCCAGGACTTTGCCGGGGTCGACATCGGCTACCATGTGAGCAACATCTTCTATGAATATATGAAGCAGGAGCGGTTTGCCCCGCCGGGTTTGCTGAGGAACATGATCAAGGCAGGCTACGTGGGACGCAAGGCCGGCAGGGGCTTCTACGATTATTCGGAAGACAAGTGAAACAGTGTGAAATCCCATGCGTAGAATTGATCCCGCACAAGAAACGAGGGTGAGACCATGATCTGGAACAATGTCGAGACGTGCAGTCGCAGCGAAATGAAAGGCATCCAGCTTGGCAGACTGCAGAAAACTGTCAGCCATGTGTATGACAACAACCCGGTTTACCGAAAAAGACTCGACGAAAAAGGGGTGAAACCCTCCGACATGAAAACCCTGGACGATATCAGGAGACTCCCTTTTACCGTCAAGGACGATATTCGTGACAACTATCCGTTCAGTCTCTTCACTGCCAAGCAGGAGGATGTGGTCGAATACCATGCCACCTCGGGAACCACCGGCAAACCGATTATAGTCGGCTATACCCGAAATGACCTGGAGACCTGGTCCGAGGTCATGGCCCGGTGCCTAACCAGTGCGGGTATCACCAAGAATGATGTCCTGCAGAATATTTACGGCTACGGCCTTTTTACCGGGGGCCTCGGAGCCCATTACGGAGGGGTCAGGATCGGCGCGGCAGTTATTCCCATCTCCGGCGGCAACACCCAGAAGCAGATCATGCTGATGCAGGATTTCGGCACCACCGCCTTGACGGTAACTCCCTCCTTCCTCATGCACGTGCAGGAAGTGGGAACCGATATGGGAGTTGATTTCAGGAAACTCAAACTGCGTACAGCCGTACTGGGAGCCGAGTTCTGGACTGACTCCATGCGGAATAAGATTCAGGAGGATTTCGGCATCAAGGCCTGTGACATCTACGGCCTGTCCGAGATCATCGGCCCTGGTGTTGCCTGCGAATGTCACGAAGCACGCAACGGTCTCCATATCAATGAAGACTATTTTTACCCTGAGATCATCAACCCGGAGACCGGTGAAGTGCTTCCAATCGGCGAAGAGGGGGAGCTGGTCTTTACCACCATCGTCAATGAGGGGCAGCCGCTCTTTCGCTACCGGACCCGCGACCTGACGAGCCTCAGCCACGAGCCGTGTGCCTGTGGCCGGACGCTGGTCAAGATGAAGAAGCTCGTTGGCCGCACCGACGACCTGCTGATTATTCGGGGAGTCAATTTTTTCCCATCCCAGATTGAATCGATCATCCTCAAGCACCCTGGCGTCACCCCCCATTACATGGTGGTGGTTGATCGTAATGGTGCTCTGGATGAGGTTGAAGTCAGGATTGAAGTAATCGACCAGCATGCATACAAATATGTTGGGGAAACGTTCGTGATTGCAAAACACCAAAGGGTCAGCGATGACCTGGCGACCCGTGAACTGACCAAGAATCTTGTCCGGGATATCAAGGATGTCGTCGGTATTACCGTCAAGGTTACCCTGATGCCACCGGGAACGATCCCGCGCAGCGAAGGCAAGGCCAAGCGGTTCATAGACAACAGGCCGAAATGATCAGCACCCGACAACATCACTACCTGATTTTCCTGATTCAGGGAAACCGAATGGAACCAGAAAGGATATGCACCAATGAAGAAAATAATCTCCGGCAATGAGGCAATTGCCCTGAGCTTTGAGGATTCCGGCGGTGTCTTCGCCTCCGGCTATCCCGGAACGCCCAGCACCGAAACGCTGGAAGAGGTGGCCCGCCTGGGCAAGGTCTACTGCGAATGGGCGCCCAACGAAAAGGTCGGGCTGGAATCGGCAATCGGCGCCTCTCTTGCCGGCGGCAGGGCATTGGCCACCATGAAGCATGTGGGGGTCAATGTGGCCGCCGATGCACTGATGACACTGACCTATACGGGGGTCAACGCCGGCCTGATTCTGATGGTCGCCGATGACCCGGGAATGCATTCTTCCCAGAACGAACAGGACAGTCGGAATTACGCAAAATTTGCCAAGGTGCCGATGCTGGACCCTGCCGATTCTCAGGAGGCCTATGACTTTGTCCGGGCCGGTTTCGAGATTTCCGAGCAGTTCGACACCCCGGTTATGCTGCGCACCACCACCAGGATCTCCCATGCCAAAGGCATAGTGGAATCGCAGGGGAAAATCGTACCGAAGGTGGGCGAGTGGGTGAAAAACGTACCCAAATACGTGATGCTCCCCAACTTCGGCAAGATCAAGCATGTGGCGGTTGAAGCGCGCCTCCTCAAGCTGCAGGAATTCGCCGAGACTTCTCCCCTGAACCGGCTGGAGATGGGGGATACCGAGCTTGGCATCCTCACCTCCGGCATTTCCTATCAGCACGTGAAGGAAGCCTTTCCCAACGCCTCAATCCTCAAGCTCGGACTGGTCCACCCTCTTCCAGAGAAGAAGATCCGCGACTTTGCCGGCAAGGTCAAGCGGCTGATGATCGTCGAGGAAATGGATGCCCTCTTTGAGGAGCAGATCCGGGCCATGGGGATTCGGGTCCATGTGGGCAAGGACAGGATTTCCCTTTGCGGCGAGGTTAACGCCGATATCATTCGGGCTGCGGCAGGAGCTATGGTAACGACTGCGAGTACGACACCCGTGGAAAACCTCCCCCGAGCGCCCCCCTACTTTCTGTCCCGGCTGCGCCCACCGCGGCCTCTACTCAATCCTGAGCAAGCTGAAGGTCTTCGTTTCCGGTGATATCGGCTGCTATACCCTGGGCGCCCTCCCCCCTTTGAGCGCCATGCATACCTGTATCTGCATGGGAGCCAGTATCAGCGCCGCTCACGGCATGGCCAAGGTCAATGAAATCGCCGGCAGAACGGAAAAACCGGTAGCGGTCATCGGCGATTCCACCTTCTTCCACTCGGGAATCACTGGCCTGTTAAGCATGGCCTACAACAGTGGCAACGCCCTGGTGATCATCATGGACAACCGCACCACCGGCATGACCGGCGGCCAGGAGAACCCGGGCTCTGGAAGGCTGATCCAGGGTGAACCGGCCAGACAGGTGGACATGGTGTCCCTGGTCAAGGTGCTGGGGATAGACAACGTGGTCGAGATCAACTCCTACAATCTGCAGGAAACCGAGGCCGCCATCAAGAAAGGGCTGGAAACTCCCGGTCCTTACGTCCTGGTGGACAAAAATCCTTGCATCCTCCGCTACCGGGTGAAAAAGCCGCTCTTTACCGTCTCTGCCGAAAAATGCACCGGTTGCCGCGCCTGTCTCAAAGTCTCCTGTGTGGCCCTGGGGCTGACCGCTTCCGGGGATAAGCCGAAAGTGGCAATCGACCCCAATATCTGCAACGGCTGCGGTGTGTGCGCCCAGCAATGCAAGTTCGACGCTATGACCGCAGTCGGGACCGGAGGAAACAATGAAGGTGTTTAATATCGTCATCGCCGGAGTCGGCGGGCAGGGTGTTTTAATGGCATCCAAGGTTCTTGCAGAAAGCGCACTGGCCAGCGGTATGGATGTGAAACAAAATGAGGTCCACGGCATGGCCCAACGGGGTGGCAGTGTCATATCCTTTGTGCGGATCGGGGACAAGGTTCATTCCCCGGTGGTCATGCCGGGTACCGCCGACATCCTCATCTCCTTTGAGCCTCTGGAGGCGCTCCGTTACCTTCACTATCTCAAGCCACAGGGCAAGCTCGTTTACAACAAAGTCGCCATCAATCCCAGCACGGTGGCCTCCGGCCTTGCCACTTATCCCTCGGATGTGGAGGAGCAAATAACCAAGGGTTGCAGGGATGCCCATGCCATCGATGCACTGCAGGTAGCCAAAGAGGCCGGCAATGGCAAGGCGGTCAATATGGTCATGGTCGGCTCGGTGATGACAGGGCTGCCCATTGATGCAAAAGTGGTCGAGGGAGTGGTCCGGGAAATCTCCCGGGACAAAGGGGTCGAAGTCAACCTGGCCGCGCTTCGCGGTGGAGCTGAGGCAGCGTGAGAAATGAAGAGCCTGACAAACAGTGCAAGGCACGCGACTGTGGCGACCGGGCAAACGACTGCCGCGGCTTCGGGAGTGAGTGACAGAGCCTCAGCGGTGAGCGGATACCCGCCAGAAACTGAACAAGGCACCAGCGCATGAAACTGATCCTCAAGTGTAGTAGATGGACAAAACAGTGCAAGGTCCGCAGCTGTGGCGACCGAGCGAACGGACGAAGTCGCGGCCGAGCAATACGACTGCCGTGGCTTCGGCAGTGAGTGACAGAGCCGCAGCGGCGAGCGGACACCCGCCAGAAACTGGACAGGGCACCAGCGCATCAAAGCTGATCCTCAAGTAAGTTGACTGACAAAACGTGCAAGGTCCGCAGCTGTGGCGACCGAGCGAACGGACGAAGTCGCGGCAGTCGTCCACCTAAACTGTCCGATGAACCATTAACAAGGGAGATTCCCATGAAACTGAAACAGTTGTCCGTCTTTCTCGAAAACTCCCCCGGCCGTCTCTATGAAGCCACCCGGGCACTGGGTGATGCCGGGCTCAACTTGAAATCACTCAGCATCTGCGACACTGCAGGCTTTGGTGTGCTGCGCATCCTTGTCTCCGACGTGGTTAAGGCCCGCCGGGTGATAATGGAAAAGCTGCTGCCGGCGAGAGTTGACGATGTTGTAGCCATCGAGGTTGATGATACGCCCGGCAGCCTGGCTAACAACGTGCTCAAGCTTTTTCTCGATCACCAGGTTAACGTCGAGTACATGTACGCCCTGGCCGGAACCGGCCCCTCCTCCGGCAAAGCCGTGATGATCTTTCGCTTCAGCGACAACGATCGGGCAATAGAACTGTTGCGGGGCAACAGCATCAAGATCCTCGATGCCAGGGCCTTCGGCATGGTTGAAAGTCACGGTCAGGCATAAACAGAAGCAAGCTCGATCTCAGCCGTTTTTATCTCTAAGGAGCTACGCCATGAAGGAAAATAGCACCTATTCGCCTAAAAAATTTGCGGTCATCGGCGCCGGTCCCGTCGGGGGGGTTGTTGCCGCTTTCCTTACCAGGGGAGGGTACGAGGTCACCCTGTGCGATGTGGTTCCGAGCCTCCTCGAGGCGGCTTTGAACCCCGGCATCATCGTTGAGGGGGTTGACTCCCTGCAGGCCAGGGTAGCAAAGGTAACCACCAGCGTCGACGACATCGTCAACGACCCACCCGATGTCATCTTCGTCACCGTCAAGGCCACCGCACTCTCCCTGATCGCCTCCGCTCTCGAAGGCTTTGTCGCCGAAGGGCGTTATGTGGTCAGCTGGCAAAACGGCATCGACACAGAACAGGAGCTGGCCAAACACCTGGGAAAGAAGCCGGTGATGCGGGCGGTCGTCAATTACGGCTGCGTCCCCATCAAGCCGGCCCATGTCAGGATCGCCTTCCATCACCGTCCCCACTTTCTCCAGGAACTGGACCCCCAGTCTATGGAGGCGGCCATCGGTATCTGCAAGGTTCTAACGGAGTGTGGGCTTGACACCTATCACACCGATCGCATAACCGATAGGGTCTGGCGCAAGTCCGTCATGAACTCCTGCATGAATGCCATCTGTGCAGTGACCGGCAAGACCATGATCGAGACCATCATCGATCCTATCCTTTTCAACCTGGTCGACGCCCTGATCAAAGAAGGTGTTGCCGTGGCCAGGGCCAATGAATTCACCCTCGGTTCGGACTTTTATCCTTACTGCGTCAACTACATCAAGAATGCCGGCAACCACAAGCCGTCCATGCTTCAGGATATAGAGGCGGGGCGCAGAACCGAGGTCGATTACATCAACGGCAAAATCGTCGAATACGGTGCCCAGGCCGGCATGGCTACACCCTATAACACCATGATCCGGGGACTGGTCAAAGCCCTCGAATCAAAATAGGGTAAAGGCCCAACACAATCGATTTGGTGATTAACAAGGGCTACTATTGACCCCCTTGGCCACTCAGCAAGGGGGGAAACGGCTTTAAAATTCCATGAAGGGGAGGTGCAGGTAGTTCCAAGGCCAAGCAGGACTATTGCAGTTAACAGTGGAATCCTGGACGCTTAAACAACAAGGAGAACCCCGTGACAGAAAAGAAAATCAATTGGGCAGCAGTAGCCAAACATCCGAAGTTTGTGGAGCTGCATCGGGCAAAGATGCGGTTTCTGGTTGGATTGTGGCTCATCGGCGCAACGTCTTATTTCCTGGTTCTTATCGGTGCCATAACGGCACCCGCACTCTTCAATATGAAGATATTCGGCAGGCTCAATTTCGGTTACCTGTTTTGCCTGTTTCAGTTTGTCTTGGCGTGGGGCATCGCCATCTACTACACCCGTAAATCCAACCAGGAATTCGATCCTCTAACCAAGGAACTGGTCGAGCTGATCAACAAGGAGGAATGCCAATGAGAAGCCTGTTTCTTTCTTTGATCATCGGTCTCGCTTTCGGTTCACTGGCACTTGCAGCAGAGCCGACGGCGAAGGCTGTGCCCCTGGCTGGGGTGGCCGTTTCGCTTCAGGCGCCGCCGGCTGCCGTTGCTCCGACCGTCCCCGTCGCCGCCCCGAACAGCCAGGGTACTAATGCCGTCAAAGCCCCGGCCGCCATGCCCAAAAAGATGCAAACCAACCGGGTGTTCACCATCTGCATGTTTTTGCTGATCATTGCCGCAACGGGAGGGATTGTCGTCTGGGCTTCAAAAAGCACCAGTACCGCAGCTGATTATTATGCTGCCGGCGGAGGAATTTCCGGAATGCAGAATGGCTGGGCCATAGCCGGCGATTTCCTGTCGGCGGCCACCTTCCTCGGCATTACCGGGCTGATGTCGCTCTTCGGCCCTGACGGCTTCATGTACTCTGTGGGGATCATCATCAGCTTTTTGACCATCCTGCTCATCATTGCTGAACCGTGCCGCAATGCCGGCAAGTACACCCTCGGGGATATCCTCGCCTTTCGCTCATCATCAAAGACGGTCCGTGCGGTCGCGGCCCTTTCTGCCGTTGTTGTCTCCATTTTTTACCTGCTCGGCCAGATGGTAGGGGCAGGCAAACTGATGCAACTGTTGCTGGGCATCCCGTACAAGGCCTCAATTATCGGCGTCGGCGCGCTGATCATCATTTATGTGGCCTTGGGAGGAATGAAGGCCACGACCTGGGTCCAGATCATCAAGGCCGGACTTCTCATGTTCACCGGGGTGGTCCTGACCTTCGCCATACTGTGGAAATCCGGGTTCAATCTGCTCGCTTTTTTCGACAGTGTTGCAGCAAGCCAGGCAATCCAGGACCACGTGCGTGGGGTCATGAAACACGCCGTCGCTGAACCCGGTTTCGATTACGGTCAGCGGTTCCTGGAGCTGGGGCTATTCTTCAAGAACCCCTTGGACCAGATATCTCTGGGACTGGCCTGGATCCTTGGCGCCGCCGGATTGCCCCATGTCATGATGCGGTTTTTTACCGTTCCCAATGCCAAAGAAGCGAGAAAAAGCGTCGTCGTTTCCATGTTTCTGATCGGCGCATTCCTGATCATGGTTTCCTTCCTTGGTTTCGGCGCCGCCCTTTACGTTACTCCCCAACAGATTATGGCCTTAGATAAGGGAGGAAACATGGCAGGGCTGATGGTCGCCCAATTTGTCGGCGGCGGGGCAGGAACCGTCACCGGTGACCTTCTGCTGGCTTTTGTCTGTGCCGTTGCCTTTGCCACCATCCTGGCGGTGGTCTCAGGACTGGTTCTGGCCTCGTCGGCTGCAATCGCCCATGACCTGTATGTGAATGTCATCATGAACGGCAAGGCCGATCAAGGCATGCAGATAAAGGTGGCAAGGATCGCTTCCTTCTTTGTCGGCGCTATTGCAATTGTGCTAGGCATTGCCTGCGAAAATCTCAACATCGCCCAGCTGGTCGGCCTGGCGCTTGCCGTGGTAGCGTCTGCCAACTTCCCGGTCCTTCTCTTCGCCTTGTTCTGGAAACGTTTCAATTCAGCCGGCATCATCGCCGGTCTGGTCATCGGCACGCTCGTTACTATCGCGGTATTGATGGTCTCCCCAAACATGACCTATCCGAAAAAAATCGCTGCAGATGCGCAGAAGATCGTTCTTGCCCTGGAGAAAAAACAGACTGAAGGAGCAGTGCTGGCTGACAAGGAGCTACAAACACTGGAAAAGGCGAAAGCCGACTATGCCCTGAACAAGAACGGCACCTCGTTGGTTGGACTCGATGCTCCGCTTTTCCCACTCAAAAACCCCGGTATTGTCTCGGTGCCGGTCGGCTTTCTGGTCACTATCGTTGCCACCTTGCTGTTCCGCAATCGACGCGAGGAGGAGATGTTCGAAGAATTGTTTGTCAGGCAGACCACCGGTTACGGTGTAGCGAAAGCAGCCAAACACTGAACAGGTTGTTCAGACCGCAAAAAGGGCAGGATTTTCTTTTCAAAATCCTGCCCTACCTTTTCAGTGATGCCTTTCCGTGTAAGAAAGACCCTGTTTTGTATTTAATATATCCAGCTAATTTACCGTTATGACGACTGCAACAGCCTGGTGGAATCCTCTGGCGCATTGTCCTTGCCGCCGTTTCTAAGTTTGTAGTAGTCGTCCGGGGTATTGATATTGACGAAAGAGGCAAATTCCGGATCCAGGATCGCCACCTCTGCTGCCTCAACCTGCCGCACCTTAACCAGAGGCAGTAGCGAGAGGACCCGCCTTTCCCCCTGCTGCAGGAGCTCTTCCAGCGCCGGCAGACAGCCCTTGCCGTAGATGGCGTGCAGCGGCTCAAATCCCCCCTCTGTTTTGGGAATGACCATGTCCACCCCATGGCTGAGTTCGGCCAGATGCCGGATCAGGTCACTGTTTAAAAGGGGCATGTCGCAGGCAACGGTGAAGATGGCCGGTTCACTGCACTGGCTGAGCCCTGCATGGATGCCGGCCGGTACTCCCTTCCCCGGGTAGAGATCGGGCACCTTCCGGCAGGGGAGGAACTGGTAGTTCTGCGGCGTATTAGTGACGACAATTACCTCTTCGAAAATCTCGGCCAGTGTTTTGTAGATCCCTTCGATAATCCGGCCCCCCCGATGGAGAAGGAGTGCCTTGTTGTTGTTGCCCATCCGGCTTGACGCACCGCCGGCCAGAATGACCCCGGTCATCCCCTTGATCTTGCCCCCGGCCTCGCCTATTTCCAGGCGGTCCCGATGGGAATAGATTTCGAACCTCTCTGCTCGCACATAGCCAACAATAGTGATTCCCGCCTCTTCTGCCATCTTCACTGCCATTTCGGTGGGTGAGGTGCGGGAAGCGATCAGCCCGATCCCCAGCAGGGCCGCCTTTGCAACCAGCTCGGTTGAGATGCGCCCTGAGGTTACCAGCATCATTCCGGCAAGGTCGATCCCTTTCAGCAGCGCCTCGCCGGCAATGCGGTCAATGGTATTGTGTCGCCCCAGGTCTTCGGCGTAAAGACAGATACTGCCATTACCCACCGCCGCCGAGTGGATGCCGCCATGGCTGCGATAAGCTTCCGCCTTCTGGGCCATGGCATCCATCATGGCAAAGACCTCCCGCGGGGTAAAGCGCCTGCTTGAGAGATGACCCTTCTGTTGCCTTGCCTGCGGAATCGTAAAGGAAATGCCGGTACCGCAGCCGGAGGTAAGCACCGGCTTCAGCTTTTCCGGAAGCTCCCCCTTGATCTGCACCCGGGCAATGCCAAAGTCGTTGCAGACCGAGAGCAGATCGAAATCCTCCAGGCTTTCAACCATGCCCTGAAGACGCAGGAAGCCGGCGACCAGGAAGCGCAGGTCGTGGGGAGAGGCGATGAGGGTCGCCATCTCCCTGCCGTTCACGTTCAAAAGGAGGGGGAATTCGGCGACTACCTCCTTCTCCCCTGCCGACAGTTTCCCTTTATCATACCTGTAGACTATGTTCATGGCTGACTCCTCAAAGGGGTTACCAGTACCGTTTAACCCTAAGCAGCGGCAGTGGCTTTCCGTACCGAGCACATGAGCGACTTCACGTCCGGATAGCCAAGGATCTTTTCCCGGCAATCGGTATCGGTGAGCAGGTTGGCGTTGGCCTCCCCCCCCCCAGCCGTGGGGGACGAAGATACATCCTTCCGACACCCGCTCGTCCAGCGAGAGCTTCACTTTGATCTGACCGCGGTTGGTTTCGATGATTATTTGGTCCCCATCCGTCAAGCCGTACTGCTTGCCGGTTGCCGGCCCCATTTCGGCGACTGATTCCGGGGTTTCCGCGGTCAGGGCCGGTACACCACGAAATTGGCTGTGCACGTTGTAATAGTTGCGGTGGCCGGTGGAGAGGATGATGGGATATTTTTTCAGATATTCGGCACTGCTGCTTTTCGGACTCCTCTCCGGCTCGATATAGACCGGCAGCGGATCGGCACCCACATGCTCCAGTGCCGCACTGTAGATCTTGATTTTACCGGTGGGGGTGGCAAACATCCCCTCTTTCGACTCGTATTTCTTTTGGCCGTAGTACAGACCTTCCGGACTGTCGTTGAGCATCTGCTCGAACGTTATCCCGGATGGTCCAAGTTCGAAGCGGATGAGATCCTCTTCACTCTCCCAGGGGAATTGATCGCCAAATCCCAGCCGTTTGGCAAGCTCGGTAAACACCTTCCACTCGGACCAGCCTTCCCCGATCGGCTCGATGCATTTTTTGCGCAGCATCAGGAAAGGAAGGCAATGACAGACATTGTAGGTATACGCCAATCCCCATTTTTCCAGGTGTGAACAGGCCGGCAGCACATAGTGGGCCTCCCGGGCGGTTTCGGTCATGAACATGTCGTGCACCACCAGCAGGTCCAGGCGGCGGAAGGCATCGCGGAAGGCATTGGAGTCAGCCATGGACACCAGCGGGTTGCCACCCACCACGTAAAACGCTTTCAACTTGTCGGGAATCGCCTCCGGCACCATGGTAATGACGCCATAGGGGCTTTTTCGGCCCCAGACTTCGATGAACAACGGGTATTCGTCCATGCCGAGCGGGTCACCCTCAACGTTAAGGCCAACATTGCCGAAGTAAGGCCGCGGGCTGATAACCCAGCCACCCGGCACGTTGATGTTGCCGGTGATGATCTGGAGCACGGAAAAGGCACGGCTGTTCTGGGTACCGCCGGCGGTCTGGTCCTGGGTGCAGGTCCCCTGGTAGATGGAGGCCCCTTTGGTGGTGGCGAAGAGCCTTGCCAGTTCCCTGATCTTGTCGGCGGGGACCCAGGTTATCTCCTCTGCCCATTCCGGGGTATAGGGTTCGATGTGCGGCACCAGTTTTTCGTATCCGGAAGTGAACCGGTCAACAAAGTCATGGTCCACCAGGTCTTCCTTGATGATGACATGCATCATGGCCATGGCCATGGCGCCGTCGGTGCCGGGCCGGATCTTCAGGTACATGTCGGCCTTGTCGGCAGCCGGTATCCGCCGGGGGTCGATTACCACCAGCTTGGCCCCCTTGGCCAGGTTCCTTTCCAGGGCCAGCTTCAGCGGGAAATCGCTGGCATCCGGGTTGTGGCCCCAGAGGATGTAGAGTTTTGAATCCAGCTCCTCGGTCGGGTACTTGCCGAAGGTGATCTGCCTGGTGCGGATCCGCATCCGGTAGCAGATGCTCTCCACGGAAAAGAAGTTGGGTGAACCGAAGGCAGCCTTGAACCGCTGGGTCAGCTGAGCCATTTCCAGGTTTTCGACGCCGATGGAGCCGCTGAACACCCCCAGGACACTGGGGCCGAACTCCTCTTTCAGCTTGAGCAGTTTGGCGGCGATCTCATCCAGCGCCTGATCCCAACTGACTGGGATAAATTTGCCGTCGACTTTCTTCAGCGGCGTCTTGATCCGCTCCGGGGAGTAGATGTGGGTCAAAGCCGCCTCACCCTTGGGACAGAGCTCGCCGTCGTTGATGGGGTGCCCTTTCAGCCCTTCGACCTTCACCGCCTTGCCATCCTCGATGGTGACGGTGGTGCCGCAACTGTGATAACAGAGTGTACAATCGGTTAAAACCTGCTTTTGTGATCCCATGGTATTGCTCCTTGCCCTGTAGATTGTCTGCGCAAGCCATCATCAAGCGAATCAGGCTCAATTTTGAATTTGCTTTCAATCTTGATAGAGCAACTGCTGTGCCAACTGGCTTTGCCCCCAGCCGAAATGCCACTTTCATGGGCAACTTAATGATATTATTTATGATTTAGAGAATTGGCCGGGGGTGGTTGGAGGGATTTGTTTTGCTGGTAAACACACACCTGTCCGGAAACCAGACAAGTGTGTGTTTACCGGACAATTTGAGCGACACATATCATGGGAAGCATGGTGCTTATCAGCCACCCTGTGGCTCGGAGTGGAAGAATTACTGACTTTGCCCCAGCTTTTCATAGAGCTTGGACCTGCTGATGCCAAGCAGCCGTGCCGCCTTTGATTTATTACCTTGAGCCTCGACCAGGACGGCCTCGATAGCTTCCCGCTCGATTGCCGCCAAACTCTGGCTGGGCCTCGCGCCACCCTTCTCCGGCCTTCGGACTTCATCACCAAGATCCGGCCTTTTCTCGGGCCTTCTGATCTCATCGGGAAGATCCTGCAGGTCGACCATGCCGTGTTCCATATAATTCAACATTCTTTCGATTATGTTTTCCAGTTCCCTGATATTGCCGGGCCAGTCGTAGCGGATTAAAGCCTCCAGCGCCCCAACGGTGATGCCTTCCACACGCTTGGTCAGCAGGTTGTTGTATTTTCTGATGAAGGTGTCGGCAAGCAGCGGGATATCCCTCCGCCTTTCACGCAGGGGCGGAATCTTCAGCTCGACGACATTGATTCTGAAATAAAGGTCCTCCCTGAACTTGCCTTCGGTAGCCATCCGTTTCAGATCCCTGTTGGTGGCGGCGATGATTCGCACATCCACCTTGCTGGATTTGACGCCACCGACCCTTTCGATTTCCTTGTCCTGAATCACCCGCAACAGCTTGCTTTGCAGGATAAGAGGCATGTCGCCTATTTCATCAAGAAAAATGGTACCGCCATCGGCAAGCTCGAATTTTCCCGGCTTGCCCTGCTTGCGCGCCCCGGTAAAGGCTCCGTCTTCATAGCCGAACAATTCCGCCTCTGCAAGTTCGGCAGGGATGGCAGAGCAGTTGACCTTGACGAAGGGTTCCTTGCGCCTGTTGGAGGCATTGTGGATGGAGTGGGCAAACAACTCCTTGCCGGTGCCGCTTTCGCCGGTGACAAGCACGGTGGAATTGCCCCGCGCCACCTGAAAGACCTGGGACTTCAATTTGGCGATGCGCTCATCGTTACAGACAATACTGCCCAGGGTGTAACTGGTGCCGTTGACCTTATAGAGCTCATCCTTGTAATAGTTCAATTGAATGTTGATCCGGTTTATCTGCTGCATGATCTCGGCCAGTTGGTCAAGGTCCTCATAGATCTTGACCACAACACCCTTGGTACTGCCCTCTTTCGTAATCGGCAGTGCGGACACCACACATGGCTTGGCATTTATTTCCAGAACCCTGAGTGGCAACTGGTTGTCGGACATGGGCAGGAACCGGTTGATGTTCTCTCCAATAATGCGCTGTTTCGGCTGGCCGATCTTGTTGCAGAAGCGGGCATTGGCCAGGGTGATCATCCCTGCTTCGTCCAGCACCGCAACCCCCTCGTAGGCTACCTCAAGAACCGTCTCCAGGGTCATTTTCAATTCCTTGACCGTTTCCAGCTCATGGGC
>CAWAFF010000063.1:0-49430 GCA_963780945.1 uncultured delta proteobacterium | reverse complement strand
TCTTGAGGTTTCCATCTTTCAAAGAGATAGAGCCTTGGAATTTCTCCGCGTGGACACCGTTGCCCGGCGCAATCAGGCCGAGATCGGACATGTTGAGCGATGGTGATGAGAATGAGAGGTTCAGGGTGGGGTTTTTGAAGCCCTTAATCGACCCTTTGGCGGAAATGGCAGAGTTTCCTATTTTTGCAGTAAGTTGTGATGTTTCCACTCTTCACCACTGAAAGTGGATCGTTCCAGACATGTTGCTCACGGTTTTTACAGGTTCCGGGGGTTAATGGAAAAATGGGGAGAAGTAGATATCTCCACCCCAGTTGAATTTTGAAAAATCTTTGTCTGAACCTGTGCCATGGAGAGAAGCCTGCAGTTTACCTGCCGGACGATACTGCTTTACAGCAGGTAGCATATGGGTCAGCTCGCCAGCTGGAACCTGGTTTGTCTTGATGGTAATACTAAGGGGGGAAGAACCGTCACAGCGATAAGCAGCAGACATATCCAGGTGCAAGGGCTCAGGTCGTATGTAAGCTGGCTAAGCTTTGCTTCTTGTTTGTTGAGATTACCTTTAAAGGAAAGTCTGTTGGCCCTTTGGAGCCGGCTTATTGATATAATTTTTGAAACCGTAGGAGGCCTTGGTCAGATTCCAGTCGCCGGAAAGGTTATAGTCACCGGTGCGTGCATTTCCGCTCAGTCCAAATTCAGTACCCCCGACGAAGGAAAGGAATTTTGCCTGTTTCTTACCCAGGAGCCAAGCAACTTCGGCATGGCTTGGCATCATTTTCATGGCGAAAGGATAAGCCGATGGTTTCATTAAAGGATAGTCGGCAATTTTACCGTCCAGAGTAAAGGGTGATGAGCCGAAATTCCCGGACATGCCGATCAGGTTGAAATCCTTGCCGCGCATTTCCAGGCCACCCTTGATTGCGTTGAATGTTGGTATCTGTGAGCCGAATGATACGATACCTTTATCCACTTTTCCCTTTATAAACAGGACGTTGTAGTTTTGTCCAAGCTCCATATGCAAGATCTGACTTATTCTCCCGTCCGAATCGTCCTTCATCCAGCTTATACGTCCCACCTTTTATGTGCTGTTCAATGAAATCTGCTGTATCAGTAACAATGATCCCGTATGGTATATAACCACCAAATTCCTCAAGTCTGAAATGGGAAGTGGCTGCCCGGGCGACGATACGTGGATCTTTGCTGTGAATGTCGAGGATGTCGCAATCCCCCTTGACGTTCAGCTTGTCGACGGTCAGGTTGATCTGCTTAATGGAAATATCGCGACTATTTAGCTCCATGGCATATTGTAGATGAAGATCCCTGGGAGTCAGGACGGCATGGAACACCTGTGGATAATCGAAACGAACGGCAGTTGCCTTTATTTGTCCTTTTGACTTGAAACTGTTCAGGCGTCCCTTTAGGTTTAGATCCATGTCAAAGCGTCCCAGAACCTTCTTGAAAGGAACATAACCCATGTAGTAAGGCCAGAAAGGGGCAGCATCAAGGTTTTGGGTTTCTATCTTCAAGTTTGCTTCCGAATCGATTATTGGCCTGTTCGCATCGGCAAGTTTTATCGATCCTTTAGCAAAAATTTTGTTGGGGACTTGCCCGGCAATGACTGCTTCCAACTTTAGCCTTGAGTTTTTACCCCTGGCAAATCTGTTGATATGAAGATCAATATCTTCAAGTCTGGTGGATACTCCTTGCGGAGTAACGGCCCTGTCTTCAAAAATGACAATTCCATTTTTTACGCTGAGGCCCTTTAGCTGCACCGAAACAGTCGAGCCTGACTGCTCCAAAAGATCGCTGAAATTGAAGATCCCGGTCTTGTCCCTGCTCAGGTTTATTTCCGGATCTTCAAGGATTACTTCTTTCAGTGAAACCTTTTTGCCCAGCAGCGGCAGCAAGGCGACTTTGAAGCTGATTTTTTTTGCCCTGATAAAATTTTTCGAACTGTCCGGCTCTTTTACTACCACATTGGTAAAGGTGAAAGATGGGCTGAACGTGAAGGAAAAATCCCCCTTTTCGTAAAGAACCTGACGCTTGAGGAGCCGTTGGGTTTCAACAAGGATTTGCTCTTTATAGGTATCAAGATGAAGCACCTTATTGAATACAAAGGTAAATCCTCCTCCAGCAAAAAGAACCACAGCGATTATTAGGAAGATTACGGTCAGTCTTGTTTTTTTAGTCATATGGGAAAAACACCGGATTCCAGTTTAGTAAATTAAAACAAGAGGTCAGTATACTCCTACAGCATTGGAGGCGCAAGCAGAGCATTACTGCCGCTCGGCGGCCGGCAGCACCAAAAAGGCAACCCTCACCGGGTTGCTTTTTTATACCCAAGCCCCGCTGGCAGGAAGCTCAATGACAAAGATCGTTCCTTTGGGATGGTTGTCCTTCGACCTGATAAAGCCATGGTGATCGGAAATGATGGTGTTGACAATAGCCAGCCCCAGACCAGTCCCCGACTTCTTGGTCGAGAAATATGGCTCAAAGAGCCTGGTGCGGTCTTCGGGAACAATGCCATGTCCAGTATCGGCGACGGCGAAGGTTGCCATCTTCAACTCCTTGTTGAAACTGCTTTCAATGGTTATGTTGCCGATGCCATCGATTGCCGCCACGGCATTATCCAGCAGATTGATCAACACCCGTTTGATTTGATCGCGGTCCAGTTGGATCAGGGGAATTGTGTCGTCAGTGCATAGGGAAAAGGTAATGTTTCGGTGAGCCTCCTGATACAGGGTCACCGCCTCGTGAAGAATGTCGTTGAGGTTGTTGGGGGAGGGTTGGGCCGCAGGCATCCTGGCAAAGTTAGAGAATTCGTCAACAAGTATCTTCATTTCATCAACAGATTTGATGATCATGCTGGTGCATTCATCAAAGACTTTTTCCTCTCCTTCAAATCGTGAAAGATAACGTTTTCTCAGGCGTTGCGCAGACAACTGGATCGGCGTAAGTGGGTTTTTTATTTCGTGGGCTATACGTCGTGCCACTTCTCGCCATGCAGCCATGCGCTGGGCTTTGATGAGTTGGGTCAGATCATCGAAAACCACAACAGTGCCAACGAAATCTTCGTTCTCATCCTTGAGAACAGTAAGGTTGACCAGAAGGGTGAGTTTTGCATCCCTGATGGGGATGGTTACCTGCTTGTTGATAGTCTCCTGCTGTGACACCACCAGGTCGTGTAACATTCCCTTGACAATGTCCAGGTGGACGGGCTGCAGAACCTCGCGAAAATTCCGGCCAGTCACTTTCTGGGTCTTGACACCCAGCAGTCGTTCAGCTGATTTATTTACTGTTGTCAGCACCCCCTGATTGTCGACGGAGATTACGCCTGCGTTGACGTTTTTAAGTACGATCTCCATATAGCGGCGCCTTTGATCAAGCTCAAGGTTGCTTCGACTAAGCTCTTCATTGGTGCTTTTCAGTGCCAGCTGGTTGTGGCGCAAATCCTGGGTCATCTTATTGAAGGACGAGACCAGCATGCCGATTTCGTCAGTGCCTTTTTCACCCAGATGAACCTCCAGGTTCCCTTCCGCCACCTGCCTGGTGGCATCGGCAAGCTCCTGGATGGGTATGGTAAGGCTTTTTGCCAGATAGATCCCAAACCAAACGGCGAGGAAAATAATCACCATCGTTATGAGGAATAGAGTGAGGATGTAGCCCGTAGTGATCGGGTTTTTGAGGATCTTCAACTGGCGGAACTCATGGTAGGAAGCTGAAATCTCCTTCATTTTGCTTACCAGGGAATAGGGCACATAGTAGTTCACCACAACGACGCCAACCACATCCTTATCATTCCAGTTTGAATAGACAGGAACGATGCCGCGGATCAAATCGGCTTTTCCTATGGAATTGACCTTGGTCAGCTGTTTCCCCTGCAGCCCGACCTTGATGTCTTCCGAGGAGGGGTTGGTGAACTCACCCTTCGGCAGCTTTGGATTGGCAGCCCTGACCAGTTCTTCTTTCTGGGAAGAATAGACCTCCACCACACCCAGATTGTACTCCTTCTGCTTCTGTCTGATCACAGACTTCAGAAGCGGGAGGTTTTCCTCGTTAAGGAGCTTCTGCTCCTTGATGATGGCGCTGATTTGTTCCCCATAGTAAAGCGCATTTGCCGCTGAGGATTTGTAATAGACCTGGGCGACTTCCATGGACTCGTTCAGGGATGTTTCCACCTGTTTATTGAACCAGTTCTGGATGCTGTTGGTGATGAACCCCGCAGAAACGAAAAAGAGCAGCATCGTCGGCACAAGGGACAGGCCGACAAATGCCAGAACAAGCTTGGTGCGGAGTTTTGCCCCCAAGGCATTATGGCGGTGCTCAATCATGAGCTTTGCCACGTTGCGGAAGACCATGAAAATGAGCAGTATGATAAGAAGGATGATGACGTTGATAATGCCGAAGATGATAATGTTATTGCCCATCGGCACTTCGGTACTCAACTTTGAAAGGTGAATCTCGGTGACGGTGAGAAATATTATGAGAAGTAGGGAAAAAACGACGATGAACCCTTCCCGTTTTCTCTTGCGCAATTCAGCTTTGGGTAGAATTTGTGTATCCTCGTTTTCCACTTGGGTTCCTTTTTTGTGACAATGCCAGTAACTCTATATGAAAGGGATTATTATTTCAAGATGTTGAGGGAAGCAAAAGAGAAACAGCGCCAAAAGTACTCAGTGGAAAGCCTGAAGTTCCCTCTGAAGGTAATGGTCGGATATTCCCTTCCGCGTAGATCCTTTGCCGGAGATTTCGATTGAGCCGGAAGTTCAAAGAGATTGATAGGACTCGGGAGGCGAGATTTTTTCAATGACGATCATAACTTTATAGTCGACCAGAACGGATAATGGCGATTACCCACCAGAAACCGATGAGACCGGCAATGGTATAGCCTAAAAAGGCAAAGGCGGGAAAATCGAAGATGAGGGGCCCCTTGTTGGTTTGCATCACTATGGATGAACCGATGATAAGGGCTGCAATGATAAGGCTGAAAGAAAGACGATTGATGGATTTGTCCAGCTCCTTGCTGAAGTGATCCAGTCCCCGATGTTCCAGGTCGATCTTGAACTTGTTGTGATTAAGTCGGTGCACTATTTCCCGCAGGTCCCTGGGCAGGTTTGCAGCCATATGGAGATAGGATCTCAATATGGTGCTCACATCACCAAAAAAACGGCCGGGGGTTATCTTCTCCTTCAGTGCTTTTTCCATGAAGGGTTTCAAGTGCTCGACCATATCAAAATCAGGGTCAAGTTCACGACCCATGCCTTCTATAATTACCAATGACTTTGCCAGCAGCATCAGGTCTGGTTGCAGCTTTATTTGAAAGGTGGTGACGATGTCGATGAACTCGACCAGCATCCGCCCCACTTCAATTTCGTGAAGTGGAATTTCATAATAGCTGTCGATGAATTCAGACAATTCTCTTTTCAGCGCCCGTCGATTCAGTATTTCTCCAATTTCGCCCGAATAGATGAGCAGGGAGACCAACTCGTCCACATCCCTGTTGATGATGGTGAAGATGATGTCGGTCAGGTATTTCTTCAGCTGTTGGTCAAGACGCCCAACAATACCGTAATCCAGCAGACAGATGATATTGTCGGGCAGGATCAGCACGTTGCCGGGATGGGGGTCGCCATGGAAGAAACCATGATCCAGAACCATTTTCAGGAAGGCATCGGCGCCTCGAGTTGCAATCAATTTTCGATCAAGGCCGGTACGCTCTATGGCGGCATAGTCATTTACCTTGATGCCATCGATATATTCCAGGGTGAGGATAGTTTTTCCGCTGTATCCCCAAAACACTGTGGGGAAATGCAGGGTGCGGTCTCCGCAGAAGTTGTCACGGATTTTTTCAATGGTGTGTCCTTCCCGGGAAAAATCCATCTCTCGGCGGATGGTGCGGGCGAACTCCTTGACCAGGCCGACAGGATCGTAAATATCACTGCCGTGCATATGGCGCTCCATGAGCTGGGCGATTCCCATCAGCACATTGATATCCGTTTCAACAACACCTTCTACGCCAGGACGGCGGACCTTCACCACTACGTCCTCGCCTGTTTTCAAGCGAGCTCTGTGGACTTGGGCGATGGAGGCCGCAGCTACGGGAACAGGATCAATGTGGGCGAAGATCTCTTCCACCGGCTTTCCCAATTCCAGGCTGATCTGGGTGGTTGCTTCCTCATAGGGGAAAGATGGAACATTGTCCTGCAATTTAGCAAATTCATCGACAAAACTTTTGGGAATGACGTCCGGACGAGTGGAAAGAAGTTGTCCGAGTTTGATGAAGGTCGGCCCAAGCTCCTCGAAGGCGAGCCTCATCCGTTCTGCGGGCGTATACTGGGCAATGGCAACTGCTTTACGTCGCAGCACTCTTCGGCTCATTGCAATGATATGGGAGAGGTTGAAGTATTCCAGCAGGTGCTCAAGGCCATATTTGCCCAGAATCTTACCAATCTGCTTATATCGGCGGATGGTTCGAATGTTACGGTTTAACTGGAAAAGGCTCAGCATTCGGGTCCTAAATCTTCATCAGTTACCATGTTTTCAAGGGCCTGCACCCGTTTTTGCAGGCGGTCGAATTCTTCACGCGGCACCATGCCCATGCGCTCTATGGCCTTTCTTACCTCATTTTCAGCTATCTCATTGATGCGTTCCCGGCTGTCCTTGGCCATGGCCTGGATTTTATCAAGCAGTGCCTTACCTTCGTCCTCACTTAACTTGTACTTTTCCTTCATCTCTGCCAGAAACTCCTCAGCCTTTTTCTGTGTCATGGAAACTGCGCCGAGTCCGGTTAATAAAGCTTTTTCCAGTAATTCAAACATAGGATCTCCTTTTAATGGGTTTTTTAACAGTTATAAGGTAACAGAAGAGCAGCAGATATCAAGAGAGAAAGCGGCAATCCCTGTTATCTTCTGAACAGCCACAATATCAGGGAAAGGAGGAGAGAAACGAGGATGCTGGTTGCCAGTGGGAAATAGAAGCTGAAATTTTCCCGCTTGATATGGATGTCGCCAGGAAGCCGCCCAAGCCAGGGAATTTTCCCGGAAAAGTAGACCACAACGCCGATAGCGGCGATGATAAGGCCAAGAAAGATGAGAGCTTTACCCATTCCTGTCATGCCCGTTCCTGTTCAGCGACGTGGTTGCTGGTGATATCGGTCCTTTTCACTGTAGATGCAGCCGCAGTATTGCTGGCGGTAAAGGCCCATCTTTTTCGAGATGTCGATACCTTCCTTCCAGCCAAGTCGGTAGTCGCTGTAGTGGAAGGGAATGCCGTACCGGGCGCTAATTTGTTCGCCAAGTTCCCTGATCAACTCATGTTTTTGAAACCTGCTGTAGAGAAGTGATGAGGAGTAAGCATCAAACCCTCCATTGGCTGCTGCTACCGCGGCAGCTTCAAGGCGGGAACTGTAACAGTAGAGACATCGCTCGTTAGGGGAGTCGGCAACGGCTTCGAGGAAATCCTCCAGGCGGTACTCATCCCGGTAGATCACATCAAGGTCGATTTTCGCTGCATAATCCTGAACTGTTTCCAGTCGCTTTCGGTATTCCAGGAAGGGATGGATATTATGATTGAAGAAATAGCCGGTGACGGTCATGCCGCTGGAGCGCATTTCCTTTACCGGATAGATCGCGCACGGGGCGCAGCAGATGTGAAAAAGGATTTTCATAGGCCTTAAATTATTGTTTTATGCGCTACAAAGCAAATTATTTAATTTAGATCCAGGAGTTCACACATCCAGAACCACGCATGCTTTCCATCCCTGCTCATCTTTTTCCAGGGCAAGGCGATGGAGGGTCACCGCCTTGACATCGATGAGCAGGCGATGCCTGGCCGGGTCAATCCTTTCCCCACAAGCGGTAACATTAGCTCTGTGCATGCCATTGACCTCGCTGAAGGTTATTGCCTCAATGCGCAACAGCAGGCGTCGGGCATCCTTGAGAAATATCAGTTCGTTCAGCACATTGAAAAGCAACAGGTCCAGCTCAGCGTTCTCCACTTGAAACTCTGTCTTTTCCTCCCTGGCGATACTGGTAATCTCAGCGGTCATGGTATTGAGAAGGGCATCAGCTGCGGCGATGAAAACTTCTTCCAGGCTGGCCCCCGAGGCTTCAAAGGCGGTGTCTGCAGTGGCTATGTCTCCAAGGTAATGATATGGCATCAGGCTATCCCTTGATGTTGCCGATGGGCAAAAGTCTTGCGACACGTTTGCTCAACCCCGCCAACTCCGTGGCTTCCACCACTTCATCAATGTCTTTGTAGGCAGCTCCAGCTTCTTCGGCCAGGCCGCCCCATGAGTCCGACCTGACGTAGATGCCGCGCTGTTCCATGTCCTGTTGCAGTTTTTGTCCCCTGGTCAGTTTTTTTGCCTGATGGCGGCTCATGGTCCGTCCGCTGCCATGGGCCGTGGAAAAGAATGTATCGGCACCGGTTTTCATGCCGGCGAGAAGATATGATCCTGTTTCCATGCTGCCACCGATGATCACAGGCTGGCCGGTCTCCTGGTAACAATCCGGCAGCCCCTCCATGCCAGGGCCGAAGGCGCGGGTCGAGCCCTTGCGGTGGATGAGCACCTCTTTTTTCTTGCCATTTACGGTATGTCTTTCGATTTTGGCCGTATTGTGGGCCACATCATAGACCATGTTCATGCCCAGATCTTCTGGCGACTTGTGGAAGACGGAGGAAAAAACTTCCCGAATCCGGTGAAGGATCACCTGGCGGTTGGCGAAGGCCATATTTACGGCGCATTTCATGGCGGCAAAATAATCCTGACCTTCAGGTGAATGAAACGGTGCACACGATAGTTCCCGATCCAGCTTTTTCAGGCCATATTTTCTTTCCATGACGCTCAGAAAAAGTTGCAGGTAATCGGTGGCAACCTGATGGCCGAAGCCACGGCTGCCGCAGTGAAACATGATGGCGATCTGGTTGGGGATGGTTAGACCGAAGGCCCGTGCCAGTTCCTGATCCATGATGTTTTCCGGTTTGGCTACCTGAATCTCGCAGTAGTGATTTCCTGAACCCAGTGTCCCCACTTGGTCGTAGCCCCTCTCGATCGCCTTGTTGCTTACTTTGGAAACGTCGGCCCCAGGGAAGCAGCCGCCTTCCTCGGTCATCTCCAGGTCTTGCGGCCAGGCGTAACCATGCTTCATGCACCAACCGGACCCCTGTTGGAGGATATTCCTGAACTCGTCCTGGGAGCATCTAACGAAGCCGGTACAGCCGACGCCGGTGGGTATCCTGTAAAAGAGTTGGTCTACCAGTTGATGAATATGGGGCTTTACCTCTTCCAGGGTGAGATTGGTAAGCACCAGCCGCATCCCACAGTTGATGTCGAAGCCGATGCCCCCAGGCGAGATGACGCCATGGTTGGGGTCCATGCCGGCAACACCACCGATAGGAAAGCCGTAGCCCCAGTGACCATCGGGCATGCAATAGGCATAGTTGATAACGCCGGGCAGGCAGGCGACATTGGTTACCTGGTCGAAAACGCCGGCATCCATAGCCCTGATCAGCTTTTCAGTGGCCACAATACGGGCCGGAACCAGCATGCCCGGCTTATAGGAGATGGGCAACTCCCAGATGGTATCCGATATTTTCTTTAGGGCAGAGGGTAGGGGCATTGGGCCTCGCAGCTCATTTTTATAAATAGTAACATAAAAACTGAGGTCTGCTCGGGATGGGACCATGGCGGCAGCTAGCGGCTCAAGGCCTCTTTGGCTTGGCGCAGGCTGATTTTTTTCTTGGTTGCCAGAGCGTGGCGATGAATCAGCTGGAGGGCATTGAGCAGGGACGGTATGTCCCGGCGGAGATGGCTGAGGAGGTAGTCGATAACATCTTCGGGAACCAAAATTTGCCGGTCTTCAGCCAGCTTCTGCAGGATCATTCGCAGTGATTCATCACCGGAAATGTCCAGTTTTGCCACCAGCCCCCACAAGAGACGCGAAGAGAGGTGCCCGTCAAGATGGGGAAGCTCCTTGGGAGGGAAAAGACCGGTGATGGCAATTTTTTTACCGGCGGTGTAGAAGTCGTTGAAAATTTGCCACAACTCTACCCTGATGCTGTCATTGTCGGGAATAAGATGGATGTCATCAATGAGCAGTGCCGGCGAGTTCCTGAATTGTTCGGCAAGCTTCGACAGTCCTTCTGACGGGTAGCTACCCGCATAAAGCTGATCGATATCCTTGAAGGATATGGAAGAAATGGTGGTAAGCCCGGCCTGAGTGCAGATGCTGTTGGCAATGGAGGTGAGCAGATGGGTTTTGCCGGAGCCGGTTGCACCATAGAGATAAAGGAGGTTTTCGGTGCCGTCCCCTACAGCAAGTTGACGTGCAAAATGGTAGGCGCTCTTGTTGCCGGCGCAGACGACGAAATTGTCGAAGCCGAATTTTGAATTAACCGGAAAGTCGAAAATGAGCTGCATCATAGCCTTAAAAGAGTCTTCCCTGTGGTGGTTCAGGTGCAATCCGCCCAAAATGCTCATAGGCTGCTCTGGTGGCAACCCGGCCGCGCGGTGTACGATTGAGAAAGCCGTTCTGGATGAGGAAAGGTTCGTAGACATCCTCGATGGTGTCGCTTTCCTCGCTGATGGCGGCAGCAATGGTGTCTAGTCCCACCGGCCCGCCGCCGAACTTGTCGATGATGGTCAGGAGTATCATTCTATCCATGGAATCAAAACCCATATGGTCAATTTCCAAAAGAGCCAGAGCGTCCTGCACTACGGTCATGGTAATGACGCCGTCGGCTTTCACCTGGGCAAAATCCCGAACTCTGCGCAACAGTCGATTGGCGATGCGTGGCGTGCCACGGCTGCGGCGCGCCATCTCAGAGGCCGCATCCGGCTTGATGGCCATGCCGAGAATTCGCGCCGAGCGGGTGAGGATAAAGGCCAGTTCTTCCTCAGTGTAGAATTCCAGGCGGGAGATGACGCCAAATCGGTCACGGAGCGGCGATGACAGAAGACCGGCACGGGTGGTGGCGCCGACCAGGGTGAACCTGGGCAGGTCGAGCTTGATGGTGCGGGCACTGGGTCCCTGGCCGATGATGATATCCAGCTGAAAATCCTCCATGGCTGGATAAAGAATTTCTTCCACCACATGGGAAAGGCGGTGGATTTCATCAATGAAGAGCACGTCGTGGGGTTCCAGGTTTGTGAGAATGGCGGCCAGATCACCGGGGCGTTCAATCACCGGTCCGGAGGTCGACTTTATGTTTACCCCCATCTCACAGGCAATGATATTAGCCAGCGTTGTTTTCCCCAGGCCCGGCGGACCATAAAGGAGCACATGGTCAAGGGCCTCCTCCCTGCCCCTGGCAGCATCGATGAAGACGCGCAGGTTCCCCTTGGCTTTTTCCTGGCCCACGTAGTCGTCCAGCGTCTTGGGACGAAGGGTGGCTTCAATCAGCGCATCATCATCGGTTATGTTGGGAGCGATTGTCCTGGTCATTTCATCAACTTTTTCAAGGCCTGCTTAAGGATTGATTCCACAGAGGCGTCACTCGCAATGTCAATCTCTTCAACTGCCTTTTGCACCACAGCTTCTTTATAACCGAGATTGACCAGGGCAGAGACCACATCATCCCGTATATCTTGTCTTGAGTCGGCAGGGGCAACATCAGAACGGGCTGATGCATGACCAAGCTTCTTCACCTTTTCCCGTAATTCCAGGACCAGCCGTTCTGCTGTTTTTTTGCCTATACCGGGAATGGCCGAGAGTCTGGCAAGATCGCCCCTGATCAAGGCGTCAGAAAGATTTTCCGCTTCGATGTTAGAGAGAATGCCGTTGCCCAGCTTGGGCCCAACACCGGAAACGGAGATGAGGAGCTGAAACATCTCCTTTTCATCCATGGTTCTGAAGCCGTATAGATTGATGCTGTCCTCCTTGACATGGGTATATATATCAAGGGAGACAGTGCTGCCCGTGTCGGGCAGGGCATAGTAGGTGGAAAAAGGAATCTGGACCCGGTAGCCGACGCCATTCACATCAAGAATTATGAAATCGGGTGCTTTATAGGCTAGTTTTCCAGTGAGAAGCGCTATCATTTATTGGCCTCGCTGCACTTATCTACTACTTAAGGCGCGTGTGGTTAATTGTTTAAGGGTTGCAGAGTGGGCATGGCAGATGGCGACGGCAAGGGCGTCCGAGGCATCTTCCTGGGCAATTTCGGGCAGGTTGAGAAGCACCTTGATCATCTGCTGCACCTGCTGTTTGGCCGCCTTGCCGTTGCCTACCACAGCCTGCTTGACCTGCAGTGCAGTGTATTCAAAAACAGTCAAACCGGCGTTGACGCCGGCAACAATGGCTGCCCCCCTGGCCTGTCCAAGCTTGAGGGCGCTCTGTACATTATTGGAAAAAAAAATATTTTCTACTGCGACCACATCTGGGCGGTGGGTTTCGATAACCTCATTCAGGCTGCGGAAGATGCGCTCCAGGCGCGAGGGGAAGTCCTTGGCACTGTCGGTAAATATGGCTCCGTTGTCCACATGGATGAGGCGATTGCCTTCCTTGGTGATGATGCCGTAACCGGTGATGCGAGAACCCGGGTCAATGCCTAGTATTTTCATGGTTCCTTTTCTGGCACAACCTAAAAGGGCGGGTTTAAAACCCGCCCACTGTACTACATCATTTTATTCATCTCTTCTTCAGAGATGTCGAAGTTGGCATAGACATTCTGGACATCGTCATTGTCCTCCATCCGGTCCATTAACTTGAGCATGTTTTCTGCTTGCTTTCCTTCCAGTTTGACCATCGTCTGGGGGATCATGGTGACCTCAGCCGATTCGGGCTTGAATCCCGCCTTTTCCAAAGCGTCCCGTACCTCCATGAAACTGGATGGGTCGGTTGTTACCTCTATTTGTTCATCTTCTTCAGAAACGTCATCTGCGCCTGCTTCGATGGCGGCTTCAAACAACTTGTCAAAATCCACCGACTTGGGAAATACAAGAAGTCCCTTCTTGTCGAACATCCATGAGACGCAACCGGCTTCTCCCATATTACCATTGCACTTGGTGAAGATGCTGCGTACATCGGAAACAGTGCGGTTGCGATTGTCGGTCATTACCTCCACCAGTACGGCGGCGCCGCCAGGGCCATACCCTTCGTAAGTGGTTTCCTCGTAGACGACTCCATCCATGCCGCCGGCCCCTTTTTTTATGGCGCGTTCAATGTTGTCCTTGGGCATATTTTCGCTTTTGGCTTTGTCGATTGCGGTCCGCAGCCTTGGATTACCGTCTGCATCACCCCCGCCAAGCTTTGCGGCGACAGTTATCTCTTTGATTATCTTGGTAAAGATCTTGCCACGCTTAGCATCAGCGGCGCCCTTCTTGTGTTTGATGGTACTCCATTTATTATGTCCTGACATGGGTGAGTCCTTTCATTGTAATTTCTTGTTCCGGAAAAAACTTCGGGATAGTAGCATGGAGAAATAAAAGTTGTAAAGAGAGAAAATACCAGAAAATCAATCTATTTCAAAGGTTAAGGAGCACAACCACATGGCCTGGACCTTCCGCCATTGCTGAGCCAGGATGAATTGTCCGGCCATAGACCGCCCCCACTGATCCCCATATGTAATTAATCGTAAGAACACCTGCAGCACACGCAAAATTTTATGCAGCCCAACACCCTTTCCTGTTCTTAAAATTCAGGTTCTTGTTTTCAAAACCTTTTTCGCCCCTTAACTTTTCAAATTGCGTAAATTGTCAATTTATAAACCTTTGTTTTAACTACTATTTGCTCCTATTTTTGTCAATAATCGAATGTCCGTTGAAAGAGTGAAGCCTTCCGGAGTAAGGATTTATGGACTTTTTTAAAAGCGGTAAATAAAATACACTTGACTGTAATAAAACGTTGTGCTAAAAAAATAATCAAGGATTGTTGCTACATTTTTAAAACGGCCATTGAAATATTTGTAAACGGGACTATTATGGACCGAGAAAAAAGCTCATATGCTGTTCAAAGCGTTGAAAATGCACTCGATATACTCGAGTCCCTGGCAGATGAAAACCATGACTGGAATCTACCCAATCTTTCTGGAGAGCTTGGTATCAGCAGAAACAAAACCTTTCGACTTCTGGCGACTTTAGAGGGTAGGGGATTGGTTGAAAGAGATGACTGGAGTGGCAATTATCATCTTGGTGTTTCAACAGTGGAATTGGCTCAGCGTTTTTTGAAGAACATCAGCCTGATAAAGCATGCCCACCCAGTGATGGAGGCACTAGCCAGGCGCCATGATGAGGCAGTTTACATGACCGTTCTCCGGGGGACGGAGGTACTGTTTCTCGACATGGTTGATTGCGACCAGCAGATCAAGGCTGAATCTTTGGTAGGCAAAAGATTTCCTTTTTTTACCAATGCTGCAGGAAAGGCTATAAAGGCGCTTGAGTCGAGAGACCTGCTGGAAAAGTTTTTTCACCACCGGCACAAGGATATCCCAGATCTTGCCGGCCTCGAAACTGAGCTGAATACGATCCGTGAAAAAGGAGTTGCCGTTGATACCGGTGGACTGGGTGACGGCATCGTCAGTGTTGCTGTCGCAGTCAGGGATTACGCCGGCAAGGTTGTGGGCGCTTTAACCCTGCTGGGACCATCGTTCAGAATGGTTGCAGGAAGACTTGAAAATGAAATAATCCCATCCTTATGTGACGGGGCTGAAATGCTTTCCATGAAATTTGGCTATGCCAGAATCTAGTTGGAAAAGTTATCAAAGAAATAAAAATTCAATGAAAGGGGGGTTGCAGCAAAGTTAATAATGTGATGTTCGAAGCGAATTCGCTTCCTTCAAAATGGTTAAATTACTAATGAAAGGAGTAACTACCATGGCTGAAAGACAGTACGACTGGGCGGCAATAGCCAAAAACCCAAAATTTATTGAACTCCATCATAAAAAAACCATGTTCCTCTTTGGTTGGTGGATCTTCTCGTCGGTGTTTTATTTCCTCCTCCCCATCGGCGCAGCTTACACACCCGGATTATTCAAAATCAAGATCATCAGCAACATCAACTTTGGTTACCTGTTTGCTCTTTCCCAGTTCTTTGTTTCCTGGGGAATTGCTATGTATTATGCCCATGTGGCCAACAAAGACTTTGACCGGCTCACCCGTGAACTGGTCGATGAGCTCAAGTAAAGGAGGACTACAGATGAAAAAATTACTCGTAGGATTCGCGTTAGCCCTCTCATTGGGCTCCTTGGCCTTCGCAGAAGAGCAAAAAGCTCCTGCCTCCGCACCCGCAGCATCTGACGCACAGGCTGTTGCCCCGGCAGTTTCTGCTGCACCTGCAGCAATGCAGGCAGTAGCCGCTCCTGCTGCTAAGCCCGTTGTTGATGACAAGTCAAAGCTTAAGGCAAACCCGAAAGTTACCATCCCGATCTTCCTGATCATTATCGGCGCCACCATGTGCGTTGTTGTCTGGTCAGCCAAGCAAACCAAGTCAGCTTCTGACTTCTATACCGCTGGCGGTGGCATCACCGGCACCCAAAATGGTTGGGCAATTGCCGGCGATTACATGTCGGCTGCCTCTTTCCTGGGTATTTCCGGCATGATTTCCCTCTATGGTTATGATGGATTCATGTACTCGGTTGGCTGGCTGGTGGCTTATATCACCGTGCTTCTGATTGTGGCTGAACCTTGCCGTAATGCGGGCAAGTACACTTTGGGCGATATTCTTTCATTCAGAACTAACCCTAAGCCAGTTCGTGCCGTTGCTGCCTGCTCAGTTGTTGCTGTCTCCACCTTCTACCTTACTGCTCAGATGGTAGGTGCCGGTAAGCTGATGCAGCTTCTTCTCGGTATTGACTACAAGATCGCCATAGTCGGCGTTGGCATCTTGATGGTCGGCTACGTCGTCTTCGGCGGCATGACCGCCACCACCTGGGTCCAGATTATCAAGGCTGGCCTGCTCATGACCGGTGCTGCAGTTCTTTCGATTCTGGTCAGCTCAAGTCCGACATGAATCCGATCCAGTTCTTCAACGACATCGCCTCAAACCCAAACATTGCCGATCACGTCAAGCTGCTGCCGATCTACCTGAAGGAGCTAGATGCCGGTACCGCTACTGCAGATGCAGGTCAGCGCTTCCTTGAGCCGGGCCTGTTCCTGACCAATCCGTTGACCAGATCTCACTTGGTATGGCTTTAGTCCTTGGTACCGCCGGTATGCCGCACATCCTGATGCGCTTTTTTACAGTACCGACTGCTCAGGCAGCTCGTAAATCTGTTATCGTAGCCATGTGGATCATCGGTTCCTTCTACATCCTGACCACGCTGCTTGGTTTTGGTGCTGCAATCCATCTCAGCCCACAGTCCATTATGAAAGTTGACAAGGGCGGAAACATGGCTGCCATGATGTTGGCTAAGGCCATGGGTGGCGACATCTCTCCATTTATTGGCGATCTGCTCTTAGCCTTCCTCTGCGCTGTAGCTTTCGCAACCATCCTTGCAGTTGTCTCTGGTTTGGTTCTGGCAGCTTCAGCAGCCATTGCCCATGACATCTGGGTTAATGTCATCAAAGACGGCCATGCTGACCAGCACGAGCAGGTTATGGCTGCCAGGATCACCTCACTGGTGGTTGGCGCCATGGGTATCGTTATCGGTATCGCAGCTGAGAAACAGAACGTTGCCCACCTGGTTGCTCTGGCCTTCGCCGTTGCTTCTTCAGGGAACCTGCCAGTCGTAGTGTTGTCACTCTTCTGGAGGAAGTTCAACACCGCCGGCGTCATCTCCGGACTGGTTGTTGGTACCGTTGCTTCCATTGGCCTGGTTATGATTTCTCCCAACATGACCTACCCGAATAAGGTGGCAGATGATGCGAAGAAAGCCTACACCAAGCTGGAGAAGGATTTGGCTGAAGGCAAGGTGAAGCCGGAAGCAATGGATAAGACCATGAAGACCATTACCGACAAGAAGGCTGAAGAAGTTAAGAACCGTGGCGGCAAGTCCATCATGGGCCTTGACAAACCGCTCTTCACCCTGAAAAACCCGGGCATTGTCTCGATCCCTCTTGGCTTCCTGGCCGCAATATTCGGCGCTCTTGCCTTCCCGAGCCGTCGCTCAGAAGAGATGTTCGACGAGCTTTATGTCCGCCAGAATACCGGCATCGGTATGGCTAAGGCAATCGATCATTAAAATGCGGTTGTATATGTGATAAGATTGGGGAAGGCTCTGCCTTCCCCATTTTTTTATTGGATTTGGATATGCCCTTACAACATCTCATAGATGAAGAATCTTCTGTTGCCGTCATTGACAGCGCAATGGAGATGGTGCACCGATTTTTGCCCTTGCTTGAAGGAGGCGAAATCCTGCGCCTGCTTCAGTTTTTGGATGACGATCTTGGTCATGAAATAGATAATATGCAGTCTTTTTCCGTTCGAGAGCACGACCTGAGCCAACGTGCACTCATTGCAGTTGATTTCTCTGAATTGGCAGGCATCCATGACGAGCTAAACGCCCTTGAAATGGATCGATTTCTCAAGACCTTATCGGTACCGGCACTTCACAGGAACTGCACTGACTATAGGGACATGTTGGCAGTGAGGGTAATGGAGCTGGTGAGCGATTTGATGGAGGCTTCAGGGAATGGACGGCCACCACTTGCCTTTTCCTTGATCAGCATGGGCAGCGATGGCCGGAAAGAGCAGACTCTGATCACGGACCAGGATTATCTTATTGTTTATGAAGACGGTGGCGGCGAGGCTGCAGATGCCTATTTCATTGAGTTTTCTTCTATTCTGGTCGAAAAGCTTGCAGAAGTAGGTTTCAAGAAGTGCACCGGTGACATCATGCCTACCAATCCCACTTGGCGTGGCTCCCTTTCCCAATGGAACAAGCGACTGCTGTCCATTGTGCGATATGAATTTGCCGATTATGCCAAAAATCTCATGGATCTTATTGTTTTGTCGGATGCCCGTTTTGTGGCTGGCGATAAACCATTGGCCGATCAGCTTATCAGGACGATCCGGGCTTTTCAGCAGGATTATTTTCAGGTTTTATGGGGGATGGCCAAGGCAGCCACAGAGATGAAGCTGGCCCTGGGGTTCCTTAAAAGACTTTGGACAGAGGGATCAGGTGAGCACAAAGGAGAATTCAATCTCAAGCTGCTTGCCTGGGCACCCTTGGTCATGAATGTTCGTATTCTTGCCATCAATCAGGCCGTTCCTGCAACAAATACTCTGGAACGGATAGATCTCCTTGAAAAGGAAGGAAGCCTTTCTCCCACCATGGCTAACGGCCTCAAGGATGCTTACCACATTCTCACCAGACATCGTATTCTTCTCCAGATCAGGGTCATTAAAGGTATCGCGAAGGACTCCTATCACCTGAACCCTTATCAGTTGCCTACGGAGGAGCGGGAACGTATCCGACATGCCCTGCTGCGCATTGAGGAACTGCAAAAGACGATTCACGTCAATTTCTCGATCATGTAGTCCCAGTATCTCTTACGGAAGACCTGCCTGTTCAATGGCCAGCTTTTAGTGGTGTTATTTTCCACTTGCTTACAAATGGCTGGATTTTTTTTCACTGTATACATAATATGCAGTAACTCTCCTTGGTTAGGTTTAAATGCATCGATATCTATTCAAGTTCATGAATAACCTGAGGCTCCGCTGGAAGCTGCTGGTGGTGGTTTTACCGCTTGTCGTCGTTCCTATTTTTGTCGTGGGCGGTGTCATTGGCTATATCTCCACCAAGCAGGCCTATCTGGGCATAACTCAAACCAGTAAGGACGACCTGGAGCATATGGCCAGCTTTACCATAGATCTTCTCAGGTCTCACCATCAGCAATTTCAGGTCTACAAGCAGGATAAAGAGCATTCCTTTAAACTGGAGCTGGCTACCCTTACTAACTTTGCTTTCAACCTTGTGGAGGCTGAACACAGGCAACAGAAGAGCGGTCGCATCGATTTAGCTACCGCAAAGCTTGAGGCTCGCAAAGAGCTGAAAAAGGTGAATGTGGGGGAAACCGGTTACATCTATGCCATGTCCAGCAAGGGGGACCTCCACGCTCACATTGCCCGTGAAGGGGAGAACGTCTACGACGAAAAGGATGAAAACGGCAGGTTCTTCATTCGGGAGATGTGTCAGAAGGCGCTTAAATCCAAGCCAGGGGAGGTCCTCTATATCATCTACCCCTGGCGAAATGCAATTCTTGGAGATAAGGCACCACGTTATAAAGTTGTTGCTTATCGTTATTTTAAGGAATGGGACTGGATCATTGCCACAGGTGGCTATCTTGAAGAAACCTACGGCGACATAAACTTTGAACAACGCGCTTTTTCGGAACTTAGGGAAAAGATAAAAGCGAAAAGGGTTGGTACGACCGGTTACATATTTTGCATGGACGGCAAAGGGAACTTCACCATTCATCCAGGTGGGGAAGGGAAGAACTTTATTGATGTAAAGGATACTGACGGTAACCGGTTCATTCGGGAGATGTGTACCAATAAGAGCGGCTGGATTCGATATCCATGGAAGAATGCAGGTGACAGTGCGCCGCGTATGAAAATTGTTCGTTACGAATATTTTCAACCCTGGGACTGGATCATTGCCGTCGGTTCCTATGAGGATGAGTTCTATCAGGAGGCCCAAGGCATCAAGCGCCGCATCCTGGAGAGCATGATTGTGCTGACCATCCTTGTTTGTCTGATTGCCGGCACCCTTGTTTTTGTAGCTTCAAAAGTGCTTACCGATCCCATAAATCACATGACCGGGGTCATCCGTAAGATCAAGCAGGGGCGCTTCAATGAGCGGATGAATGTGGATACGGACGATGAGCTTGGCGAACTGGCAACGGCATTCAATCACATGACCAGCATCATCAACCACAACAAGGAGATGGCGGCTACTTTGGCCCAACAGGGAAAGATGGCGTCCCTGGGGGTTCTTTCTTCGGGAGTAGCCCATGAAATAAACAATCCTCTGGGCGTAATTTTAGGCTATGCCGGTTATCTCGAAGGTAAGCTTGCCCCGGATGATCCCAATTATAAATTTATTCATGAAATCAAGCGTGAAAGCAAGCGCTGCAAAAAGATCGTCCAGGACCTCCTTAGTTATGCCAGAACACCAAAGCCCACACTGGAGCAAACTGACATCAACGCCTTGCTGGATCAGATTGTCGATTTTGCTGCCAATCACACGGATATGCATCATGTTTCCGTGGTAAAGGAGTTCGCTAAAGACTTACCTGCCATCATGGCTGATGGTGACCAGTTGAGGCAGGTAGCCATAAATCTTATTTTGAATTCCGGGGCAGCCATGCAATCCGGTGGCTGTCTCGTTGTAGGCTCCAGGCATGAAAACGGATTCGTCTATGTAACCTTTACCGATAATGGGGCCGGGATTTCAGCGGAGAATCTGGAGAAGATCTTCGAGCCTTTCTTTACCACAAAAGCAAAAGGAACTGGCCTCGGCCTGGCTATAACCAAGCAGATCATTGAGCAGCATCAGGGAGAGATAACCCTGGAGAGTGAATTGGGGAGTGGTACCAGAGTCATGGTAAAACTTCCGGTTGAAAGGGAAGAGTTCTAGAATGGGCAAGGAATGTTTCCATGAGTGATGCAAAAAGGGTAATGGTTATCGATAACGAAGAAGGACTGTGCCGGATGATGGAGGCAGTTCTCATTGATAATGGCTATAAGGTCAAGGCCTATTTACGGTCCTTTGAAGCGGTGGAGGAATTTGCTGCGGGGCAATGGGACCTGGTGATCTCCGATATAAAAATGCCGGTGATGGATGGGCTCGAAGTGCTGCAAAAGCTCAAAGCAAAGGACCCTTCCATTCCTGTCATCATGGTCACAGCTTACGCTACTGTTGAAATGTCAATACAGGCATTGCGCCGCGGTGCATACGATATGCTTACAAAACCATTTGAGCCGGAAGAACTTCTCTATCGGGTCAAAAATGCCCTGAAGCACACCCAGTTGATTGAGGAAAACAGGGAGCTGCGGGAAGAGTTGGTGGGAAAATTCCGCTTTGACAACATCATCGGCGCCTCGGATTCCCTGAAAGCAGTCTTGGAAAGGGTGGAGAAGGTGGCGATCAGAGACACCTCGATTTTGATAACTGGTGAATCCGGGACCGGTAAAGAACTCATTGCCCAAGCCATCCATTACAATTCCCTGCGCAAAGAGAATAAATTCATTGCCATAAACTGTGGCGCATTGCCTGAGTCACTGCTGGAAAGCGAATTGTTCGGCTATAAGAAAGGTGCTTTCACCGGAGCCAAAGAGAGTCGTCAAGGACTTTTGGAGGCGGCTGACAGGGGGACCCTTTTTCTGGATGAAGTTGGAAACTTGCCGATGAATGTACAGAAAACCCTGCTCAGGTTCCTACAGGAGCAGGAGTTCAATCGCATCGGCGATACCACTCCGACAAAAGTGGATGTACGTATTCTCTCCGCCACCAACACCGATCTAAAGCAGGCGGTGAAAAGCGGAGAGTTCCGTGAAGACCTTTACTACCGGCTCAATGTGGTCAATATCCATCTACCCCCTCTGCGGGAGAGGCAAGCTGACATTCCGCTTCTCGCTGCCCATTTCATAGCCCAGCAGAACAAAAAATTCGCCACCAAGGTTAAAGGTCTGTCCCCTGAAGCGCTGGAAGCTGCCCTTGGTTTTGGCTGGTCAGGGAATATCCGTCAGTTGAAGAATGTGATAGAGGCATGTCTCGCCATGGAAAGTACCGATTACATCACTTTGCCTGTAATGGCACAGTTCATTGAGGTTACACCTGCTGGGGAAGCAAGCGAAGCCTCGGCCGCCTTGGAAGAAGGAGAGTACAACCTGGCTCTCTCCCGCTTTGAAATTGAGTATCTGAAAGGGCTCCTCCGCAAGAGCAATGGCAATATTGAGGCTGCCGCACGCGAGGCGGGCATGAATATGGCCACCATTTATCGAAAAATAAAGAAATATCAGATTAAAAAAGATGATTACTCCTGATTGAACGGCTGCTCCCCCATAAGTTGTTGCAATTTTGCAAAAGGAAAAATCGAAGTTGCACCATTGCGAAAAAGAACCTTTCCACCTTTTTATTCCAATAACTTCCCAGAATTACTTAATTTTTTACCTTCAATTCCCTGAGCCAAGCTAAACAGTTTGCATTTCTGCAAAATATCCATTGGTCTGATCTTTATCACTGGTGGTTCGAAACGCTATAACAAGTTGTTTTTACAGCCAATTTAGCTGTGCCTTCAACAATGGTACAGTGGTTGCTACAGTACTAAACAGTTGCTCCTTTCATTGTAGAGGATGATATCGGAAAAGTTGGGAGGCTGATCCGGTATCATCCTGTACAGCTAACAGAAAAGCTTCCAGGCTTTGAAAAGATGAGGTTCTCCCTATGAAGGTTGAGACAGTTTGCCCCTTCTATGGAAAAAACGATGACTTTTGCGACGTGGGCTGCGGTTACATCTCACCCCATGATGTAAATCAGATCATAAGGTACTGCAGTTGTCGTTTCAAAGAGTGCTTTAAATATCAGGAACTCTCTGAACGACTGCCGAAGGGAATTTTTGAACCAGTAAATTGCTGAATCAAAAGGGGACCATCATGTTTTATAATCTGAGCCTGCAATATAACGAATTATATGTGACAGTTGCGATTTCTCTGGCTGCAGCTTTCGTACTTATTTCACTTATAAAGGAGAAGAATGATGAGCGAAAAAGAGCTTGAACTATTGGCAAGGATTGAGGACCTGGAACGGCATACCTGGCGTAACAGTGCAATCCTAAGGGCTGTGGCAATGGTTTCCTTTACCGCTCTCTTCGGCATTATCATTGCTTCAGGCGTAGTCGGTGGCGGCAGGGGCAGTCACTGGTCGGGCCCTGCCTGGAATACCATGTGGCTCTATGGGTTGTTTGCGGCAAATGCGGTGTCGATGTTCTGGACCACCCACAAGGAATAGGGTGGGAAGCGCCACCCGGACGTTCCAGAAAAGCAAACAATTTAGGCCATTAACCTTGGAGGTACTATTATGCCGATGAAAATTTCCAACATGATTCTGCTGCTAGTTGTGGTTACGCTCTGCGCAACTTTCTCAATGCGGATTTTTCAGGGACTTGACGAGATGATGGGTGATCAATACTGGGTGGTCGACACTACCCAGGGCGATCATGGCTGGTATGGAATGGGACTGCTGCCACATGTGAAGAAGATGCCGAAAGATGTTGTCACTGCGGCCAACACCGATCCAACCATCAAAGATAAATATGTGATCTATGCCCAGAGCGGCGACTTTGCCGGCAACTCCGTTTACGGCATCTGCTTCGGTATCCCCCTCATCATGTATCTTATCTGGTTTGCCTTCATCCTCGGCTTTCCCGATCGGGTCGATCCTTACCTCTTGCCGAGGAGAATCTTCACCCTGGCAGCCATCACCGTCTGTTCAGTGCTGGTTAACCTGTTCCTGATGAGAATTGCCGCCGACTTCGCCCGTGACCCCATGGCCCGTATCGCCAACGTGGCCGGTAATCATGCATCACTTCTGTTCCATAATGCCGGCATCTGGTTTGCCATTCTCTTCTCTGCGCTTGGCACCCACAACCACATCGCCGAGGTAAAGCGCCGCTCCTGACAGCCGCAACTGGCAGACCCAGGCAAACGAGAAATTCAACTGGATGTTTACCCTGCTGGCTGCTGTTACCGTTCTCGAAGTGGTGCTGGTCAAAAACAAGCTTGCGCTGCCCGATGCTGCCGTTGATTACTCGGTCTGGATCATCTGGGTGGTCATCTTCATGCGCATGTACGGCTTCTCCCCCAAATACTGGATCAAGCGCAGTCGTGGGATAGCCATCATGGTGGTGGGTACCGCACTGACCCTGCCAGTCTTCTATCTCCTGGAAAGAGCTACCGGAACACTTGGCGCAGGATTTGCCTCACCGATTCTGGCCAAGGCACTTGGAGCTGAGAACGCCAACATCGGCCTCTCGTTGATGGTCTCAATTTATCTGGTTTTCTGGATGGAATTTGCCACTGCTATCCGCATGAATGGTCCCGCAAAGACCGCTGCGGTTGAGAGGCACTGAGAGCAGTTAATGGTAGCTGGTAGTTGGTTTCAGTGAAATAAGTAAACGGCAGCGAGTTGATCTCGCTGCCGTTTTTTATGGAACACGCTGTAGTGAAATGCCAGACTATTTCACTCCGCGGAGGTGGTGGATTTTTTAGGCTGGCGGTGGCAGCGCACGCAGTTGTCCATGATCTTGAAGGCCCGCTTGCCATCGTGGCATTTGCCGCAGTATTTGCCGGCATAAAGGTCGCTCATGGTGATCTTCACCCCGCCTTTCTTCATGTGGGGGAAGACCGCCGGATTATGGCAGTCTGCGCAGCTTATGCCGGCACTCTTATGGGCTTGACCGTCGAAAACCACCACCCCTTTAGCACTCCCGGTAAATTCAACGACCTTGCCTTCGCCAACGGCAAAGGCTGAGCCACTGAAAGACAAGGCAGTTACAGTCATTGCCAGCAGGCTCTTAACTTTCATAATCAGCTCTCCTTTATACCTATAATGATTAGTAAAATATAAATATCGAGTTAACTATGCCATTGGATTTATGAATGTCAAGATGAGAGGCAAGGTCAGCTGATGCTGTTTTGCTCGCCAGGCGTCAGCTGTGCACCCAGTGCCTCCAGTCCTGTTTCCAGGTGAGCAATCAGGGCAATCACGTTTTCCCGATGCCCTGCTGGTACATCGGCAATACTGCGCAAGGCGGTATCCAAACGTCGGGCTGCAGCAAGACCTGCCTTGAAAGGAAGAAACGGATCAGCCGGTTCAGTGTTGTGGATGGCTGCCACCTCCTTGAAACGCTTCAGAACCGTCGGGTGGCTTCGTTCATCCTCCACCACGCTTTTGCGTAATTCTGCATATTCATCGTCGGAAAACTGCTTTTCTTCCTTGGCCTGACGCAAAAGATCCACAGAACGAAAATCAGGCAAAGGCTTTAATTCGGTCCGCCGCGCCAAAAGTTCCGGTTCCTGCTTCTCCATATACCGGTAGGCGAGGGTTAGTTTTTCGGCAGTCCCTTTTTTGATGCGAACTTCCTGAGTACAGTAATCTTCGAATGACTGGTAACCCCATTCCCGAAAGTGGCCGCGGGAGCTTACCTGCAACAATTTGTCGCCCAGTTCCACCCAGGAGGATTTAAAGCGCTTGGCGGTATCGAGTACCTGGTAACGTTCCGAGCCGGGCTCAAGCTGCTCCATGATCTTTTCAATATGTCGCTCACCGCTGGACTGTGGTATGTCTGTCATTTATAGTCTCTCCTGATTTGGTTGGGAGCAAGTTAACAGAACAAATGAGGTTTTTGAAGCTTTTTTCACTTGGTTGCCGAGGCGCTTCGGGGTAGAATCCAGCTCCAAAAATATAGATCATTTTGCCAAAGGATTTTAATGCACCAGGAACAGTTTGTTGTGGGGCCGGAAACCATCAGGATGTTGGAGTTGGGGCACCCTTGGATCATCGCCGACAGCCATACGCGAAAATGGCCAACAGGCAAAGCCGGGGATCTTGTTGAGCTGACTGATGCCAATGGTCGATTGGTTGCCATGGCGCTCCTCGATCCTTCGGATCGCATAGTTGCCAGGGTGCTGGCCCATAAGCGCATGCATCTGGACAGGGAATGGCTTTTGAAGCGCCTGGGTCAAGCAATGCAGCTGCGCAATAGTCATGCAAATCTGGTGGGGACAACGGCTTATCGAGTGGTTAATGGCGAGGGAGACGGTTTGCCCGGACTGACTGTCGATCGCTACGGCGACTACCTCATGGTCCAGCTCTATTGTGGCGGCTGGCGGCAGCACCTGAAATTGATTACCCAGGCCTTGCAGGAGCTTCTCTCGCCAATGGGAATTTATGAGAAATCCCGCCCCCAGAACACCAGGGAACTGGAAGCAGTGACCGAGACAAAAACTATGGCCGTCTGCTGTGCGGGACCCCGGCACCACAACCATTGCAGGTCCAGGAAAATGGTCTCAACTTCCTTGTCAATCTCGAACAAGGCCTGAACACCGGGCTCTTTTTGGATCAGCGAAAAAATCGTAGCGATCTTATGGAACGGGTGAACGGGAAGCGGGTCCTCAACCTGTTTGCCTATACGGCTGCCTTTTCCGTTGCCGCCGCAGCCTCCGGAGCGACGCTGGTGACCAGTGTCGATGCTTCTGCCACATATCTGGACTGGGGGCGGGCCAATTTCGGCGCCAACCGGCTCAATCCAAAAGCGCCATGAGTTCATTGTCGGCGATTGTTTCGAAGTTTTGCAGGAGATGGCACGGATCGGTAAAAGCTACGATATCATCATCATGGACCCGCCTTCCTTCTCCACAACAACCAAAAGCCGCTTTACCACCCGCGGCGGTACTTCTGATCTTGTGGCTGCGGCACTGCCGCTGCTTGCCGCTGATGGTTTGCTGATCACCTCTTCCAATCACCAGAAAGTGGAAGTGGCAGACTACCTGAAGGAACTGCGTCGTGGCGCGCTACAGGCAAAATGTGAGCTAAGGGTTATTTCACTTTCGGGGCAGCCGGAGGATTTCCCCTATCCGGTAACTTTTCCGGAAGGTCGTTACCTGAAGTGCGCCGTCAGCGTGAAAGGATCGTGATGAAAGAGGAGGAGAATACAATGGAATCCAGATTGACCGACCTGGAAATGCACCTGATGCACCAGGAGAACACCGTGCAGGAGCTTAACGATGTGGTCAGGGAGCAGCAGCGCATGATTGACATGCTCCGGGCAGAGGTGCAGGCAATCAAGGATCAGCTGCAGACTTCCATCAACAGGCTGTCTTCGGAAGAAGAACCGCCGCCTCATTACTGATAAGGGAGAAAATGATAGTGAAAAAGGTGAAATTGGGAATGACAGGCCTGGAGATAAACCCGCTGGTCTACGGAACTTTGCCGCTTGGCCCATTGCAGGCAGGCCTCAGCCCACAGGAGGGGGGCAGACTGATCCGCCACGCCCTGGAGCAGGGGGTGAACACGTGGATACTGCCGAACTTTACCAGACTTACTCCCACATCAACGCTGGGCTTAAGGGTTTTAAAGGCACAGTGCACATCATCAGCAAGACCCATGCGCCAGACGGGGCGCTGGCGAGGGCACACGTGGAACGCGGCCTGCGGGAGCTGGGACTGGACTGCTTCGACATCGTTCATCTCCATGGCGCGAAGATAGCCGATCCCTTCATCGAACGGAGAGAGGTGCTTGACGAACTGCTGCAAATGAAAGAGGAAGGTAAGATCGCCCACGTGGGGTTGTCTTCCCACTATGTTTCAGCCATCCTGAAAGCGGCCGATCATCCGGAGATTGAAGTCATTCATCCCCTCATCAACATGAACGGCATGGGAATCATTGACGGCAGTGCCGAAGAAATGGCAGCGGCTATACAGGCCTGCAAAGCAGCCGGGAAGGGAATTTACGCCATGAAGGCCCTCGCCGGCGGCAATCTCATACCACAGGCGCGGCAGGCCATTCGCTATGTCCTCAATGTGGCAGGTGTTGATGGCGTTGCCATTGGCATGTTGTCCGAGGCGGAGATTGATGCCAACCTTGCATTGCTTGAAACAGGAATTGCCGATGACGACACCTGGTGTTCGCTGGAAGCAAAGCGCCGCAGACTGAAAATCATGACCATTTTCTGCAAGGGATGCGGCAACTGTCTAGACGCCTGCGCCAGCGGAGCCTTGTCCATAGTCGATGGCAAAGCCCAGGTCGACGAGGGGTCCTGTGTCCTCTGCGGCTACTGTGGTGCCTCATGTCCGGAGTTCATGATCAGAGTGGTGTAAATGTCTGTTGAGAATTAACCCACATTGCTTCTCCAAAGCTTGTGAATTGAATTGGAGAAAAGTTGTCTTGTGTCAAGGGCTACCCCTGTAGTCTCTCAAGGCAACTTCGTGCTGTGCAATGGAGTCTTGGTTGTGACAGTAAACTGCTTACCGCGGCAGCCTGAGCATTCGTACAATCCTTTGCGGGAAGATTCTCCGGAAATGGACCATGACTTCTGATTGAGGCAGTGCGGACAAATTTGGCCTAGTTCCTCCTTAGAGGAAGAACTATCACAAGCATGCGACAGACCTTCCTTTTTTGGAGAATAATTCCGATTAATTTTAACATATTGACAAAAACAAATTTACCAGTTGACATCAACCTCTGCATCTCATATTATATGGCTCCCCTAACGGTGAATGCGCACTGATAGGTAATTTAATCAGGAGGAACACATGAAAGTCAGATGCACCATCATTGCCCTAGTGGTCGGCTCATTGCTCGCCACATCCGTCGTCATGGCGGCGTCGACCTATGCAAACGTGGTTGTTGTTGCAAAAACGGGTGGAGATTACGATGGAGATTACGATAACCTGCCCGCTGCGCTGGACTCCATCACCGATTCATCGGCAACCAATCGCTACCTGATCAAGATAATGCCGGGAACCTACGATCACGAGAGCCTACCCGACTATGCTACTCCCGGAGGAGTTAATAAGTACGTTGATATCGAAGGAAGCGGCCAGGAGACAACAGTTATCAAGGGAGCGCTTTTTTTCCACGAAGGCGAGATCAACATTCGTAACCTGACACTCAAACATGAAACGGGCACCACGTATGAAAGCACCCCGAGGTACCCTTTGCATGTGCGCACCGGCTTTTTCAACCAGAGCGGCAGCATTTCAACATACAATGTCGATAATGCCACTATCATTGCCCGGAGCAACAACTTTAACAACAGAGCTGGAGCCATCTTCGTCCAAAACGATGGTCCCAACGCCGCCAGCATTAACCTGAACCTGACGAACGTGCAGATAATTTCCGAGGGAGGCGGCGGATATTATCCCCCGCTCTTTCTATATGGGCCAAGAACCACCCTAAACTATAATGGCGGCAGCACCACGGTGACTGGAATTAATCGAGCTGCCGTGTCGGTCAAGGGCACCGGCACGGCCAGAATCTCCAACGTCAACTTCGATGTTGCCGGCAATAACTACGGTGGGATCGTAGCGGAAGATGGGGGAACAATCTCCATCTATAACAGCATCGTGAAGGCGTCCAATTATCCGCTCAAATCTTCTGTGAACACTACGGGCACTATCAATGCGATGGGAACCCAGATTATCGGCGGGAATGGCGACTATGGTCCAGGGGTAGTAAAACTTGTGAATTGTGTTGATGGCACCTTCATTCCCATTGCCAATAAGCAATAAAACAGAGCTGTTGAAAGGGCCCGCTTCGGCAGGCCGATTACTGAAAAAGTCCTCGCCAATGGCGCGGACTTTTTTTTGGGCAAAAATGGTGTCAGGCTTTGCATTCTTGGATTTGAGCATGTTGAATACATGCCTCTCTGGAAGTGAGGCATAGCAATGGGGCGAGTCTATGACGTTTGCATCATGCTCCTGCTGCTACTTGTGATCGCATTTGCTCTCCAGGAAAGTAATGAAGTCAATGTGGCTGTTGATGAACCGCAGGTTGTATCTGCTCTCGTAGAGGAGCAGAGCACTGGAGGCAAAGAGGAAGAGTCCGCCGAGAAGGGCAATGGCTGTGGGAATCCAGCTGGTGTCCGGCCCACCGAAGGCAACATTGAAGGCTATGGCCAGGCTTGAGGCGACAAAGAGGGCTGTTGCAGTGTAGAGGGCTGCCAGCGCCTTTTGGATCAGGATGGAACGGACCCTTTGTCTTGACAACTGCTGGCGGATATAGGTCAGTCGCTCTTCCTGCATGGTGTACTTCCCAATCAGTATCCCTTCCACTTCGCTCTTCATTGAGTTGACCCGGTCGAAAAGGCGTCCCAGGCGGCCTGATGTTGAGAAGATCAGGGTGCCGCAGGCGGAGATAAGCACCGCCGGGGTGATCATGGAGGCGAGGATGCGGCTGCTGGAAAGTGCTTCCAGCAGCTCTTTTTCTTGTATGGCCATTTGATGCCTCTCTTGCCTTACCGGTCAGTCTCGATATCGTTTTAATAGATCTTCATAGGCGTCGATGCGGCGGTCCCGCAAAAAAGGCCAGATGCGGCGGACGTTCTCGCTGCGGCTACCGTCCATCTCCACCACCAAAACATCTTCCTTATCATTATTCCCTTGAACGAGCAATTCCCCCTGGGGACCGGCGACAAAGCTGTTGCCCCAGAAATCAATGCCTGCACCCACCTTGCTCGGATCTGCTTCGAACCCGACCCGGTTGACCCTGATAACCGGCATGCCGTTGGCGACCGCGTGACCGCGCTGCATGGTGACCCAGGCGTCCAGCTGCCGCTCTTTCTCCGCATCGGTATCGTTGGGTCCCAGCCGATGGCGGTCGGGTAGATCAGCAGATCCGCCCCGGCCAGGGCCATCATGCGGGCGGCTTCGGGGTACCACTGGTCCCAGCATACCAGTACCCCCAGCGTGCCGACGGAGGTCTTGATCGGCTTGAAGCCGAGGTCGCCGGGGGTGAAGTAAAACTTTTCGTAGAAACCCCGGGTCATCGGGGATGTGCATCTTGCGGTATTTTCCGGCAATGGAGCCGTCCTTTTCGAACACTACCGCCGTATTATGGTAAAGCCCGGGCGCGCGCCTTTCAAACAGGGAGGTGACAATCACCACCCCCAGTTCACGGGCGATGGCACCGAACTGCTCGGTTGCCGGGCCGGGAATGGTTTCCGCCAGGTCGAAACTGGAGGTGTCCTCGGTCTGGCAGAAATAGGGGCCGCAGTGAAGTTCCTGCAGGACTACCAGTTCTGCTCCCTGGGCAGCGGCAGTTCTGATTCCTGTCAGGCTTTTGTCGATGGTCGCATTTCGGTCAGGGGTGCAGGATTGCTGTACCATACCGATTTTAAGGTTTTTCATATCATTTCCTCTTTGGAAGTTGCCGGGTTGGCATACTTCCAACAGTTATCGCGGGTTCAAAGTCCCCTTGGGCAGCTGCATGGTGACGCAGTGTAATGAGCCATGCTGGAGGATCAGCGGCAGGCAGTCAATGGCGATAATTTTTCGCTCGGGAAAGGCTTTGGCCACAGCTGCCAGGGCCGCCTCATCATTTATGTCCCGATACGTGGGCACAAGTACCGCCCCATTGATGATAAGGAAATTGGCATAGGTTGCCGGCAGCCGTTCCCCATCTTCATCATGCCTGGTACTCGGCCATGGTAGAGAAATCAGCCGGTAAGGACTTCCATCCCTGGTCCTGAATGCCCGAAGCTCCTCTTCCATGGCCTTGAGAGCCTGAAAATGTTCATCTTCCGGATCATCGCACCTGACATGGACAATGGTGTCATCCGGGCATAGTCTGGCCAGGGTGTCGATATGGCTGTCGGTGTCATCTCCTGCCAGATAGCCGTTGCCCAGCCAGAGGAAATGTTCGGCGGCAAACAGCTCAATCAGGGACGCCTCTATCTCCGTTTGTGTCAGATGAGGATTGCGATTGGCGTTCAACAGGCACTCGGCAGTGGTGAGGATGGTGCCTTTGCCATCGCTTTCGATGCTTCCCCCTTCGAGAATCAAGCCCTGGGTTTTAACCGAGGCGGCAAAAATACCGGAATCGTGCAGGCGGCGGGTAACCTGATTGTCCTGGTCGGCGGCATATTTAAGCCCCCAGCCGTTAAAACCAAAATCAAGGAGGAGCGGTTCCTGGTCCTGGTATACTGTTATGGGGCCGAAATCCCGGGACCAGGTGTCATTGGTATCCATCCGGCAGAAGCTGATCTGTTCGACCTCCACCCCGGCTTCCCTTAGTTTCCTCTCGACCAAAGCAGGATCAGGAGCAACCACAACTACCTGCTCATGATTGCTGATCTGCCTCACTATTTCTACAAAAACAGGCTCGACGGCATCCAGCCAAGGGCGCCAGTCTGTCCCCTCATGGGGCCACGAAACCAGCACCCCATCCTGTTCTTCCCACTCTGCAGGTAATCTGACCATTGTTCCCATCCCGACCAAAACTTTAGAAATAGAAAGTGTATAGAAAAGGGGGGGAAAAAGCAATTGTCAAGGCGCCGGAATTGATCCCTTTCCCATGGCTTTCCATGGGGTATACTGTTAGGTATGATAAGTATCGAAGCATACAGGGGCCAGTCGGTCAGCACTCAGCGGGTAGAAATTGTTGAGCGGAAAGGGGTCGGGCATCCTGATCATATCTGCGATGCTGTCATGGATGCCATTTCCGTAGCCCTATCCCAGGAGTACCTCCGTCTCTGCGGGACCATCCTCCATCACAACATCGATAAAAGCCTTCTTGCGGCCGGTCGGGTGGAGAAATATTTCGGCGGCGGCAGGGTGTTGCAGCCCATGGAATTAATCATTGGCGATCGAGCCACGTTTAATGCTTCAGGGGTAGAAGTGGCGGTTGGCGAAATAGCCGTGAAGGCGGCAAAGAAATGGTTCGCAGAAAATATGCGCCATGTGGACCCTGACCAGGATCTTCAATACAAGGTGGTTTTGGCACCAGGTTCTGAAGAGCTGACGGACATCTTTGCCCGTCCCGGCAAGATACGCGTATCAAATGATACTTCGGCTGCGGTTGGGTTTTACCCTCTGAGTCCCACGGAACAAGCGGTGCTTGATTTGGAAAGCCATCTCAATTCATCAGGTTTTAAGGAGCAGTTTCAGGAAACCGGTGAGGATGTGAAGGTCATGGGTTTGCGATTTGAGGATCACCTTGAATTGACGGTGGCTATGCCACTATTGGCTAATATGGTGCATTCGGAGCAGGAATATTTCGAAAGAAAAGCGGTAATACTGCGGGCGATGCAGGACTTTTCAGCGAGCAGCATCCACTTCGGCAAGTGCGACATTGCTTTCAATTGCCTTGATATGCCGGGGAGGGGACTGGATGGCGTCTATCTTAGCCTGCTCGGCACTTCAGCCGAGGACGCCGATTCTGGTCAAGTGGGCCGTGGTAACAGAGTCAACGGGCTCATTTCCATGGGCAGGCCAATGGGGACTGAGGCTGCAGCTGGTAAGAATCCCATGAGCCACGTGGGCAAAATATATAATTTTCTAGCCCATAAATTAGCTCGTGAAATATATGAGGCTGCCGAAGGTGTAAGAGAAGTTTACGTCTTGTTGTTGAACAGGATCGGTAGCCCCATCGACCAACCGCAGATGGCATCTGCCCAGTTGCTACTGGAAAATGGCCGCAAGCCTGAAGAGCTGACAAAGACTATTGAGGAGATTTTTCAGCGAAACTTGGCAGAGCTCGATAACTTTTGCCTGGCCCTGGCCATGGGTCGATTCCCGGTCTGCTAGCACATTAGCCTTGTCGAATTCCCGCGATGATTGTCCGCACAGCTTGGTCACATCCCCCGTCTTTCAGCATGTCCGCATCATCCCAGTCAGGTTGTTAATTTCAGAAAAAGAAAAATTATGTTTGCTTTTTAAATTAGTGTCGTATAATTATCACTTATTAAATAAATAAAGGGCATTCGATGGGCATTCTGGTTCTGTATAATGATAACATTTACGACATTGTCAGCGATGATCGCCTGGATCAGCTGATATCGGAGAATAAAATCATCGGCTTTCATCGATCGACCGAATGGGTTCACATCGGTCGCGACCCCTTACGGCGAGAAAAAACCGAATTCCGGCATAGGGAAAGAAGAGGCGAAGAGAATAAACACATATTACCCAGTTGACCCCGCAGCATCTTTATCTACCAGGGAGTAAGGTGATGAAAGTCTTTTTTTCAGGTATGGTCATTCTTCTTTTGCAAATCTTTATGATCAATGGGTCTGCGGCAGAAATTTACAGAGGAACAGCGGCTGTTTACGAGGGGGGAAGTACCGCTTCCATTAGAGGGGGTGCGGCAGAGGGCAATAGCGCCAACTTTTTCGATTCCAGTGAAAAAATAGCCCCCAAGGGTAAAAAGGACCGCCTTACTTTGATTAGTAAGGCCGCTGAGGATGGTAACGCCGAAGCTCAATATGAACTTGGCTGCCTGCTTTATACCGGCTGGGGTGTTGCAAAAGACCGAAGGGAAGCTATTCAGTGGTTCCGGAAGGCGGCAGAGCAGGGCCATACCCAGGCGCAAAATTCCCTTGGACTGGCCTACTCCCAAGGCGAGGGAGTCAGGCAGGATGATCTGGAAGCCGCTAAATGGTTTCAGATGGCTGCTGAGCAGGGTGATGTTGATGCCCAGTTCAACCTGGCCTGCATGTACTATAATGGCTGGGGAGTGGAGCAGAACAAGGAAAAAGCTGCAAAATGGTGTCATCAGGCTGCAGCACAGGGGGACCCCCAGGCCCAATGTATACTCGGCGCCATGTACATGGAAAATGAGGGGGTAAAGCAGGATCTGAAAGAGGCGATGAAGTGGTTCAAAAAGGGAGCTGAGCAGGGAAACCCGGTGGCACAGCACAATCTTGCGGTGCTCTATGAGGATGGTAAAGGGGTTGAGAAGAGCAGGAACGAAGCAATCAAATGGTACCGCCTGGCGGCGGAGCAAGGATTGCCGCAATCGCGGGAAGCACTGGCGTCACTTGGGGAAAAATAAATACAGAAGGCCCAATTCGTTGATTCAATAAAAAAAGCCGCATCGTTGGATGCGGCTTTTTGCGTGGAGGAAAAGCTCCTTATTTAGCAGCAGGAGCAGCAGGAGTAGCTGGAGTAGCTGGTGAGTAGCTGGTGTAGCTGGAGTAGCTGGTGTAGCTGGTGTAGCTGCTTCTTTCTTTACTGCTTTCTTGGCAGCTTTCTTTTTTGCAGTCTTTTTCTGGACCGGTTTCTTCTCCTCCTGGGCGACCGGCGGATGTCCTGGGGGCAAGCCGGGAGCTGCTTCTTTCACATGATGAGAGGCGAATGCAACGCTGGCGAAGGCAATGGCTACGAGAGCTGTAACAACGGATGACATAATTTTTTTCATGGTAACTTCCTTTCTTCCTGGATTTGATAGACTTCCACTATTTAGCACAAATCAGGATGTCAGCATAGGATTTTATAACTGTTGTTTGCAGGGCAGCAATATAGGTCGTATTGAAGCAGTGTTCCTCGGATGGTTCATCTGGTGGCGGAATTATGACCTTTCCGGCTTGAACTTGCTCTAATGCATTTTATAATTTGATGGTCTCAGGTCAAGGGATTACTTCTTATGCGGGTCTACACATGTCAAGTCCAGCTCTACCTGACTTCCCAGACTCTCAAGGAGAAAAGGGGGATCATCAAAAGCATTCTGGCCAGAAGCCGCAACAGGTTCAATGTGGCAGCTGCAGAGGTGGAGCACCATGATCGTAAGGATATGGCGGTCCTGGCCTTTGTTACCGTTTCAAATAGCGGCACCGAGGCATGGCGTCTGCTGCAGAGCCTGGAAGAGTGGCTTGTGACTGAGCGGCCTGATGTGGAGTTGGCGGCAGTGGAGATCGAGGAACGCTGAATAAAGAAGCCTGTTTTTGCAATTTTAATCGTGCATGGTAAGGTTTGAGGATAAGGACGTAGTTCTTGCAGCAGAGTAAAGACAATAATGCTGGCAGCATGGTTATTGCCATTTCAGACAAAGGGAGGATTTATGCCATACGAAGCTAAAGATTATGCAGGGCTGATGGGGATGGAAGGTTTCAGTGAAGCATTACTGAAAAACCACTTCACCCTCTACCAGGGTTATGTGACAAATACCAATAAACTGCTGGAACTTCAGGAGCAGATGCTGAAGGATGATCAAGCTGCAACTCCTGCCTTTGGCGAGCTGAAAAGGCGGCTGGGCTGGGAGTTCAACGGCATGCGCCTCCATGAGTATTACTTTGGAAACCTGGGCACCTCCGGTTCACGGGAGATGGGGGGCAAATTCCGGCAAAAGGTGACGGAAAGTTTTGGCAGCGCCGAGTTGTGGGAAAAGGACTTCAGAGCGACAGGTGCCATGCGCGGAATCGGCTGGGCAGTCCTTTACCAGGATCCGGCCAACGGCAGGCTCGCCAATTTCTGGATCAATGAACATGATACCGGTCATCCGGCGGGTGGGAATCCTGTTCTGATCATGGATGTATTCGAGCACGCCTTCATGCTTGATTATGGACTGAAACGTGCGGACTATATCTCATCATTTTTCAAAAACATAAACTGGCAGGCGGTTGAGGAACGATTGAAATAGGCATACAACACCAGATGACGAGGAGGACAAAATGAAAGCATTATTTATCAGTGCGGACGATTTTGAAGACTCTGAATTGCTGGTACCCTATTATCGTCTCAAGGAAGCGGGCATGGACGTTGTCATGGCTTCGGCAAAAACCGGTACCATAAAGGGCAAGCATGGCTATGAAGTGCCGGTGGACAAACAGCTTTCTGAAGTGAACCCGGCTGACTACGGCATTCTCGTGCTTCCGGGGGGTAAGGCGCCTGAAACGGTGAGAAAGGAAGCTAAGGCCCAGGAAATTGCCCGCAGCTTTTTTGAACAGAACAAGCCGGTGGCGGCCATATGTCATGGTCCGCAGACGTTGATAAGCGCTGGTCTGCTCAGGGGGAGAAAGGCGACTTGTTACAAGACAGTTGTGGATGAAATCAAAGAGGCCGGAGCAAAGTATGAAGATAAGGAGGTCGTAGTTGACGGCAACCTTGTCACATCCAGGGAGCCTGGCGATCTTCCTTCCTTCATGCGCGAGGTTATGAAAAAGCTGCAGTGACAGCATTTGCAGATCAGGAGGACGCAATGACAAAATATGGGATTATTGTCCTGGCTTTTCTTTGCATTGTCTCTGCAGTGAGCGCCCAGGGTCAGGAAAAAGTGTTTCGAGCACACCCCGGAAAGGACGGCGTCCAGAGGATTGAAATGATCGGGGGAGGCTATTTCTTCAAGCCGGGCCATATTGTTGTCAAGGTTGGTATTCCGGTTGAACTCATTATGAGAAAAGAAGCGGGAATGACTCCCCACAGTATTGTCCTCAAGGCACCGGGTGCAGGAATAGATTTTGCCGTGGAGCTGACAACGGAACCAAAGTTCGTAAGGTTTACGCCAACAAAAGCCGGAATATATGAATTTTACTGCGACAAAAAGCTTCTGTTTTTGGAAAGCCATCGGGAAAAGGGAATGCATGGGGTTCTGGAAGTCGTAGATTAGCAGCTGGTAACCGTGTAAAAGATTTACTCGGCAGGCGAGGCAGCAATGCTTCGCCTTTTTTCGTAGTGTCAGACTCTGTGTGAATTTTCAGTGGGTTTCGTGTAATTATCCCCTTCACACCAAAGCTAATCGGTGCTATGTTTCGAATTCTAAAAGAAGACTTATTAAGCCGAAACCACATGGAGTATGAACGATGGCCAGTAGTGACCTGAACCGCTTAAAGATAGACAAGGCAGCGGTTGCCACCCGCCGACCGTGGCAAAAAAAGCCGCTGTTCTGGGTTGTGGCTGTAGTTGTCGTGATTGTTATCATTCTTGCTGCACGTGGAGTGCTGACGCCCAGGGTTGAGGTGGAAGTGGCCACGGTTTCCCAGGTGTATCCATCGCAGGCCTTTACCATGCTCAACGCCAGCGGCTATGTGGTCGCCCAGCGCAAGGCGGCGGTGGCATCCAAAACCACTGGTCAGCTGGAATGGCTGGGGGTGGAGGAGGGGAGCCGCGTCAAGCAGGGACAGGTGATTGCAAGGCTGGAGAACCGTGATACAACGGCCAACCGCAATCAGGCCGCGGCCAATCTGGATAACGCCAGGGCCGTTCTGGAACAGGCAAAGGCGGAACTGGACGACGCAACCCTCAACTTTAACCGGCAGAAGGAGCTTATCAACCAGGGCGTGGTGGCCAAAGCCGACTACGATGCTGCCGAAGCCCGCTATAAAAGGGCAAGGGCAGGGGTGAAAGGCGCTGAGGCAAATATTTCTTCTTTGTCGGCAGCAGTCCGTGGGACAGAGGCACAGCTGGACTATACTCTGCTTCGTGCCCCTTTTGATGCGGTAGTGCTGACCAAAAACGCAGATGTGGGGGATATCGTTACTCCAATTGGTGCGGCGGAAAATGCCAAGGCAGCTGTCGTTACCATTGCCGACATGGCTTCGCTCCAGGTAGAAGCAGACGTGGCAGAGGCAAACCTGGCGAAGATAAAGGTAGGGCAGCCCTGTGAAATTACCCTGGACGCCTTGCCCGATCAGCGTTTCCCCGGGCTTCTCCAGACGGTGGTGCCGACGGCGGACCGTTCCAAAGCCACGGTAATGGTCAAGGTTAAATTTTTAGATCTGGACCGCCGGGTTCTGCCCGAGATGAGCGCCAAAGTCGCTTTTCTGGAAAGACAGGTCGAAAAGGAAGAGCAACGGCCCATAACAGCCATCAATCCCCAGGCCATTAGACGAGAGAATGGAGCGGCATTTGTTTTCCTGGCAAAGGGGGAACGAGTGGTGAAAACACGGATCACCACCGGACAGCAGGTGGGTGACCTGGTGCAGGTGACAAGCGGCGTCAAGTCCGGGGACAAAATAGTTGTGAAGCCTCTGGACAAGCTTAAGGATGGCTCGCCGATCAAACTGGCCGAAAAGCAGTAACTGTTGAGTTAAGGAGTGCGGAGTGGCAAAAGAGGGTTCTCCCATAGTTATAATCGACAACATTTCCAAGTCGTACCGACGGGGGAGCCAGATCATTCCTGTCTTGCAGGATGTGACCTTCAATATCGCCGAAGGCGAATTCCTGGCCCTGATGGGGCCGTCCGGTTCCGGCAAAAGTACCCTCCTCAACCTGATAGCCGGCATCGACAAGGCAGATTCAGGGAGCATACTGGTGGGAGGTGCCGATATTACCTCCCTGACCGAGGCGGAGCTGGCTGCATGGCGGGCTGCCAACGTCGGCTTCATATTTCAGTTCTACAACCTGATGCCGGTTCTCACCGCCTTTGAAAATGTGGAACTGCCGCTGCTTCTCACCAATCTGTCCAAAAAAGAGCGGCGTGAGCATGTGGCGATGGTGCTGGATGTGGTCGGACTTGCAGACCGCATGGAGCACTACCCTTCGCAGCTATCAGGCGGCCAGCAGCAGCGGGTGGCCATTGCCAGGGCCATCGTCACCGATCCGGAGATCCTGGTGGCAGACGAGCCGACCGGAGACCTGGACCGGGCCTCGGCTGAGGATATCCTTAATCTCATGGACAACCTGGTCGACCAATTCGGCAAAACCATTATCATGGTGACCCACGATCCCAGGGCAGCCGAAAAAGCCCATGTGATCAGACATCTGGAAAAAGGATTTTTATCGGAATAAGAATCAGTAACTAGTAAATAGTAAATAGTAACTAAGAACATCGAACCTAGAACCTAGAACCTAGAACCTAGAACTTCGAACCTAGAACTCCGACTTTATTTATGCTAATCAAGCTCATCATCCGCAATGCTTTCCGGCACAAGCTCCGTTCTTTCCTGACGATCCTGGGCGTTGCCATCGCCATACTTGCCTTTGGCCTCTTGCGCACTCTGGTTGGGCTCTGGTACCTGGGGGTGGAGCAATCTTCAGCCACCAGGCTCGTGACCCGCAATGCCATTTCTCTGGTGTTCTCCCTTCCCATTTCCTACAAGGACCGAATCAGGCAGATCGAGGGCGTTAAGCAGATCTCCTTTGGCAACTGGTTTGGCGGGGTCTACATTAATGAAAAGAACTTCTTCCCAAATTTTGCCATCGAACCCAAAAGCTACCTGGACCTTTACCCGGAGTTTGTCCTTCCTCCTGAGCAAAAAAACGCCTTCATCCTTGATCAGCGGGGGGCAGTGGCAGGGCGCAAGCTGGCGACCAAGTACGGCTGGAAGGTTGGGGACCTGATCACACTCAAAGGGACCATCTTCCCCGGCCAATGGACCTTTGTCCTGCGCGGCATTTATCAGGGGGCACAGAAGAACACCGACGAAACCCAGTTTTTTTTCCACTGGAAATATCTGAATGAGACCATGAAAAAGACCGTGCCGCGCCGGGCTGATCAGGCCGGTTTTTACATGATCGGTGTCACCAAGCCGGAGCTGGCCGCCGAGGTTTCCGAAGCGGTGGACGATACCTTCAAAAATTCCCTGGCCGAAACACTCACCGAGACAGAGAGGGCTTTTCAGCTGAGTTTTGTCTCCATGACCGAGGCGATCATGATCGCCATCAAGATCGTTTCCTATGTGGTGATAGTCATTATCATGGTGGTGGCGGCCAACACCATGGCCATGACGGCGCGGGAACGGATAGGGGAATATGCAACCTTGAAGACCCTTGGTTTTGGTCCGTGGCACATTGCCGGGGTCATCTTTGGCGAGTCCATTGTCATTGCCATGGCCGGTGGTGTTGTCGGCATTCTGCTGACGTTTCCGGCGGCCCACGGCATTCAGGAAAAACTGTCGCAGTTTTTTCCCGTCTTCAATGTGGCTCCCCTGACCATATACCTGGATCTGGCCGCTGCCCTGACCATCGGCGTGGTTGCCTCCATCTTTCCCACCTGGCGCGGTGCCACCATCAGGATCGCCGAAGGGTTGAGGAGGATCGGCTGATGGGCATCCCCTATTTCTACAGTTTCCGTAACCTCTGGACACGGCGCCTTACCACGGTTCTTACCGCCTCGGGCATGGCGCTGGTGGTTTTCGTCTTTGCCGCCACCCTGATGCTTTCTGAAGGCTTGCGCAGGACTTTGGTTGAAACCGGTTCAGATGAAAACGTGGTGGTAATTCGCAAATCCGCCGTCTCCGAAGTACAGAGCGGGGTGGAGCGGCCACAGTCAGCGGTCATTGAAAGTCAACCGGAGGTTGCCATCGGTGCCGATGGCAGGCTGCTTCTGGCCAAGGAATTAGTGGTACTCATCAACCTGCCAAAGCGGGGCACCAACAAGCCTTCCAATGTCATTATCCGCGGTGTCGGCCCAGCCTCTCTTCAGTTGCGGCCCCAGGTGCGGCTGAAGGAAGGGCGGATGCCCAAGCCCGGCTCTGCCGAGGTTATCGCCGGCGCCAGCATTGCCAAGCGATTCAAGGGGGGAGGGATCGGTGAAACTTTGCGTTTCGGCATGCGCAATTGGACGGTGGTGGGGGTGTTTGATGCAGGCAGCACCGGCTTTTCCTCGGAAATATGGGGGGACGTGGATCAGCTCATGCAGGCATTCCGCCGGCCGGTTTACTCATCGGTGGTGTTCAGGCTGCGGGACCCGGAACAATTTGCAGGATTCAAGCAGCGCATTGAAAGTGATCCTCGCCTGACTCTTGAAGCCAAGCGGGAGAAGCGATACTATCTGGACCAGTCCGAGGCCATGTCCAAATTCCTCAGCATTCTCGGCATCGCCCTGACGATCATTTTTTCATTGGGTGCCATCATCGGGGCTATGATTACAATGTATGCCGCAGTTGCCAATCGTATCATCGAGATCGGCACCCTGCGGGCGCTGGGCTTCAACAAGTGGAGCATCCTGGCGGCATTTATCATGGAGGCGCTGTTCCTGGGCCTTCTGGGCGGTATCCTCGGGCTGTTCTTCGCTTCCTTCATGCAGCTGGTGACCATTTCCACCATGAACTGGCAGTCCTTCGCCGAACTTGCCTTCTCCTTCTCCCTGACATTCGCCATTGCCTGGAAATCCCTGCTCTTTTCACTGGTCATGGGCTTCGTCGGTGGGGTACTGCCGGCCTTCCGTGCAGCGCGCATGAACATCGTCGATGCCTTAAGATCCAGCTGACACAACAGGAAATGTTCACGCACCTGAAACACTCAGGTCCGTTCCCGGAAGGGAGCTCTGATTACCCTACCTTTACTCCCTTGCGGTAGGGACCAACCCGATTAATCCTGAGGCGCAGGTGGAAATAGTCCAGGAGGCTGTTGATCACGTTGCGTTAAGCCACAAAATTATTTGCAATTTTAGAGACTTTCCTATACATTAACCCCTCTAAAAACCCCCTATTCCTTCCTCAGGTGACTCGTCTTGGCAAAAAAAACTCTGGCAGACATAAGAAAAGAAATTGATGCACTGGATGACCGGTTGCTTGGACTGCTCAACGAGCGCGCCTCCCGGGTCATGGAAGTCGGCCGCTTGAAAACGGGTACCAAGAGTGATTTTCACGTGCCGAGCCGGGAACGGGAGATCTACGAGCGTCTTCAAGCGCAGAACCATGGACCTTTTCCCAATGAAGCCGTAAGAAGCGTCTTTCGAGAGATCATTTCCGCTTCCCTTGCTTTGGAAGCGCCGATGAAGGTGGCTTTTTTCGGGCCGAAGGCCACCTTTACCCATATGGCCACCATGCAGCATTTCGGTCTTTCCGCAGAGCTGGTGCCGCAGAAGTCGATACCTGCGGTCTTTGAAGAGGTGGAAAAGGGGCGGGCACTGTACGGTGTGGTTCCGGTGGAGAATTCCACGGAAGGCATGGTCACCCACACCCTGGACATGTTCATGGACAGCGAGCTGAAGATAAACGCCGAGGTTATGCTGGAGATCAATCATTATCTCCTTTCCCGGACCGGGCGCATTGAGGATATCAAGAAGGTCTGTTCCCACCAGCAGCCAATTGCCCAGTGTCGCAACTGGCTGGCGGAGAACCTGCCCAATGTGCCGGTGGTGGATGTTTCATCCACTGCCGTCGCTGCCCAGATTGTCAGTGAAGATTATACCGCCGCCGCCATAGCCAGCGAACTCGCCGCTTCCATGTATGATCTGAAGATCGTGCGGGAACGGATCGAGGATCAGGTGAACAATTTCACCCGCTTCCTGGTCATCGGTAAAAAAATGGCGGACAAGAGCGGCGACGATAAAACGTCACTGCTGTTCTCGGTCAAGGATGAGGTGGGTATTCTCTATCAGATGCTGGAACCCTTCGCCAAACGCGGCATCAACCTGTCCAAGATCGAATCCCGGCCGATGAAAAAGAAGGCCTGGGAATATATCTTCTTCCTGGATCTGATGGGGCACATCTCCGACCCGGTCATTGCCGAAGCAGTGCAGGAGCTGAAAGGCTGCTGCCAGTTTGTGAAGGTGCTTGGCTCGTATCCCAGAGCCAAATGAGGCTTCGCCAGGAAAGGGTTCTTTTGCGCCCTGGCGGTGTTGACCTGCGGTCTTGCTTGTGCGGCGTACCGATGTACGCCTCCGCGCAATCCCTTGGTCGCCTTGCCATGACGCAAAACTCCTCCTTTCCAAATAAACTCGTGAATTAGAAGAGGTACCTCATGCCGCTTATTCAGCGGTTGGCCATAATCGGTGTTGGTCTTATTGGTGGATCTCTGGCACGTGTTCTCCGTGAAAAAGGGGAAGTCGCCGAGGTTGTCGGGATCGGCCGTGGTGAAACCAATCTTCAGAAGGCCGTGGAGCTGGGTGTTATAGATTCATACGCCCTTGATCCCTTGGTGGGTGTTGCCGGTGCCGATGTGGTATTTATTGCCACACCAGTTTGCTCCATCGTTGATATGGTGGCCCGCATTGCTCCTGTCATCGCGCCCGGTTGCGTGGTGACCGATGGCGGCAGTGTCAAAGGGGAGATCGTCGCCGCTTGTGAAAATCTCATGGCGGAGGGCACGTTTTTCGTCGGTGGCCATCCCATCGCCGGCACAGAAAATTCCGGGGTCGAGGCCTCTTTTCCCACTCTTTACCAGGGCAAGCGTTGCATTCTGACCCCAACCACGGGTACCGATAGCAGTGCACTGGCCAAGGTGGCACGCATGTGGGAACTGGCGGGCAGCGAGGTGGTAAAGATGGATGTGGACAAGCATGACCATGTGGTAGCTGCCATATCCCACCTGCCGCACATGGTCGCCTATTCCCTGGTTAATGCAGTGGGTGGTTACGACCGCTTTTCCGAAAACATACTCAAGTACTCGGCCGGCGGATTCAGGGACTTTACCCGGATAGCTTCCTCTGATCCGGCCATGTGGCGGGATATTGCCCTCATGAACCGCGGCGCGGTCCTTGAAATGATGGATTTTTTCCAGGAATCTTTCGCCAGCTTGCGGACCCTGGTCGATGCCGGAGACGGCGAGGGTCTTGCCGACTTCTTCTCCCGGTCGAAGCAGAATCGGGACGCTATCCGTTAACGGTAAAAATGGTACAATTACCTGGTGAAGGGTGACTCTTCGAGGTTGCTCTTCACTTTTCTTTTAATGATGACGACGAAAATTCAGCAGCCCGTAGGAGTCCAGCTTGCAGACCCATACCACCAAACCGGCCAAGGCAGTGCGGGGAGAAATTGCAGTTCCTGGAGATAAGTCCATTTCTCATCGTTCCATTATGCTTGGTTCCATTGCCTGTGGGACCACCACCGTTACCGGTTTCCTAAGGGGCGAGGACAACCTGGCGACTCTCAATGCCTTTCGCTCCATGGGGATCAACATCCATGATGATGGTGAAACGTTGCGCATCGAGGGTAAAGGGCTTCATGGTCTTGCTGAACCTGGTGACGTGCTGGATTGCGGCAACTCCGGTACCTCCATTCGTCTCATCTGCGGTCTGCTGGCCGGACAGAAATTTTTTTCGGTGCTGACCGGCGACCAGTATCTGCGGAAAAGACCCATGAAGCGGGTCCTTGAGCCACTGAGCAGAATGGGGGCAACGGTTTTCGGTCGTGCCGGCGGCGATAAGGCGCCCTTGGCCATTGTCGGCAGTCCACTCAAAGGAATCACCTATGCTTCACCGGTGTCCAGCGCCCAGGTTAAATCGGCGATCCTCCTGGCAGGCCTTTATGCCGATGGAGAAACAATAGTTACCGAGCCACACCTGTCCCGCGACCACTCGGAAAGAATATTCCGCTATTTCGGTGCCGATGTGGAGACCTTTGCCGGTGGAACACGAGTCCGCGGCGGACGTGAACTGGACGGGCACGAGATAATAGTTCCGGGCGATATTTCATCGGCGGCGTTCTTCATGGTTGCCGCGCTGATAGTTCCGGGATCCGAGTTGCTCATCAAAGGTGTCGGGGTAAATCCTACCAGAACCGGCATTATCGATATCCTGACTGCCATGGGAGGGAACATCACCCTTTTGAACTGCCGGGAAAGCTCGGGTGAACCGGTTGCAGACATTCTGGTGAAATCATCCCGGCTGAAAGGCATTGAAATCGGCGGCGACCTGGTGCCGCGGGCCATAGACGAGTTTCCGGTCATTTGTGTTGCCGCATCCCTGGCTGAGGGAAAAACCATCGTCAGCGATGCCAGGGAACTGCGGGTCAAGGAAACAGATCGCATCGCAGCCATGGCCACCAATCTCAGGAAGGCCGGAGTACATGTGGTGGAGACCGAAAATGGCATGGAGGTGACCGGCATGGAACAACTGCAGGGTTGCACTGCCGAAAGCTTCGGTGATCATCGCATCGCCATGTCCATGCTCATTGCAGGGCTGGCAGCACAGGCCGAAATAACCGTCACAGACACCGAATGCATAGCCACCTCCTTCCCCAATTTTCATTCTCTGTTGGAAAAGGTCACGGCCCAATGAGCGAAAGCACTGCTGCCGGTCGCAAAAATGGTCTGGTGATCGCCATTGACGGCCCTTCCGGTGCCGGTAAAAGCACCATCACCAAACTGCTGGCCGAGCGTCTGGGTTACATTCATGTCGATACCGGCGCCATGTTCCGGGCCATTGCCCTTAATGCCGGCAGGAAAGGTGTTGCCGCTGATGACGATGGGGCCCTGGCAGAACTTTGCCGCCATACCCAGGTGGTCCTGAAGCGAGACCACGGTTGCTGCGTGGTCATGCTCAATGGCGAGGACGTCTCCCTGGCCATTCGCACCCCGGAAATAAGCGCCCTCACCTCCAGGATATCGGCCAGAAAACCTGTCCGGGAAAGTCTGCTTCAATTGCAGCGACGGATGGGGGAGCAGGGTGGCGTCATTCTTGAGGGGCGTGATATAGGCACGGTGGTTTTCCCCGACGCGGAAGTTAAATTTTTTCTATCCGCTTCCGCAGAAGAACGTGGCCGGCGGCGATATCTGGAACTGGTGGCCAAGGGAGAGCCGGTGACCCTTGAGCAGACCATTGCCGCGGTCATAGCCCGGGATGAAAGTGACGAAAAGCGGGAACATGCGCCATTGCGTTGTGCCGATGATGCACACGTTATCGATTCAACAGGACTCACCATAGACCAGGTATTGGCTGTCATGGTAAAGACAGTGCAGGATCGACAGGCAGAGAAGAAGAGTTAGTACTGCCGCAAAGGGAGATGCAACGGATGAAAGTGCTTTTAGCCAAACAGGCCGGCTTTTGCTTTGGAGTCAAGAGGGCAACCCACATAGCCTTTGAAGCCGCCGATAAGGGTGGAAAAACCTATACACTCGGCCCCATCATCCATTCACCGCAGGTGGTGCAGAGGCTTGAACAAATGGGAGTGAAGGCATTGTCAAATGTGGCCGGCATGGATGAGGGCACCCTCATTATTCGTTCCCATGGTGCGGCTTTCAATGAGCTTGAGGAGGCGGTCCGCAAACAACTTGATATACTTGATGCAACCTGTCCATTTGTGAAGAAGGCCCAGGAACATGTGAATAACCTGTCAAATTCCGGTTATGATGTGGTCGTCGTTGGCGATGCCGATCACCCGGAGGTGCAGGGTATTGTTTCCTACGCCGCCGGCAAGGTGTATGTTGTCGCATCCGGTGAAGAAGCCATGAAATTGCCGAAGATGAGCAAGATAGGTGTGGTGGCCCAGACCACCCAGTCCTTCGACAACCTCAGGCATGTTGTCGACGCATTGCTGAACAAGGGGGGGAGATTCGCGTCTTTCACACCATCTGTGATGCAACGTCAGTGAGGCAGGAGGAAGCCAAGAAATTGGCCAGTGAAGTGGACTGCATGATTGTCATCGGTGGTTATAACAGTGCCAATACCAAGCGTCTTGCCGAGGTCTGCACCGAAATACAGCCCGAACCCACCACATCGAAATGGCCCAGAACTGATTCCGGTCTGGTTTGAAGGTGCAACAACGTGGGTGTCACCGCAGGAGCCTCCACTCCAAAATGGATTGATTGACGAAGTGCTGGAGCAGCTGGAAAAGATTGCGAAAGATAAAAACCATTGAATTTTTTCGCAGATGCTGATAAGTTAGCTTGATTTTTTAAAGGATCATTTCAGGGGGTAGGTCTTAATGGGAGACGAAAAAAAGACATTCAAGAAAAAAGATATGCCGATCAGGCGGTTGCATGATACGGAAGAGGATCTGGAGCAGGAAGGACGCGACGACTTTGCTGAACTCTATCAGGACAGCTTGGCCAGCCGCAGGCCGGTGAAATCGTCAAGGGTGTAGTCGTCAGGATCGAAGCGGACTGTGTTCTTGTGGACGTTGGCTACAAGTCCGAAGGCTGCATTCGCATAAATGAATTCATAGATGAAAATGGCGAACTTACCGTCAAAGTCGGCGAAGAAGTAAACGTATTTTTCGAACGTGGTGAAAACATCCGCGGCCATATGGTCCTGTCGAAGAAAAAAGCTGACTCTCAGGTTGCCTGGGAAGCCATTACCGCCGCAGGTGGTGAAGGCGGTATCATTGAAGGCAAGATCACCGGCAAAGTCAAGGGTGGTTTGATTGTAGATGTGGGTATCGAGGCTTTCCTTCCTGCTTCGCAGGTTGATGTTCGCCCTGGCGGCAATCTGGACCGGTTCATCGGCGAGACCTGCAAGTTCAGAGTTCTCAAAATGAACCGCAAGCGCGGCAACATCGTTCTTTCCCGCAGAGCACTGCTGGAAGAAGAGCGGGATAAGTCCAGAGCCAACACTTTGGCTACCTTGGCCGAAGGTGATGTGATTGACGGCGTTGTTAAAAACATAGCCGATTATGGCGCATTTGTGGATCTAGGCGGCGTGGACGGACTTCTGCATGTTACGGACATGTCCTGGGGCAGGCTGAATCACCCTTCCGAAGCAGTAAAGGTCGGCGACAGCCTCAAGGTCAAAATTCTTAAGTACGACAGGGAAAAAGGCAAGATTTCACTTGGCCTCAAGCAGACCATGCCTGATCCGTGGCTAACGTGGAAAGCAAATATCAGATAGGAGAGCGGGTAAAGGGCCGAGTGGTCAGCCTGACCGAATACGGCGCATTCATTGCTCTTGGCAGAAGGCATCGAAGGCCTGGTCCATGTTTCCGAAATGTCCTGGACCAAAAGGGTTCGTCACCCGTCGGAACTTCTTACAGTCGGCGAGGAAGTTGAAGCAGTTATCCTTGGCTGTCGATATCGCAAACCGCCGGATCTCCCTTGGCCTGAAGCAGACTGAAGTAAATCCCTGGACGTGATCGGCGAAAGATATCCGGTCGGCACCAAGATCGAAGGACAGATCAAGAACATGACCGATTTCGGTGTTTTCATCGGCATCGAAGACGGCATCGACGGCCTGGTCCATGTCTCCGACATGTCCTGGACGAAGCGCATCAAGCACCCCGGCGAGCTTTTCACCAAAGGGCAGACCGTGCAGGCGGTTGTTCTCAAGGTTGACGTTGAAAATGAGAGGCTTTCCCTCGGCATCAAGCAGCTTGTGCCGGATCCTTGGACGAGATTCCCGGAGCAAATACCGTGCCGGGCACCAGGTCAACGGCAAAGTTACCTCCCTGACCGACTTCGGCGTCTTCGTCGAGATGGAAGAGGGGATCGAAGGTCTGATCCACGTTTCCGAGCTGTCCCGCGAGAAGTTGGCATCAACCAAAGATTTCGCCACGGTTGGCGATGAGCTTGAAGCAGTGGTTCTGAGCGTGGATATGGTCGAGAAAAAGATCGCCCTTTCAATCAAATCGCATTGCAGTCCGCATTGGATAAGGCTGAACTTGCCTCCTATATGGGATCCCAGGGAGAAGCAACTTCAAACCTTCGGCGACCTGCTGAAAGAGAAGCTGAAAAAGGGCACCGAAGACTAACCCTTTTCAAATCATTTAGATGTTGATTTTAATTGCGGCAAGAGGTGTTTTGATGACTAAAAGTGAATTGATTGACAGATTGATTGAATCAAACAGTTTGTTGTCCCGTAAGGAATCTGAGGCTATCATTTCCATAGTTTTTGATTCCATGAGGAGGCTCTGAAAAACGGGGACAAGGTGGAAATCCGCGGTTTCGGCAGCTTCACCATCCGGGCTCGGGATGCCCGTGAAGCCAGAAACCCGAAAAGTGGGGAACTGGTAAAGATCCCTTCGAAAAAGACACCTTTTTTCAAAACCGGCAAAGAACTGCGGGAGAGGGTAAACTGCGTTTAGGTTCTAGCCAGCTAACGGCTGCAGGATTAGCCCGGGTGGCGGAATTGGTAGACGCAAGGGACTTAAAATCCCTCGGTCCAAAGGCTGTACCGGTTCGATTCCGGTCCCGGGCACCATTAATAAGTTTCAATGAGATGTAAAGCAATACGAAAGGCCCTGAGCGATCAGGGCCTTTTTGTGTCACAACTGTTCTTATGCCAGCCGCCGCCGCATTCCCCACACCCCTAACAGGCCGCTGCCGATAAGCAGACAGGTGGCAGGTTCAGGCACCGGAGCAGTACCGTTGGCAGGGATGGCACTGACTAAGGTCATGTTGTAATCGTCCCACGAGTTATGGACGTCATCACCAGAGTAGGTAAGATAGTCGCCCACGTGCAAATTGGAGATCCAGCTGCTGTCAGTCCAGAAGTCTCCCAAGTAACCATACGGTTTATCGAAA
>CAWAFF010000062.1:0-48091 GCA_963780945.1 uncultured delta proteobacterium | reverse complement strand
CCGATGTGCGGACTGTCGGCCGTGTTTCCCGTGGTGTCAGAGGAATGAGCCTTGAAGATGATGATGTCGTCATCGGCATGGAGATCCTCAACGAGGATTTCACCGACTCTACCCTTTTCACCGTCACATCAAACGGTTTTGGCAAGCGGACTGGGCTCGGCGAGTATCGTTGCCAGTCGCGGGGGGGCAAGGGGGTCATAACCATTAAAACCACCGAGCGCAATGGCTGTGTTGTCGACATTAAACAGGTTGTCGATGAAAACGACCTGATGCTGATTACTGACCAGGGGAAAATTCTCCGGGTACCAGTATCAGGTTTTTCCATCATCGGCCGCAACACCCAGGGCGTCCGCCTGATGGTGACTGAGGAAGATGAACGAGTCGTGGCAGTAGCTCGATTGGCTGAAAAAGAAGAGGAAGAAATAGATGATGATGTGCTCGATCCTGCTGCTGAAACAGAGGAAGAGCAGTAGAATAGTAAACAGTTGAGAAGACTTGTGACCAGGGACGGGATGCGATGCCTTACACAAATGACATTTTGCATCAACGTAAAATCGACAGGACGCTTAAGGAACGCCGCGACATTCTTCGCCAACTGGAAAGGTTGAAGCAGGAGGACATCACCTGTGAAGAGCTGGAAGAGATCGGGGTAACTCTTAAAATGTCGGGAAAACGGGCGCTGCGCCCCTTGGTCAGGCATTTATGGCTGGAGAGAAGAGGTGATCTTATCTCCAAGTATACTTACCTTCTCGATTTCTTTGAAGATGAAGTCTGGATTGATCAACTCATCCAGATTGCCCTGAAGCGCAGGGATCTGGATAATGATGCCAAGGCGGCAATATTGGCAGCACTGCAAGGATATGGGGTGGACACCAGCCTCCCTCCCTTTTCCACGCTCTTTGCCGGAATTGCATCTACCGGGGCCTTTTCAGTCCCTGAGGTCCTTGATCGGGGAGAAGTCGGCCTTGTTGCCTTCATGGAAGAGTTCCTCAACTACCCACGGGAAATCCGCCTGATTGTCATAAGGCAGTTGCCTGAGGTCCGTGATTCGCGGGTAGTTAACCTGCTGGAAGTTTTGCTCAGACTCAGGGATTCTGAACTAGCCGCTGCTGCAATCACTGCCTTGGGAAAAATCAGGGCAGGCAGCTCGGCCAGGATTCTGGGCAGATATGTCCACTCTGCGCCTGAACCATTGGCCCAGTTGGCCAAGAGGAGCTTGCGCCGTCTCTCTTTCTTAGGGATTGATACGGTAGCTACTTTCGAACCTGCCCCTCTCCTCCCCTTTCACACCTGTTGTGTCAGCCCTCCTGACGGTGACGGCTACCGTTCGCTGGTCTTTTGCCGCTGGGTTGACCAGCAGCGCCTTGGCGTCCTCTGTCTTCAGGTGCACGAGACCAGGGGCATCATCGGTGCTTCGGGCAGCATGGCTGTAACTGTTGATGAGCTGGACAATGAGCTGATTGAACTGCGTAGCGAGGAAGGAGTTGTGCCGGTTGGTGCCGAATATGCCCTCCTACTGATGCAGGATGCGTTGTATCGAAATTTATCGTCAGATATGGAATTACCTGCTGATTTCTACGTTCGGTGCAGCCTGTTTGCCGACAGAGAGCTTGATCCTGCCGTCTATGATCCACAGTTCCCAAAAAGTAGAAAGCCTGCTGTCGAAGAAGATAATTTTTTTGACGAACTGATGGACGACGATTTTTTCTCCACCTGGTTCATGACCGATGGCAGTGTCTATGATTTTGCGGTGGAATGGCGGGAACTGGAGGAGAGTGCAAGTGGCAAGAAGCTGGCACAGGGACTGGAATCTATTTTGGATCGTTTCTGCCAGGAGGTCTTTGCCCAGGAGATCGGGCTCATTGGGAAGAGGTTGTTGTTAGTGGCCGATTTAATGCGTCAGGTCGGCAGGGAATCCTGGTTGGTGGAAAAGACAGTCAGGCTGGCCGCCAGTCTTGAAAAACATAAGCTTCCCTACCATTTTCACCCGTTTTTACGCCGTTATGCACTTGAAAGCATGGATATGGCAAGGGAAGCACTCGCAGAGGGTTACGATGTCCGTCGGTATCAGACCGACCTGGATGACGATTGGGATGACTGACATAAACCAGTAGCTGAATGTGCAGGGAGAGGTAATGGGCGAACGGGAAAAGATTGGGGTAATCGGTGCAGGCAGTTGGGGAACGACACTGGCCGATCTGCTGGCAAAAAAAGGGCACGATGTTACGTTGTGGGCTTACGAGCCGGAGCTGGTTTTGGAAATGACCAAAACTCGATGCAACAGCGTATTTCTTGAAGGCATCTTGCTTTCTCCGGAGCTCAAGTACACCAACAGCCTTCAGGAAGCCGTGGCAGACAAGGGAATGCTTTTATTTGTCGTTCCTTCGCAGGTGACGCGTACCGTGCTGAAGAGCGCCCTCCCCTTTATCTCCGCTTCTTCTCTCATTGTCAGTGCCTCTAAAGGCATAGAGCTGGAAACGCTGATGACCGTTTCACAGGTTTACGGCGAGGTTTTGCCCCCTGAGCTGTACCAAAATTTTGCCGCTTTGTCAGGACCGAGCTTCGCCCGCGAAGTCGCTCAGGAAATGCCGACAGCAGTCGCCGTTGCTTCCGAAGGGGCTGAGGTCGCCGTAAGAGTGCAGCAGATCTTCAACACCAGTAAATTCAGGGTCTATACCAATAATGATGTGACCGGGGTTGAACTTGGGGGTGCCATTAAAAATGTCATTGCCATCGCTGCCGGCATTTCCGATGGTCTGGGGTTTGGACACAATACCAGGGCAGCTCTTATCACGCGGGGGCTGGCTGAAATGACCCGCCTGGGCCGCTCGCTGGGGGCAAAAGAAGCAACCTTTGCCGGCTTGGCTGGGATGGGAGATCTGGTATTGACCTGTACGGGAGATCTGTCCCGCAACAGAAGCGTAGGCATCCAGCTGGGCCAGGGCAGGCGTCTTGGCGAAATTCTCGGCGATATGCGCATGGTAGCCGAAGGGGTAAAAACAACTGAGTCAGCCTTTAATCTTGCGGCCAGGCTGAAGGTGGACATGCCTATCACAGAGAAGGTTTACCAGGTGCTTTACCAGGACAAATCAGCGCGTGATGCCGTATTGGAGCTGATGGCCAGGGATTTGAAGCCGGAAGATTATTGATTCCTTTGCGCCCCCGGAGGTCGTAGTGACACCAGCTGAAACGATTTCTTCCTTCCTGTTGATGCCATCCGGAAAAAAGGCACCTCATGCGAGTTAGCCTTAGCATAAGAAGCAAGCTTTTCTTATCCATACTACTCATTCTTGTTGTATCCTACACGACCCTCCTCCTTACCACCTTCCAAGGCATTGAAGACCATATCGAACAGGATGTAACCAATGGCTTGGAAGAACACCTGAACTATGTCCACAGCCAGTTCTTATCCCGTGCCGAGCAGACAAAATACTCACTCCTGCAACCAATCATGGCCCCGCCGGTGCAGCAGCACCTCAAAGGGCAAGATATTCCATGGTTAAAGGATGCATTGCGCCGCTGGAATAAAGTCCTGCCCTTTGTCGACAGCCTTACTATCGTCGATCCACAAGGCAGGGTAATTACCAGGCTCAATGGCATTCAGCACGGCGGCCAATTTGCAGTTCCTGCCATTGTCGAGCAGATCTTCCGTGAGAAAAAAGCACTTATCTCCACTGAATTGGTGGGCAACGAATTTTTACGCACAGAACAAGACCCTGCCAGCAAAGAGACCGAAGCAATGGTGGTATTGGTTGCAATTCCTGTTATCACCCCTGACGGCACTTTGTTGGGGGGGTAATTGCCGGAGACAGGATAGATAATAACTCAAACCACCTCCCTTCCCAGATCCATAATATTTTCGGCGAAATTGCTGAGGTGTCGGTGACCCAGCGGGGACGGCGAATCGCGAGCAACCGCTCGACCGAGAACCTTCACAGCACCCTGCCGCCCCATATCGTCGAAAGGTTGCAAAAAGGCTACTCCTATCGAGGCAAAGCTGAGATAGGCAACAGTGAATATGAGACAGTTTTCGAACCCATTACCAATCTGCAAGGAGAATTCGTCGGATCTCTTTCCGTTGCAATGTCCAGGGAGAATTTTCGAAAGATCAGTGACGACAGTCTGAAAAATATCCTTTTTTCCGCTGCAGTCAGTATTCTTATGTCCTTTGTCATAGCCTTCTTTGCCACTCGTGGATTGTTCCGGCCCCATACGCGAACTCGCCATAGGGGCAAGAATGATAGAGATGGGTGACTTTAGCCAGCGTGTAGTAATCAGAAACAATGATGAGGTGGGGGCCCTGGCCGGATCGTTCAATAGCATGGTAACTGCTCTGGCAGAGCGCGACCACATCATTGGCAGGAAGAACCAGGATCTGCAGGAGCTGAACGAGTTGCTGGAAAAAAAGGTGGCAACGAGAACTGCCCAGCTCAGCATGGAGATGGGACGGCTGGAGGCGATATTAACCAGCATGGCCGAAGGGGTGCTGGTAACCGATAGGGATAACCGGGTTATACTTTTTAACCCGGCAGCGCAGACAATCTTTGACCTGGTTCCCTTCAGGGTGGTCGGTCAACCGCTTGAGCAGATGTGTTGCGGCGAGCTTTCAAAGCTGCTGGACTGGATTCTAGAGATAAAAGGTTCCAATTTACCGGTTCCAAACCGTCAGGAAGAAATGACGGTAAAAGGCAAACAGTTGAAGGTAAATCTGGCTTCCATGGCAGATGATGCAGGGCAATTTGCCGGGACGGTCATCTCGGTTCGAGACATATCGGGCGAAGAACAGATAGACAGAATGAAAACTGACTTCATCTCCACGGTTTCCCACGAACTCAAGACACCACTGACATCCATGAAAGGTTCTCTTCAGCTGCTACTCAACAGAGGCAAATGGTTGACTGACACCGAAAGGCAGCTTCTTGCCATATGCCTACGCAACACACAACGACTTATCAGGCTGATCACCGAGATCCTTGATATCTCGAAAATTGAGTCGGGAAGTATGGTTTTCAAATTCAAGCCTTTATCCATGGGGGAACTGGTCGTCTATGCGGTGGAGGAGATTAAAACCTTTGCCCATAGCTGCAATATCTCCATAGTCAACAGCATCGGGGATCATCTGCCCCTTGTCTATGGCGATCAGGACCGACTGATCCAGGTTATGACAAACCTGCTCTCCAATGCAGTTAAATTTTCGCCGGAGGGGAAAATAGTCATGGTTCTGGCGGAGGCGGAAGGGAATTATCTGAAGGTTTCGGTAGCAGACCGGGGCAAAGAGATTCAATGGGCGGACAGGGAGAAGCTGTTCAAGAAGTTCCAGCAACTGAACAATGCCGATCAGCCGCGGCAAGGGGGTACAGGGCTGGGGCTGGCGATCTGCAAGGAAATCATTGAAAAGCATCATGGCAGAATCCATTATAATGCCGGGAATGAAGGGGGGAATGTCTTCTCCTTCACAGTGCCGTTTGTTGAGGAGGGTCATGGAAAAGGATAAGATTCTGATTGTGGATGATGAGCCGGATATAGCACTGATTCTAAAGCTGCAACTGGAAGATGCCGGTTATTTGACAGCTATTGCCAGGGATGGGGCTGAAGGGCTTGAAACGGTGGCCAGGGAAAAATTCGACCTGGTTCTGCTGGACATCAAAATGCCGCGCGTTGATGGACTGCAGATGTTGGAACGGATACAGCACAGCCATCAGGAGCTGGCAGTAGTAATGATGACTGCCCATGGCAGTGAGGATATAGCCGTGGAAGCCATGAAGAACGGCGCCTTGGATTACATAGCCAAACCCTTTTCCACAGAAGATGTCCTGCAGAAGGTGAAGCGGGCCATACTGCTCAACAGGGCTAAAAGACAGAACTTTCTTTTGCAGCAGCAGTTGGACGAAGAACGGCAAAAAATGGAGGCAGTCCTTCAGGGGATGGCTGACCTTCTTCTGGCGGTGGATGTGAACGGGCGGATCATCACCGCCAACTTGAAAGCAGAGCAGGTCCTGGGTCGTACAAAGGATCAGCTTATCGGTATGCCGATTGAAGAGGCACTGCGAGCGGATATCTCAGCTGAAGATATTCCCGGGCGGGTGGTCCTGCGTACGGGCAAGCCTTGCCTTGACATGTCCTACATCATGCTAAAGGACTCGGCAGCAGTACCGGTTTCCTCCAGCGCCTCGCCACTGCTTAATGCCATGGGACAGCTGATAGGCAGTGTTGAAATCATTCGTGACATTTCGGCGGTAAAGGCGCTGGAACAGGAAAAAGAGGATTTTGTCAGTATGCTCTCCCATGATCTGAAGGCTCCCATTACTGCCGTTGTCGGCTCCGTCGACCTGGTGCGGGAAGGGCGCCTCGGGCCGGTCAATGCAGACCAGAGGGAATACCTTGAGTCTTCCATGGAAAGTTGTGCTGAAATGGTTGAAATGATAGACACCCTGCTTGGTGTCCATAAATTTGAAGCCGGCAAGATGCTTATGCATTTCAAGGAGGAGCAGCCGAGGCAACTTATCCAGCGCACCTATACCCGCTTCATCACGGTAGCCAAAAGGGCCCAGATCAATCTGCTGGCAAACGTCCCCGAGGACCTGCCCGGTATCTCCGTTGACCGTTCCACCTTCTCCCGTCTTCTCGGCAATCTGATCTCCAATGCCGTGAAGTTCACTCCTGAGGGGGGGAGATTGAAATAACCGCGGTACTGGTTAAAGATCCGGAAACAATGAGGGAGCGGATTCCATCGAGCTACGGGTTTGATAAGCTCAAGTTTGGCAAGCCCATGTTGCAGATAACAGTGCGAGACACTGGAGAAGGGATTGCGAAAGAATCACTGGAAGGTATTTTCGACCGATTCGTCCAGGCAAGGAACCGTCGGCGGGGCAAAAGCAGCGGCACCGGCCTGGGGCTCACGTTCTGCCGAAAGGTGATGGATGCCCACAACGGCTTTATCTGGGCGGAGAGCTCTGCCGGGCAGGGGAGCCTGTTCATCATGCTGTTCCCGGTCGCAGAAACAGCCGGTATTGGCGAGGCATAGACAGAGGGATTATGGAACAAGCCTCTAAGATATCAGCAAAGATCGCCGCAATTTATGCCCTGGTCGGAGCCAGCTGGATCCGCTTTTCAGACGAGCTGCTCGTTTATCTCGTCCATGACCCATCCCACATCAAGCAGATCTCCATCTACAAGGGATCCTTGTATGTGGTGGCCACAGCGATAATGCTCTATCTGCTCATCAAGAGCCACATGACCCTCCTTGTCAAATCTGAAGCCAAGATCAAGGAGCGTAACCGTGACTTGGCCAGCACTGAGGATGAATTACGCAGGCAGATCAGTGAGCAGAAGAAGACGGCGTCCCAGCTGGATTCGGCCAACCAGAGACTAAGTACCCTGTTCAATGCCTCGCCGCTGGCCATAGTTGCCCTGGATACCGATGGCAGGGTGACCAAGTGGAACCGGGCAGCCGAGTTGATGTTTGGCTGGACGGCGGATGAAATCAAAGGAGAGCATTACCCGCTTGTTCCTGAAGACGATCTTGTCAATGAAAAGCACTTTCTGGAAAAAACGCTGCAAGGTGAAGTGCTGAACGATATTGAGGTTCGCCGCAAGAAAAAGGACGGGACTCTACTCGATGTCAGTCTTTCCACTGCGCCGCTCTATGATGCACAAGACAATATCACAGGCATCATGGCAATGATGACTGATATAACTGAGCGTAAACTGGCGGGAAAATCCAGACGAGCATCAGAAGAGCGTTATCGGCAGCTCTTTGAAAGCAACCCGCATCCAATGTGGGTCCTGGATAAGGAAACTCTTTGTTTCCTGGCGATAAATAATGCCGCAATTGCCACTTATGGCTACAGCAAAGAAGAATTTCTCTCCATGACCATCCGGGACATCTGCTCTCCTGAAGATATTCCCGCACTGATAGAAGAAGTGAGTGATGTTACCTCAGGATATCAAGATACGGGGATCTGGCGGCACCAGAAAAAGGACGGCAGCCCCATCAGTGTCCAGATAACTTCTCATCCCATATCCTTTGACGGAAGACCGGCGGAGATTGTTCTCGCCAATGATGTGACCGAGCGATTACTTGCAGAGGAGGCGCTCAGGGCAAATGAAAAACTGCTGCGTACCGTGCTTGAGACATTGCCGGTGGGCGTTTGGCTGGTTACCAGCGAAGGGGTGGTAGTCAAGGGCAACCCGGCCGGCAAGGAGATATGGGGTGGAGAGAAGTATGTCGGCATCGATCGATACGATGAGATAAAGGGCTGGTGGGCCGATAGCGGCAAAAGGATCAAGCCTGAGGAATGGTCTGCAGCACGGGCCATTTCCAAAGGAGAAATTTCCCTCAATGAAGTCATAGATATTGAGACCTTTGACGGCAAGCGCAAAACCATTTTATCCTCTACCGTTCCCTTGCAAGACAGCAGTCAGGGCATTGTCGGCGCCCTGGTCGTCAATCAGGATATTACAGAGCAAAAGAAGGCAGAGGAAGAAATACGCCGATTGAATCTGGAGCTTGAACAACGGGTTCTGCAGCGGACTGCCCAACTGGAGGCAGCCAACAAGGAGCTGGAATCCTTCAGCTATTCAGTTTCACACGACCTGAGGGCGCCACTGCGTCACATCGAAGGTTTCAGTCAGCTGCTTCTGGAAGATTACCAGGAGAAGCTCGATGAATCCGGGAAAACCCACCTGCAGCGGCTGTGCAGGGCCAGCCAGCGCATGTCACAACTGATAGACGACCTGCTCGAACTGTCGAGGGTGACTCGATCCGAGCTGAACCGCAAGCAGACAAACCTGAGCCGAATGGCACAGGCTTTCCTGCTTGAGTTGAAGCAGTCCAACCCCCAGCGCAAGGTGGAGTTGAAGATAGCTGAGGATATCACTGTCGAGGCGGATACCGGACTTCTCAGGGTGGCCATGGAAAATCTGCTTGGCAATGCCTGGAAATATACCGCCAGGGAAATGGAAACTGTTATTGAGGTTGGCAGTTATTGCGACAATGGCGAGACGGTATACTTTGTTCGCGATAACGGTGCCGGCTTCAATATGCAATACGCTGACAAGCTATTTGCCCCGTTCCAGAGGTTGCATCGCTCTGACGAATTTGAAGGCAGCGGGGTTGGATTGGCGACAGTGCAGAGGATTGTCGCCCGCCATGGGGGCAGAATCTGGGCGGAAAGTGCCGTTGGTTCGGGGGCCACGTTTTATTTTACACTGTCCGGAGTCGATCAATGAAACGGCCATTGAGGATTCTCCTGGTGGAGGATTCGGAAGATGATGTCATACTCTTGCTGAATGTTCTCAAAGACGGTGGCTATGATCCATACTGGCAAAGGGTCGAGTCTGCTCCAGCCATGAAAGCAGCTCTTGAGGAAAAGATCTGGGACCTGGTTATTTCTGACTACAATATGCCCCAGTTCGATGCCCCGGGAGCCCTCAAGGTTTTGCATGAAAGCGGCCTGGATCTCCCATTTATCATAGTTTCCGGCAAAGTCGGGGAAGATCTTGCCATTGCCGTCATGAGATCTGGGGCCCATGACTACCTGATGAAGCACAACCTGACACGGCTGGTGCCGGCAGTGGATCGGGAGCTGAGGGAAGCAGCAGAGCGGCATGAACACCGGATGGTTCAGGAAGCGATGCGTCAGGGCAAGAGTCAATGGGAGGCGGTCTTTGACTCGGTATCCGACCTGATTCTTCTTACCGACACGGACGGGAGGATCGTTCGCTGCAACAAGAGAGTCGTCACCTATTTCAATTGTACCTATGCCGCTGTCATCGGCCAGAAAATCGGCAAGGTTTTTTATGGGGAGGAGGCTGTTCCAGCAAGGGTGTTTCAGTTTCCCCACAAGTTTTCCACCGCAGCCGAGGAAGATATCGTCTTTCCGCTGCTCAAAGGCTGGTACAACGTGGACAGTTACCCTATGCAAGGGACAGGCGAAGCATCCGGCATTGTCTTCATCATTAAGGACATCACCAAAAGAAAACGTGTCGAAGAGGAAAAAGCGGTCATCGATCGGGAGCTGCTTACTCTTTATGCCATCGCTTTCCGCCTTAACACCAAGCATAGCCTGGAGAAGGTCATGGCGGAGCTCCTTTTCCAGCTGCACAATATGCTGCGCATTGAATTTTCCACCATTCATATCCTGCGACAAAGGGAATTGAAGCTGTCTGCCTCCCTGGGCCTGAATCATGAGATGGAAAAGTCACTGAAGCTCCTTTCTCCCGAAACACCATGGGTTAGCAGTATATTAAAGGGCAGCCTTGCAAAGGCCAAGGCTCCGACGAGACAGCTTACTGCAGAAGTGGCACAGGCCGCAATGAAATTGGGGGTTCGGGCCTGGTCCAGCATACCACTCAAAATTGGCGACGATGTGGTCGGGGTTATGATGGTCGCATCCCGGGGCAGGAAAAGCTACTCTGACCGGGAAATATTCCTTTTGACCCTGATTGCCAACCAGCTTGCGGTTCTGATCGAAAACTACGCCTTGTATGATCAGATGCGGGAAAAGGCGACGGAACTGCAGCGGAGCCGCAAGGCCCTCAAAGAGAATCTTCTCGAGGTAAAGCTCGCTAACATTGAACTTGATCGCCTGAATGTGGCAAAAAATAATTTCATCGGTATGGCGTCCCATGAGCTGAAGACTCCCATAACATCCATCATGGGGGGAGTTCAGTTTCTCCTTAAATACAGTGGCCTGCAGATGACAGAGGAACAGGAAAACATTTTGACCTCGGTCTATGAGGGGATCAGCCAACTGCGGAAATTGGTGGAAAACCTGCTTTCCGTCTCGCGCATCGAGGCACAGGAGATCATCCCCCAGAAACAGCCGGTTAACCTGCTTGCTCTCAGCAGGGAGGTCTATGAAACCTTCAGTCTTCCTTTGTCGGGAAGAACCATCGCCGTTGAATTCGAAGGCAATGGGACACCCGTTCCAGTGGATGAAGGTCTGGCAAGTCTTGCCATCAGAAACCTGTTGGAAAATGCGGTAAAATTTACTCCTGACGGGGGAACTATCCTCATCAGCGGTGACTTGGCCGATAAAAAGGAAATTGCTGCTCTCAGCAAGGTAATCGCTCCTTTCTATCGTTCCTTTCCGAAATGTCTTTCTGCCGCCAGGTTCTATCGTCTTCATGTCACCGATAGCGGCATTGGTGTTCCCCCTGAAGAACGGACCAGGATCTTTGATAAATTTTATGGCGTCGGTGATATTGCCTATCATTCTTCCGGTACTTCCGACTTCATGTCCAAGGGGACAGGCCTTGGACTCTCCATAGTTCGCGGCGTCATGGATGCCCATGGCGGCCTGGTCTGGGTAGAACAGAGGATGGATGCCGCCGGCAGCGTCTTTACCCTTCTTTTTCCCGTGGACGGCGAGGATAAAAAATCATGAAAACAGCTATTTCCATAAAATCTGTGGCAAAAGCCTATGGTTCATTCAAGGCAGTGGATGGCTTTTCCCTTGAGGTTGAAAAGGGAATCATTTTTGCCCTGCTTGGACCAAATGGCGCCGGCAAAACGACCTTGATAAGGATCCTGACCACGCTGATGCGTCCCACAAGTGGTGATGCCCTTGTTGAAGGATACAGCGTGCTAACGGCTGCCAAGCAGGTTCGCTGCCTGATCGGCGTCGTTCCCCAGGAAAACAACCTGGACCGTTACCTGACCGCCCGGGAAAACCTGGTGCTCCATGCCCGCATGCACAACATGTCTCCCAGTGAATATAATCCTCGCATCGATCGTTTGCTGGATCTGATCGGTCTCGCCAACCGCCAGCATGATTTTCCCGATACTTTTTCCGGCGGCATGCAACGGCGGCTTGTGGTGGCGCGCGCCCTGGTCCACGAGCCGCAGGTGCTGTTTCTGGATGAACCCACCACCGGTCTGGATCCCCAGTCAAGGCGCGTTCTATGGGATTATATCCAGACCTTGCGCAGTCGCATGACGATCTTTCTTACCACCCATTACATGGATGAGGCCGATACCTTCTGCGACCGGATCATGATCATGGATCACGGCAAGGCATTGGTGGACGGTACTGCTTCAACGCTCAAGGAGGCCCTGTCCCGCGCCCACATTTACGAGGTTGAATTCCGAGCCGATAGCGACCGATATGAAAAGGTGCTCCACAGCCTTCCATTCGTTGAAGCCATGGAGAGGAGCGGCAACACCTTCCGATTGGTGCTGACGGGCGAAGACAGTCTGAAACCGCTTATGGACAGCCTGGGCAGCAACGACGTGCGCAAGATATGCTTGCAGGAACCAAGTCTTGAGGATGTTTTCCTGGAACTTACCGGCAGAACCATTCGAGAGTAAAAAGGCCCATCTGCGGCGTTGCCTTTACCATTCGTCGCAGCGGCGTAACGTCCAATACGCCTCACTCCTCAGGTTTCAGGCGCCTTGCACCTGGACCTTTTTGATCAGCCTTAAAAGGGAGTATTAATGTTCAGAGGTGGCCTGTCAATTTGGAGGCGCGATATGCTGGTGATGCGCCGAAGCATTTTTTCCGAGTTGCTGGCGGTAACTGCTTATCCGCTGACCCTCTACTTGGCGTTCGGCTTCGGCCTCAAGGGATACATCGCCGATGTGGAAGGCATCCCCTACCCTCTTTTTATTGCTCCCGGCCTGATCTCCATGACGGCGGTCAATGCTGCATTCACCGAAAGTGCGTGGAGCATGTGGTTCCATCGCCGGGTCCAGCATACCATTGACGAATACCGGGTAACCCCGATCACCGTCTACGACATCGTCATCGGCAAGATCTTTTCCGGGTTCTGCCAGGGGGCCATCAAGGGGATTGCGGTTGCGGTGGTCATTTTCTTCCTCACCCCATTCCGCATGGACTATTACAATCTGCTTGCCTACCTGGTTTACATTACTTTTGGATCCATGATTTTCTCGTGCCTGGGCACCATCTGCGGCACAACTATCGATAAACCGGAAAACATCGGCCGCGTGGAATCGGTGATAATTGTCCCGCTCATTTTTATGGCCGGCATCTTTTTTCCCCTTTCCTCCTACCCCGCTGCAATTCAACCGTTGATAAAAATCCTTCCGACTACGGCTATTTTTGAAGGAGCCCGTCAGGCTTTACTGCACGGTACGCTGGACTGGCAGTACATCATCGTCCTCCTTGCCAGTGCCACATTCACTTTTGTCCTGGCAGTGCTCATCTTCAACCGCAAGATGTCAGAATAGGGGCGAAACTTCTTGAGTTTTAGCCGGTGTATATAGTAAATTCACTGGATACGCTATCGCATGGGATTTGGATAGCGCACAAATGACAATGGGCGGATGCCTCGCACATCAGGAGATTGTATGGCTGAAGAATTTATTCCCAAATGGATTGCCTGGGAAACCACCCAGAAATGCAACCTCAAATGCGTTCACTGCCGCTGTTCATCGGATCTTACCTCTTCGCGAGGGCGACTTTTCCACGGAAGAAGGAAAGAAGCTTTTGAAGGAAATAGCAGACTTTTCCAAGCCGGTTGTTGTCCTTTCCGGCGGCGAGCCCCTGATGCGCAACGACATTTTTGAATTGGCCGGCTACGGCACCTCCCTGGGCCTGCGCATGTGCATGGCCACCAATGGTGCTCTGGTAACCGATGAGGTCTGCCTGAAGATGAAGGAGGCGGACATCAAAATGGTGTCGCTGTCTCTCGATGGCTCTTCGGCTGCAGTTCACGATAACTTCCGCCAGTGCCCCGGCTCCTTCGATGGTGTGGTGCGGGCGACAGAGCTTTTCCGCAAGCACGGCCAAAAGTTCCTCATCAACTCTTCCTTCACCAAACGTAATCAGTCTGACATTGCCAATACCTTCAAAGTCGCAAAATCCCTCGGTGCCACGGCCTGGTACATGTTCATGATCGTCCCGACCGGCCGCGGCGAAGAGATCATGAGCGAGCTGATCTCCAAGGAAGATTACGAGGAGATCCTCGACTGGCACTATCAGCAGGAGAAGAGGGAGGATGATATCCTCATGCGCCCGACCTGCGCCCCCCACTACTACCGGATCGTGCCGCAGAAAGCCAAGGCCGAAGGGGTCGAATTCGAGCGCCGCTCCCTGACCTTCTCCACCGGCGGCGGCAAAGGCTGCATCGCTGCCCAGACCATCTGTCTCATCGACTGCTTCGGCAACGTCAAGCCCTGCTCCTATTTCCACTCCTCGGCCGGCAACGTCAAGCAGGTCCCCTTCCGCGAGCTGTGGTTCAACAGCAAGATCTTCAACGACCTGCGCGACTTCAAGAAGTACAAGGGCAAATGCGGCGAGTGCGAATTCATCAACGTCTGCGGCGGCTGCCGCGCCCGCGCCGACGCCGTCTACGGCGACTACATGGCCGAAGAACCGTTCTGCAACTACATTCCGATTACGATTGCAAGGGAAGTAGACGGCTGCGGCTTTTGGGCAATCTAGGCGTTGCCTGCGTCATCGCTTGTGCGACGTGGCCTGCCACGCCTCCGCGCTCTTCACTTGCGCAAAATCCACAGCCGATAGGTAAAGCGATAAATTTCACATTCCTGAGGAGGAATTACATGAATACACGTTTCTTGGACGCCTGCTGGGGCAAACCGTTGACCGCACCCCGGTCTGGCTGATGCGCCAGGCCGGGCGTTATCTGCCCGATTACATGCGTGTCCGCAGCCAAATGCACCTTTCTTGAACTCTGCAAGACCCCGAGCTCGCCGCCGAAGTTTCGATCCAGCCGATCGATATTCTCGGTGTCGATGCCGCGATCATCTTCTCCGACATCCTCACCCCGGTCGAGCCGATGGGGATGAAGCCCTCGACTTCGTGCCCGGGTCCGGTCTTCGAACACCCGATCCGCACCATGGCCGATGTCGAGGCCCTGCGCATCCCGCAGATGGAGCAGGATGTCCCTTATGTTCTGGAAACGATCAAGATCCTCCGCCGCGAACTGGCCGGCAATGTGCCGCTGATCGGTTTCGGCGGCGCCCCCTTTACCCTGGCCTGCTACATGGTCGAAGGGAAGGGCTGCAAGGACTTCGCCCACATCAAGCAGATGATGTACGCCGCCCCCGATGTCTATGCTGCTCTGATGGAGAAGATCACCAGATGGACATGGAGTACCTCAACGCCCAGATCGAGGCCGGCGCCCAGGCGATCCAGATCTTTGATACCTGGGGCGGAGTCTCTCCCCGGCCGATTACGAGCGCTATATCCTTCCCTATACGACCAAGCTGATCAACGGCCTCAACCGACAGAAGATACCGGTCATCCACTTTGTCAAGGGTGCGGGCACCATGCTCGACCGGGTCAAAGAGGCGGGTGGCGACGTGATGGGACTCGACTGGCACGTCAACCTTGGCAAGGCACGGGATATCCTTGGCGACATGGCTGTGCAGGGCAATCTCGACCCTACCGTGCTGTTTGCGCCGAAAGATGTAATCGAAAGAGAGGTCAAGCGGGTTTTGGACGAGAACGCGGGCCGCCCCGGTCATATCTTCAACCTTGGACACGGTATTCTGCCGACGGTGCCGCCGGAAAATGCAATTCACATGGTTGAGTGCGTGCATCGTTTGTCTCAGAAATAAGGTCGGCGGGTTAACAGCCCAGCTGCTATGACGTTTGATGAAAAGGAGCGAGTTATGTTGAAGAGAACAGCGGTAATGACTTCAGTATTGTTAGTGGCAGCAGGAGTTGCCTTTGCCGGGGTGAACGTAAATATCGGCATTCCAGTCCCCACTGTCAAGGTGGTAGAGAAACAGACTGTTGTTGTAAAAGGGAGTAAGGATAACGGCAAGCATCTTGGACATAACAAAGACAAGGGCGGCAAAAAGAAACATAAGTAATTGACCAATGTGTCTCGGCTAACCAAAGGCAACGGAAACGTTGCCTTTTTTTGTTTGTTAGATACACTCTCTGCATGCTTTTCCAATAAAAAGGAGGAGATGTTTATGAAAAGGATCGTTGCACTACTGTTAGGAATGTCACTTGCCCTTTCCACATTAAGCGGCTGTTATGGCAAGTTTGCCATGACCAGGAAAGTCTACGGAGTAAATGGCGATGTGAAGGACAAGTTTTTGCGGAGTGCAGTCACCTGGGCTTTTGTTATCGTGCCGGTTTACGGAGTGTCAGCGTTGGTGGACTTTGTTCTCTTCAACACGATCGAGTTCTGGAGCGGCAGCAATCCCATTGCGTCAGCTGAAAAAGAGTTCTTCTACACAGAAAACGAGGAGCGGTTTCAGATAAAGGCTACCAAGGCGGCAGGGATCGTTTCCTACGATATTACACATTTTAACGCCGGTAAAAAGGTTGATGCCATGAACATTATCTGGGATCTGAAAACGGGAAATTCCACAACAACCCTCAGGGAATTGGGCAGGACTACAGAATTTGTTGCCAGCCGTGACAAAGGCACGGTTACTGTTCAGGAGCAAACCGCAGGTAACATCGGACCAAGGCAGACTCATCTGGCCTCGTACCGGTAGTCAGTTTCAGTCAGCTATAACGAAGGTTGCCCTTTGTTTGCCATCCCAGTGTCCAGTTTCCCCACAAACGGGCAGTCATGTGTCTTATTGCCTTCATTGAAAAATAACTTTTGAGTTTCACCTAATTAAGTTTTAGTATATAACTTAATTTTAGTGTGGAACTGAAATCGCGGACGCAGAACAATAGTCACCTGAAATGGGGGTAAAAATGCAGGATTGTGAATTACTGGGAGGGTGCATCTTTTTCAGTGGCAAGATGGAGGGGATGCCGTCTACTGCTGAACTCATCAAGTTAAGGTACTGCAAGGAAGACAGTAAAAATTGCGCCAGGTACATGGTGTGCAAAGCTTTGGGGAGAGATAGGGTCCCTGCCGATCTGTTTCCGAATCACGGTGAAAGAGCTAAACAGTTAATCGCTGGAAAGTAATTTGTTGCGGTTGTTTGCTGCTGAGGGTGTCAAAGTCCAGCTTTCAAAAAAGCTGGACTTTGATGTTTTAGGTGGTGGAGAGTTCCTTCAATAGCAGCTCGATAGCCTGTCGGTCGAAGATATAGGCCTCGCGGCAGAACTCACAGTCCACATTCAACTCGCCCTGTTTTTCCAACATGTCAGCCATTTCTGCTTGACCGAAAGAAAGCAGGACCCGCTCAATCTTCTCACGGTTGCAGGTGCACTTGAAGGCAAGCGTCTTTTTCTCCAGAATGTCATAGGGGATGTCGGCAAAAAGTTTTGCCAGTAACTGCTCCGGCGTATCGCCATTTCTGAGCAGCTCGCTAATTGCCGGCAGTTGTTCTATTCTTTTCATGAGGCTGTCAACAACGGCATTATCAATGGGGGGTAGAGCCTGGATAAGGAAACCACCTGCTGCAGCGATGCTGTTATCGGTCTCAACAAATATTCCCAGTCCAACGGCCGAGGGAATTTGCTCGGATTCCGTGAGATAGAGAGCCAGATCCTCAGCGATCTCGCTTGAGTAAAGCTGGACCGTGCCCCGGTATGGTTCCTTCAGTCCCAGGTCTTTACTGACGGTAAGGAAACCTGCCCGTCCCAGCGCCCCTGCCACATCCAGCTTGCCGCCTTTCTCGGGCAGGTGCACATGGGGAACCCCGACACAACCGCGCACAGCACCATTACTGTCAGCTTCAATCAGAATCTTTTTCAGCGGTCCATTGCCCTCAAACTTGAGCGCCACCCGCTGGCCGGTCTTCAGCAAAGAGCCGAACAAAGCTCCCCCGGTCAGAGCCCTGCCAAGCGCTGCAGAGGCGGTCGGCCAGGTGTCGTGACGACGCCTCAGCTCGTTGACCAGGTCGGTGGTCGTGCAGGCCAGTGCCCGTACCTTGCCGTTTTTGCTCAGAATCCTGACCAGATAATCACTCACAGGCATATTCCCAAACGGCCTATCATCTCGCCTTCCTTGAAGAGCAGTTCCTTGACGGTGAGAAAATCACAGACCTTGATTCCATGGACATTGTAGGCAAAAAATTTGTTCAACTCTGGCACCCGGGCCAAGTCGCATGCGATGATTCCTTCACTGTAGGAGAGGAATGACAGTTTGGCGACGATTCTTTTCGTCACAAATTCAACATCCACCGGTTTCACTTCTTCCACCTTGAGAAAAATCATCTTATCCTTTGGCGTGAAGAAGATCCGCTCGACGGTGAACCGGGCAGAAAAGGGGATGCTGAATGGAAGAAGTTTCTTTTTAACCTTGCCGCTGATCTCCCCATAGCCATCGAAAAACTTCATGGACAGCTCTTGTATATCTTCATCAATTGCCTTGTTTGTCAATTCCCGGTGAAAGTAGTCCTCGCTGACCCGCACTTCCCTGCGGGTAACAATTTCCTTCAGGCGCTGGTCTTTGATCAGGTCCAGCAACGCCGGGCTTTTCAGCATGTTCAGAATGCTCATTTTTTCCCTCTCACCATTGCGCGTCAGACGAGACCGCGGTTAAAGTTAAAGTCAGATGACCCTGCCAGGTCGATGCCGCGGTGAAAGGCATTGAGTACCCTCCCCTGCTCCGTTGGCGGTGTTTGAGAAATATCTACGACAAAGGAGCTGCAGCCCATCTCATGCAGTTTGCTCTTGTGACCGGTCAGTGAAAACATGACCGTCGGTGTGACAATAGTCAGGCCGTCTTTGGTGGTGACCCGATAGCCATCGTTACGGTCTGAAATCACGGGCACGTCGTTTCGCACATCTTTGATGCGAATCTTTGAGGTAATTGCAGGGACCCCGCCATAGACCATGATACGTTTCCTGATCCCCACCTCCGCAGCCATGAGCGCTGCCAGATTATCGGCATCGTCTTCGATATAAAGAGTAGCCGCGTCAGCACCCATTTCCTGCCATGACAACAGCGCTTGGCTGTTCAAGGAGAAGAGCCGGTAATCGGTTGAGATATCCACATCAAGACCGGAAAGGAGGGCAAAATGGGAGAGGTTGGACGCTTCAAAGCGACGAAAGCCGAAGCTGGTCAGGGCGGCAATCGCCTCGCGAAAAAACTCAAGTTCCCCTTCGTTGATGATGAATGGAAGCTGCCAGATAACCTGCTGTTCCCGCCCCTTCAGTTTCCGAACAAAAAGCGACACCTGATGCATGTTTGATTTGGAAACAGGAAAAATGAGGCAGTCTATGGATTCCTGATGGAGGAGGTGGTAGTCGCGGATATGCTCAAGCTTTACGGCCAACTCTTCGCGTGGCTGCGCTTTAGCCGGTCTGCGGCCGACAAGGGCTGCCAGTGCTGCTTGACGGTGCTGCCGCACATTTTCCTTTAAGCTGCCAACCAACTTTTCCTTGAGCCAGCGATAGAACTCGCGGCGGATATCCTTGAGCTGGGCCGCAGGAATCAGCACCGCAGGAAATGCGGGTGCAGTAAGCGAGCTGAGAGTGAAGGAGGTGTCGCCGGTCTTGCCGAACTGGCTTGCCAGAACAGCTTCCATGTCACTGGTGCGGGCAGGTTCCAATTGGCCCACTTCAAACTCCCGGCAATGTTCTCGTCCGGCCACCGCTGCCGTTATGCTGAGGGTACCATCCTCCAGTGCCAGGCGCAGATCACACGGCTGCTTGTCTACTTTGCTTGATTCCAGTCGTTTCAGGCAGGCGCTTTCGCTCATGGTAAAGGCTGTTTCCGAAGAAACCTTGAAGACCGTGTCACCCACCTTGAAAGGGAATGGGGCCGGGGTGGTTACCAGAGATTTTTCCTGAGCCAGTTTCACCTGTTGCTTGCCAAGGTACAGTTCTTTGAGGGTAAAGGCACGGCCTGCCATGTCTGTTTTCGGCTGAACCCGGATCCGGTCCCCCACGTGGAGGCGGTCCTTGGTGTCGAAGCAGATGCGGTTGCCCTGTATAGACTTGATGGTGCCAAGGAAACGGCCGGTCGCCCCCTTCAGGGAAGGGGTGGCGATATCGGTCGGCTGGTGGGAGGCGAGGAAGCCCTTGGTCGGCACCCGGCCAAAAGAAAGCTTCAATAGCTCCTTGGCCGCGTCAACTGCCTCGTCGCGTTTGCCCTCAGCGGCATCCAGCACCATGCGGTAGGCACCGACGACGCTGGCTACGTATTCTGCCGATTTCATCCTGCCTTCGATTTTCAGGGATGAAATCCCTGCTTCCAGCAGCTGGGGAATAAGATCGATGCTGGAGAAATCGTTGGTGGAAAAATAATAGCCTTCCTTGCCGCGGTAGGTATACTGGCGTCGGCACGGCTGGGCGCACCGCCCGCGGTTGCCGCTGTGGCCTCCGAGAAAGGAGGAGAAATAGCACTGGCCTGAATAGGAAAAACAGAGTGCACCATGGATGAAACATTCAATCTCGGCATTGGTTGATTGGCTAATGACTTTAATCTCATCCAGATGAAGTTCCCGGGCCAACACCACCCGCTGAAAGCCAAGTTTTTCCAGCTGCCTGACGCCAAGGGTGTTGTGGATGGTCATCTGGGTAGAAGCATGGAGAGGAATGCCGGGGAAAAAATTCCTGATCAGGCGGGCCGTTGCCATGTCCTGCAGGATCACTCCATCCACCCGCATTTCTTCAAGTGCGGCAAGCACCTCTACCAGGCGCGGCAGTTCTGCTTCCTTTATCAGGACATTTATGGTGACGTAGACCTTGCGCCCGAGGCTATGGGCATAGGCAATCATCCGTTCCATCTGGGAGAGGGAAAAGTTCTTTGCCTTGGCCCGGGCGGAAAAATCCTGCAGACCGGCATAAACTGCATCGGCCCCATTTTCCATTGCTGCAAAAAAAGCTTCCAGCGAACCGGCGGGAGAGAGCAACTCCGGTTTTGTCATCGTTCTTTTTAAATTAGGCATCAAAGTAGACTACCCGAAGGGGGAATTTGCGTCAAGCTGGAATCCAAACAGGAAATATGTCTAGCGATTGTAATGAAAGCGGCTATCTGGTAACCTGTAGCACCCACAATAGCAAAGGGTTGGACAGGTGCCTGATTAAACCAGCAGTTGCAGGAGATTTCCATATGCCGGAGCAGATTCGCGTTTTATTAGTGGAAGACTCGGAAGAGGATGCCGTTCTGCTGTTGCATGAACTCAAGCGTGGCGGCATGGATCCTGTTCATGACAGGGCCGATACGGCAGAAAATTATACACGGGCCCTGCAGCAGGGCAAATGGGATATTGTCATTGCCGATTATCGCCTGCCTAGTTTCAGCGCCCTCGCTGCCCTGGAACTCTTGAAGCAGAGCGGGCTCGACCTTCCATTTATAATAATATCCGGGAAAATTGGTGAAGATATGGCCGTTGCTGCCATGAAGGCTGGCGCCAATGACTATATGATGAAAAACAATCTTTCCCGCCTGGTGCCGGCCATCCAACGGGAGTTACGGGATGCACAGGAGCGACGAGGCAGGCGCGAGGCGGAGGAAGCTCTTAAAAACCAGTTCCGCCAGATCAGCACCATCTTCGATTCCTTGAATGCCCTTGTCTATGTTGCAGACATGGACAGCCACGAGCTGCTGTTCATGAACAAGTTCGGCACCATGCTCTCCGGCAAGGACTGGAGGGGGAGGAATTGCCATGAAGTCCTCAACCTGGATCCGGAGCAGGTCTTTTGTACCAACGAGAAGCTGGTGCAGGACGGCCAACCCCAACCTCCACAGGTATGGGAATTTCACAATCCCTCTTCCGGCAGGTGGTACCAGTGTATCGACAAGGCAGTCTCCTGGACCGACGGCAAGCTGGTGCGGCTGCAGATAGCGGTTGACATAAGCGAACGCAAAGAAATTGAGCAGATGAAGGATGAGATGATCTCGGCAGTGAGTCATGAAATGCGGACTCCACTGACCGCCATGATGGGCTTTACCGAGTACCTGCTGGAAAATGAGGTCGATACGGCGCAGCAGAAGGTTTACCTAAAAACGATTTACAGGGAGACGGAGCGACTAGGGGACCTGATTAGCAATTTTCTCGACCTGCAGCAGATAAATGCCAGGCTTGCCACCTACAGATTTACCCAGCTGGATGTCTCTCTTTTGATCAAGGATGCCGTTGCCCTTTTCGCCATCGAGAACGACAAACACCGGCTGGTTGTTCAGTGTCCGGAGGGTCTGCCTCCTGTCCGCGGAGATGAGGCGCGGTTGCATCAGGTATTGACCAACCTCATTTCCAATGCCGTCAAATACTCGCCGCCGCGGAGCTGCATTACCATCGGGGCATGTGCAGAGGGAGACCAGCTTACCATTTGGGTTCGAGATGAAGGCCCCGGTATTTCGCCGGTGCTGCAGGAAAAAATCTTTGAGAAGTTTTACCGGATTGATAATACCGATCGGCGGCTTATCGGTGGCACCGGACTGGGGCTGGCACTGGTGCGGGAGATTGTGGGCGCCCACGCCGGACGGGTCGATGTCCAAAGCAGCATCGGCGAGGGGAGCACTTTTTCAATTACCCTGCCGTTGGGATGCGAATAAAGGCTGAACCCCATGCCCCAATGCCTCCGGACGTTACGGCATTACCTGCCATAACTGCTTTTTTTTCTGGTTCCTGCCAGGGATAAGATATCGGTTTGGGAGATGCGCCAGACACCGTCTTCTTTTTGCAGCTTGAAGGACTTAGTAGTATAGTCAGTGCCGGCCTGTCCCCCCTCCAGTCCCACCTTTGCCCGCAGAGAAACAGTATAGTCATTCTTGACGCTGACTTTTACCTCCTGCATCTTTTCCCAGCAGCAGGCCGGTTTTTTGCTGGCGGCGGCAAGTCTTTTGGCAAATTGCTCCTTGCCCCCTCTTCCTCCAGCCAGAGTCCTGTCATATAACTCAGCATACCTGCCGTCGCGCCACAAGTCGAGAATCTCACCAAAACCGCTTTCGGCTTCAGCCTGTAATTCTGCCGCTGGTTGATACAGGGCTTTGGCTAGGGCCAAGTAGCTGCTGAAAAGCGAGAACATGAGGGTGAATAAGATGATCAAAGGACGCATGGGAAACCTCCTGGGTGAGATTTCTGTAATATAAAAGAATAGAGAATGCAGGGCAAGGGAAAAGCGGTTGGGTGGTTCAGGTCGGCAGGCGGCGGATGCCGGCTACCGACCGACCATGGTTAAAGGATTCTTCCCGATGCCTCCGCAAACATTTTCATTTGGGTCATCATACTGGCGAATTTTTTCGGCTTGAGCGACTGGGGACCATCGGATGACGCCCGCTCAGGATCGGGATGCACCTCAATGATCAACCCGTCGGCGCCGGCGGCTACTGCGGCGTATGCCATGGGGGCGACATACTGGTAATGGCCGGTGCCGTGGGACGGGTCCGCGATTACCGGCAGGTGAGTCCGTTCCTTTAGGACCGGAATGGCCGACAGATCAAGGGTGTTGCGGGTTGCCGTCTCAAAGGTGCGGATGCCGCGTTCACAGAGGATGACTTTCTGATTGCCTTCGCTCATGATATATTCAGTACTCATGAGGAATTCCTGGATGGTCATGGACATGCCCCGCTTGAGGAGAACGGGCTTGGTCAGCTGGCCGACCTTTTTCAACAGGGCAAAATTTTGGGAGTTGCGGGCTCCGATCTGGAGAATATCCGCATACTCGGCCACCAGATCGGCTGTCTCAGGATTGACTACTTCGGTAACAAACGGCAGCCCGGTGAGGTCGCGCGCCTTGGCCAGCAGTTTTAGCCCATCCTCTTCGAGTCCCTGGAAGGAGTAAGGCGAAGTGCGTGGTTTAAAGGCACCGCCTCGCAGTACCTGGGCGCCCGCGTCTTTGACTGCCTGGGCTGAAGCAAGTATTTGCTCCTCACTTTCGACCGAACAGGGCCCTGCCATAATGATAAGTTCTTTCCCGCCGATACTTAGCGTGTCGGTGATGGGAATGATACTGGAATCCTTTTTAACCTCTTTCGAGGCCAGCTTGTATGGCTGCAGGATGGGGACTACGTTTTCAACACCATGCATCGATTCAATTGCCTGGAGCACTGTTTTTCCCCTTTCGTCACCGACTGCTCCGATTACATCGCGGGTTGAACCATGGATAACATGTGGCTGGTAGCCCAACTCCTTGACCCGCTTGATGACCTCTTCCCTGTCTTTTTTTGCCGCACCGGATTTCATGACAATGATCATTGTGTTCTCCTTTTTTCCGAAAGACAAAAAGGCCGGAGGGATTTTCTCCCCCGGCCTTTTATTTTTGCTATCAAACTAAAAAAGCCGGGGGGCGTTATCGTCTCCACCCTCGGCTTTTCGGTTTGTTATTAGTTACGTTTAAAGCTACCGCCTAATTTAAACCTCGTTCCTGGGCAGACGACCTAAAGAAAAAGCCGCACCAAAAATGAAAGTTAAAATAGGGAAAGTAACTGGTTGTTGACATGGTTGCTATAATTGCTGATTTTTTTTGTCAATGTCAAGTTTTTATTGAAAAAACAAATCGATGGATGAGGAATGAAAGTTCCAAAATGTTAAGGACTGCCGAAAAAGGCGCTGACTGAACACCGCGGATTTTTGCTGCGTCATGAACTGCGGACATGATATAGTGTCTGACGTTCAAGAGGATTCATCCCAAAGACAAGGAGATAGTTCATGAGACAACCGTTGATCAGTTTGGTGGCAGTCCTGATTTTACTCCTGCCTGCTGCAGTGCAGGCAGCGGAAGTTGAAAAGCCGGTGCATCCTGCGATTTCTTCTGCGCATCCTGCAACGGTGCAGCCTGAAGCGGCGCAACCCAAAGAACAGCTGCCTGTTTCAGGAAAGGTGGTTCAAACCATGAATGGCGGTGGCTACAGCTATGTATTGCTGAAACAGGCCAGTGGCGAAAAGGTCTGGCTGGCAATACCGCAGACGAACATCGAACTGGGGGCGCAGTTGACCTTCCAACCGGGCATGGAGATGGTGAATCTAGCCAGTAAATCCCTTAATCGTACCTTCGAAAGGATCATCTTCAGCCAAGGGCTGGTGGAGGAGAAGACGGGGAAGAGTGGCAAAAAGGTCAGTAAAAAATCTCCGGGCAGCAAAGGGGTGGCGGCTATAGCCGATGGAAAAGTAAAGGTGAAAAAAGCTGACGGAGCTAATGCCTACACGATAGCGGAACTCTACAAGCTGAAGGGAAAGCTGGATAAAAAGAACATTGTTGTCAGAGGGAAAGTGGTCAGGGTTTCAGCCAACATTATGGCTAAAAACTGGATCCATCTCCAGGACGGTACAGGAGATAACAAGAAGGGTACCAACAACTTGGTGGTTACCTCACAGGGGGTACCGGTAATCGGTGAGGTCGTAACCGCAAAAGGCGTTCTTTATAAGAACAAGGACTTCGGCGGTGGCTATAAATATGAGGTGATAGTTGAGAAAGCGGAGCTGGAGATCCAGTAACGGCAAGTACCGACGAGAAAAAAGCTCCCTGTTCCGCAGGGGGCTTTTTTTTTAAGCCTGTTGCAGTAAGTGGAACTAGATATACTGTAAATATATCCAGCCAGAATCATTTAATTTTTTCATTGATGATGTCAGGTGGAATAACCCAAACCCTTTGACAAGCGGCCTTCTTTCAGCTACTTTGGCCCGATGCATGACATGCTTCTGGCCCATGGCTACCCGGCCCTCTTTCTTCTTAGTTTTCTGGCCTCGACTATTATCCCGCTTGGTTCTGAATGGCTGCTGGTCGTGATGCTGATAAACCAACGGGATCCGGTGGCGGCAGTAGCCATTGCCACCTTCGGCAACTTGCTCGGGGCGTGCAGCACCTATTGGCTGGGAGTCTACGGCGGGCCATGGCTGATCCGCCGGGTCCTGAGAATCGATGAGCAAGCAGAGTGCCGGGCAAAGGATTTCTACCGCCGCTATGGTTCCTGGTCGTTGCTCCTCTCGTGGTTGCCGATAATCGGTGACCCACTTTGTTTGGTGAGCGGCCTGCTGCGTATCGGCTTCTTCAGGTTTTCAACACTGGTATTTGCCGGCAAGCTTGGCCGATATGCCGTTGTCGCCTGGTTGACATTGCATAGTTCCAATTTGATAACGGGTTAATGCCTGATTTTTCGGAGGTTGCATGATAACCCGTCATAAGAAAGTGCTGGCTAACGGTTTGCGGGTGGTGGCGGTGGAAATGTCCCATCTGCACAGCGTTGAAATTGGGGTATATGTCAGGGTAGGTGGCCGCAATGACCCACGGGAGCAGGCAGGGCTATCTCATTTTCTCGAACACATGCTGTTTCGAGGCAACAAAGATTATCCAGCCAGCATTGATCTTGAGATAGCGTTCGATGCCATTGGCGGTGCCGTCAACGCCGCAACCGACGAAGAGAGTACCTGCTATTTTTCACGGGTTCACCCTCAGCATGTGGAGCAGGGCCTGAGGCTTTTTTCTTCAATGCTGCTTCGCTCGGACCTTGCCGGCCTGGAGATTGAGAAAAGGATCATCACTGAAGAGGCGTTGGAAGACATCAATGACCGTGGCGATGAGACTAATCCCAGCAACCTGTCCAGCAAACTGATGTGGCCGGATCATCCGCTGGGGATGCCTACCATTGGTTACCTGGAAACCATCAACGCCATTACAGAAAAGGACCTGCGCAATCATCTGGCAAAATTTTATGTGCCGTCAAACGTGGTGGTGATCGTGGCGGGAAGGACCGAGCCAGAAAGAATATTTTCTGCCTGTGAAGAAGCATTTGCTTCATGGCACGGGCCTGCAGTTCCTGCAGTGCTGCCGGCCAAAGATCAACAAGTCAGATTCCAGTCCCTGTTCGTCAAGGATGCGGACAGTCAGGTTAACCTTCAGATTGCCTTTCGCGGTTTTGCCCGTCTTGATACAAGAATCATGACAACCAGGCTGATTCGCAGAATCCTTTGTGGCGGCGGTAGCTCACGGCTTCACCTCCTGCTGCGGGAGCAGCTGGGTATCGTTTACTCGGTGGACGCTTCCATATCTGCTTACGACGAAACTGGTTCCTTCAGCATAGAATTGGCAACGGCGCCGGAGAACCTGCCGCGGGCAGTGCAGGAAATTCTGCATGAGGTCAAGAGGATCTCCTTTGAAAATGTCGCGGCCGACGAACTGCAAAGGGTTAAAGACGGCTACTTCTTTGATCTTGAATATAGTCGAGACTCCACCTATGAGATGCAGGTGCGCTATGGCTGGGGTGATCTGATGGGCATCGTCCGGGACCTGGATGAAGACCATGCCGAAGCTGCTGCAATTGATGCTGATCTGCTGCGCCAGACTGCCGCCGAGATCTTTGCCCCCCACAATCTTAATCTGGTGGCAGTGGGGCCATGGAAAGCGGGTCTAAAACGACAAGTGGAAAAGATGCTGCTGGACTACGATAAGAAATGGCCGACAGGCAAGGGTTTGTCGCGGTAAAGGTGAGATCTTGCATTTAAGAGACCGAATTGATAACTACATCTGGTTCATCTTGCTGCTGGCTGTGGTGCTTGCATATGCAAATACCCCTTTCAATGGATTTGTCTGGGATGATCACCAAATCATCATCAACAATCAGGTCAACCGAGATCTAAAAAACATCTATCAGATATTCACCAGTGCAGATGTTGCCTTTTCAGACGACAAGACACCTTATTTCAGACCCTTGAACCGTTTCACCTACATGCTGGATTATCGGCTGTTTGAACTAAATCCTTTCTGGTACCACCTGGAAAACATTTTCATTCATCTGGCCAATGCCCTGTTACTGTTCTATCTTCTCTCCAGGGAGGTGTTCAAAAGGGTAATTCCAGCGGCTATAGCTGCCTTACTTTTTGCCGTTCACCCTGCAAACGCGGAAGCGGTAAATTTTATATCGGGTAGAAATAACGTCCTGGCTGTTTTTTTTGTTCTCCTGTCACTTATTTTTTATTTGCGGGGAGAAAGAAATTGACCGTGCTGAATGCGGTTATGATGGGGTTATTTTTCTTCGCGGGCCTTCTTTGCAAAGAAACAGCACTGATGCTGGTTGCCATCGTCGTGTTTTTTGAAATTAGCGCTGTTGGTATAGCGGCCGATAGGTGGCAGCGTAGGGTAGCCACCTCTGGTGTCCTCCTTGTTGTTGCCCTGCTCTATTTTGCGATGCGCTCTCACGCACTTGGCGGAGCAAATTTAGGCTCTCAGTTGGGAGGGTTGTGGGAACGGTTGGCCAATAACATCTATATCATTCCCAAGTACCTATCCGTACTTTTTTATCCCGCAAACCTGAACGCTGCCTACAGCATACCTCGCGATTACACCGCCAACAGCTGGTGGCTTGTATTTGCATGGCTGGCAATCGGGGTGGGGGTGATATACTTGCTGCTAAAGAAAAACCAGCCGATCAATTTTGGCTTGTACTGGTTTGCCGTCACTTTTATTCCGATCAGTAATATTGTCCAGATTCCAAGCTCACCTATGGCAGAGCGTTACATTTACATGCCGGCCATCGGTCTATGGATAGTCATCGCAGGGGTTCTGGAGAAGCTGCTAGCTGGTGAAAAAGCGCGAAAAACCCTGCTGTCAGTGTTCGCCCTCGTTTGTGTCTTGCTGCTGGTGGTGACCTTCAACAGAAATAGGGTTTGGGCCGATAACCTGGCACTGTTCAACAGCATGGTAGTCTCCCAACCAGAAGCAGCATATGGGCACTACAACTTGGGGAATGCCTATCGTGAGACAGGCGACTTTACAAAAGCTGAACAGGAATGGGAAACAACGGTTGCACTGAACCAGAAGCACTCCCAGGCGTGGAACCAGTTAGGCAACATTCATCTGATGTACAAATCCCTAACTAAGGCCGAACATGATTTTTCCATGGCACTCCGGGCAAATGCCACGAATTCAGAAGCACACTACAACCTTGCAACTGTTCTCGAGGAATTGGGCCGGCCGGGGGAGGCAGTAGTTCACTATGAGTACTTCTTGCGGCGAGTGCCACCGGAACATGCAGCGGTGATTCCGGAAGTGGTAGAGAAGATTCGGCAGCTAAAACCACTGTCTGCCTATGCTGAATAGCTGAATATGAACAGAAACGGATGGATTAGGAGCAGGAATGGAAACAGCAATTTTGATCATGGCCCATGGCAGTCGCATCCCTGAAGCAAATCAGGCAGTGCACGAAATTGCCGCCATGGTGCAAAAGATGACCGGCTATGACATCGTTGAGGTCTCTTTTCGCGAACAACATGCACCAAACATCCAGAAAGGGATCGATGCCTGTGTCGCCAAGGGTGCAGAGCGCATTCTGCTCCTCCCCTATTTCCTCTACATGGGAGCCCATGTGCTGGAAGACCTGCCTGCCGAGCTGGAAGAGGCAAGGCTTCGCTATCCCAAGGTGGAGATGGCCATGGGCAGGCACTTGGGAGTGCATCACAAGCTGGCTGAAATCGTCGTCGATCGCATCGCCGAAACCCTGACTGATAAGAGGTGGTATTGATGTCAACCCACCTGCGTCCGGAAGAGATTGAAGCCGAATCATTCCGTCTGATTGAAGCAGAGGTAGGCCCTCACCCCTGGTCTCACGAGGAGTGGCAGGTGGTGCGCCGGGCCATTCATACCAGCGCAGATTTCGATTATTCACGCACCCTGTTTTTTTCAAAGGCTGCAGTAGTGCATGGAGTTGAGGCGCTACGCCGCAGCTGCGGCATCGTCACCGACACCAACATGGCTCTGGCCGGTATCAACAGGGTCAGGCGGGAGAGATTGGGCAACAAGATCTCCTGTTTTGTTGCCGATTCTGATGTGGCCCTGGCAGCCGGCCAACAGGGGATCACCCGCTCGATCCTTGCCATGCGCAAGGGGGCTGCTGATCCGGATAACGGCATTTTCGTCATCGGCAATGCGCCAACCTCCCTTTTTGAGCTGATGCGTCTGGTGAGGGCGGGGAGTGTGAAGCCTGGTCTGATTATCGGCCTGCCGGTCGGTTTCGTCGGTGCTGCGGAGAGCAAGGAAGCTCTTCTGGCCCTCGAGGAAGATTACCCGGAGATTCCCTTTATCACCAATCGTGGCCGAAAAGGCGGCTCCAACGTGGCGGCAGCAGTAATGAACTCCCTTTTGATTCTGGCCGAGGAGGGCTGACCACTGATCATGGCGCGCAAACCTCTTCGATCAGGGTACACCACCGGCGCTTGTGCTGCGGCGGCAGCAAAAGGGGCTGCACAGATGCTTCGGGACCGGCAGCTGCTGGACGAGGTGGAGGTTATCCTGCCCGGAGGAGAGCTGGTTGCATTCCGCCTCCATCATCAGGAGTTGCATGAGAATTGGGCCTCATGCTCCGTATTCAAGGATGCCGGCGATGATCCAGATATAACAAATGGTGCTGAAATCAATGTGACCATGGATATGGAACCGGCACCGGCTGGGAGCAAAGGAGAGATAGTAATTGGTGGCGGCACCGGCATCGGCCAGGTAACCAAGCCCGGACTGGCAGTACCGGTGGGGGAATGGGCCATCAATCCGGTGCCGCGGCAGATGATTCGAGTTTTTATCAACGAGATCTTTGCCATCCGCTGCTTTCCCTCGGTGATCAGGGTCACCGTCAGTATTCCCAACGGTGAAGAGCTGGCAAAAAAAACTCTCAATGCCCGCCTGGGGATCATTGGTGGGCTCTCCATCCTCGGCACCACCGGTATCGTCAAGCCGATCTCTGCCAAGGCCTGGACCGATACCATCGATGCCGCCATCGATGTTGCTCTGGCCTGCGGCAGTGAAGCAGTAGTGTTATCCACCGGCCGAAGCAGCGAAATGGTGGCGCAACTTCACCTTGGCAACAGCGAATTCAGGGAAGAATCCTTCATCATGATGGGAGACCACGCCGGTTATGCAGTCAAAGCCTGTGCTGGAAAAGGGGTCAGAAAAGTCATCATCGCCGGCCAGTTTGCCAAGCTCCTGAAGATAGCCTGTGGCCATGAGCAGACCCATGTTTCCTCCTCGGAACTAGATCTGCAGCAGCTCATCTCGTGGCTTAGCCGGGAGCCTGGGGCCATGCACCTGCTCCCTCTGGTCCAGCGGGCCAACACCGCCCGGCAGGTACTGGAAGAATCCGGGAATAATGCCCAGCTCATTGCCATGGTTTGCCGCCGGGTGAAGGCCTTTGCCGAAAAGCTGGCGCCGGGGACGGCAATAAAGGTTTTACTGGCAGGCTATGGCCGGGAAGTGCTATATTTCGCCTGATTTCAATTGAAGCAGGGCATCAAAGGAGGTTGAACATGCCTCAACGGGAAAAAATCTACTTGATCGGGGCCGGCATCGAAGGCTGGGAAGGATTCAGCGCCAATGCGCTGGAGATCATCAGCAAGGCGCAAGTGCTGATAGGCCACCAGCGGCTGCTGGATATCTTCCCTGATTTCAAGGGCGAGAAAAAGGTGCTGGAAGATCTGTCCATCATGCTTGAATACCTGAAAACCACCGAAAAAAGTACGGTGGTGCTCGGTTCCGGCGATCCCAACTTTTTCGGCGTTGCTCGCTTCATTCTTAGGAACCTGCCCAAGGAGCGCATTGAAATCTTCCCCAACGTTACCAGCGTTCAGTACGCCTTTTCCCGCATCAAGGAGCCCTGGGACGATGCCGTTTTCGTCTCCGTCCACGGCCGCGGCCTGAAAAGCGCCATAGATCGCATCATTGCCTCGGAGAAGGTGGCGGTATTGACCGATGCCGTCAATTCACCGGCGGCCATTGCCCGTGAATTAATCCACCGCGGCGCCGAAGGATATGAGGCCTGGCTGTGCGAAGATATGGGGCTGCCCGGAGAAAAATTCACCAAAACCGACGTCAAAAATCTGATTAACCTGACCTGCTCTCCTCTCAACATTCTCATCCTCATCAAGGCCTGGGAGCCGACCCTGGAGCATTTCCCGCTGATCGGCATCAGGGATGAGGAATTCGCCACGGCCAAAAAGCTCATTACCAAGGAAGAGGTGAGGGCGGTGACCCTGGCCAAGCTGCGCCTGCAGGATGATCTGGTCATGTGGGATATCGGCGCCGGCAGCGGCTCCGTCTCCATTGAGGCCTCAAACCTGATGCCCAACGGCAAGATCTTCGCCTTGGAAAAAAATACCCAGTACCTCTCCTTCATCCGTGACAACCTGAAAAAGTTTGTCGCCCGCAATGTCATTCTCATCGAGGCCTTTGCCCCGGAGGGTTTGGAAGACCTACCTGATCCTGACCGTGTTTTCATCGGTGGTTCCGGCGGCATGCTGGAAGACATCATCGAAGCGGTGGACCGGCGGCTCAAGCCTGAAGGGCAGATCGTCCTCAACGCCGTGACTCTTGATACCCTGACCAAGGCCGTTGAGTTTCTTGAAGACCATGGTTATACCGTCGAGATCACCTGCGTCAACATCTCCAGGACCAAAGGGTTGACCGAGTACAAGATGTTTGAGGCGCATAATCCGGTGTATATCATCGCCGCCACCAAAGAAGACTAGTGGCGGCTTCGCCAAAGGTCCATCTGCGGCGTTGCACTGCGTCACGAGTCGCTCAACGTACCTCCGGTACGCCTCGCTCCTCGTTTCTTGCGCGCCTTGCATATGGAGCCTTTTGCTGTGCCGGTTGGCATTGTCGAAGCGTTGGCTTCTCCTTGCTGCCTTGCTCTCCATCCTGAAATCGAATTCGTTTAAATACATTTTTACTTTCTGTGGGATCATGATTTATGCAAAAAAGCAGTAACACAGGGAAAATATATGCAGTTGGTGTCGGCCCTGGCGATCCGGAGCTGATTACCCGCAAGGCAGAGCGTATTATTCGCTCGGTGCCGGTGATCTGTACCCCGACCGGTACCGCTGATGCCTCCAGTTATGCCCTTTCCATTGTGGAAGACCTCATCGACCGCAGTCGTCAGGAGGTGCTGATCCAGGTTTTTCCCATGAAGAAGGATCAGCAGGGGTTGGAGCTTTTCTGGGAAAAGGCAGCTGCAGAAGTGGCCGAACGTGTTGCTGCCGGCAGCGATTTGGCCTTCATCACCATCGGCGATCCCTTTCTTTATTCCACCTTTCTTTACCTCTATCGAATCTTTCGCGATAGATATCCGGAGATTGAGGTGGAGGTGGTACCTGGCATTTCCAGCATCAATGCCGCTTCCATTGCTGCCGATCTCCCCCTTGGCATGGGTTCTGACCGTATCGCCATCCTCCCCACTACCTATGAGGATGAAGAACTGCGCCGCACCTTTGACAATTTTGACACCATCGTCCTGATGAAGGTCAATCGGGTCTTTGACCGGGTCTATGCCCTGTTGCAGGAGATGGGGCTGGATAAAAAAGGAGTCTTTGTCCGGCGGGTCGGTTCAGCAGAGGAAGAGGTAGTGACTGATCTGGCCGGGCTGGTGGGGCAGAAGCTGGATTACCTGTCATTGTTGATCATCAAGAAAAATGGCTGCTAAAGAGGTTTCCCTGTGAACAACTCGGCAGAAAATATAATCTCTTTTGTCGGCGCCGGACCGGGTGATGCAGAACTGATCACCGTCAAAGGGGCGCGGCTGTTGCGCGAGGCGGATGTGGTAGTTTATGCCGGCAGTCTGGTGGATCGTGAGCTGGTTAAGACCTATGCCAGTAACGCAGACGTCTTCGATTCGGCCGCCTTGACCCTGGAAGAGACGACCCGGGCTTTGGCTGAGGCGGTTTTCGCCGGTAAACGGGCGGTGCGGCTGCATACCGGCGATCCCTCTATCTACGGCGCCATCCAGGAGCAGATGGTTGAGCTGGAGCGACTTGGCATCGGCTATCAGGTGGTGCCTGGGGTAACCAGCGCCTTTGCTGCTGCCGCCACTCTGAAGCAGGAATTGACCCTGCCGGAGGTTACCCAGACGGTTATTATCACCAGGCTGGCGGGGAAAACACCGGTTCCTGATCGGGAAAAGCTGGCCGAAACCGCCCGGATCGGCGCCACCATGGTCATCTATCTTTCGGTTGCCATGATCGAACAGGTGGTGGCGGAACTACTGCAGGGGGCCTACAATAGTGAGACCCCGGTGGCGGTGGTCGCCAAGGCCTCATGGCCCGATGAGCAGGTGGTGGAGGGGACGCTGGCCGATATCGCTGCCAGGGTGCATGAAGCCGGTATCGGCAAGCAGGCCCTCATCATCATCGGTGACGTGCTCAAAGCCCGCCGGGAAGGAATGAAGGCAAAATCGCTCCTTTACGATAAAAAATTCAGCCACGAATTCCGTAAAGGGATAATCGGCTAACCATGTGACGTAGCCGCTGCCGGAGCCTCGGCATAGGACCTGAAAAAGAACCTCAACCAAGGCAACTTGCACTGTAAATCAATTATCGGTGGACAGGTTTTTGTGGTGAAGTAATGCGCATTTCCATTATTGCCATAACCCGCAACGGTGCCAGGCTCGGGGCACAGATCAGCGACGGTTTCCCACGTGGAGACCTGTTCGTCCTGCAGAAGTACGCCGGGGCGGCGGGGAAGAAAGCCCTTCCCTTCATTGGCGACCTGAAAGAGCTGGTGCGTAAACTGTGGCCTGAAACCGACGGCTTCGTTTTCATCATGGCGGCCGGCATTGTGGTGCGCATGATTGCACCGCTTCTGGATGCCAAGGACAAGGACCCGGCGGTGGTGGTGATGGATGATGCGGGCCGGTTTTCCATTTCCCTCCTTTCCGGCCACCTCGGTGGCGCCAACGAGCTGGCTTGCAGATGCGCCTTTCTCACCGGAGCCCATGAAATAATAACCACCGCCACCGATGCCAATGATCTGCCTTCCTTCGACATGCTGGCCAAGGAGGAGAATTGGGTAATCGATGACCTGACCAGGGTAAAGGTACTCAACAGCCTGCTTCTGGATGATGGTGAAATAGCAGTGGTCGATACCTCGCTGCGGGTGCGGCCTTGGTTCCGCGGCCGCGGCCGTCTTTCCTTTTACGACACCTTTATTGAGGCCCTGCAGAGCAAGGCCAGTGGATTTTTGTTTGTCACCAACCGCCAGCTGCCGCCGCAGGTGCAATCGGAAAAATTGCTGATCCTCAGACCACAAAACCTGGTGCTGGGTATCGGTTGCAACAGCGGCACAGCTGCCAAAGAAATTGAAGAAGTGGTCTGCGCCAATTTGAAGCGGCTCTTTCTCTCCGTAAAAAGCATTCGCTGCATTGCCTCGGCAGCAGCCAAAAGAACAGAGCCAGGCTTGCTTGACTTTGCCGCCGGCCATGGGCTGCCTGTGCATTTTTATGAAAGCGAGGAGCTGAATCAAGTTGCTGCGCCGTCTCCTCCTTCCAATCATGCCCTTGCCGCAATAGGCGCCAATGGGGTGGCGGAACCTGCTGCCCTGCTTGCTGCCGGTGGCGGCACCGTGCTGTTGAAAAAGGTCAAGAGCGGTAATGTGACTTTGGCTATCGTCGAATGCCCAAACTCCTGAGTGCTGGGTGGCCGTCTTTTTTTCCGGCAAGGAAAACGACAACCAGATGGACTCGGAAGATTAAAGATAAAAATGGAGGAACCTGCGGGTTTTTAACATCACATGGCGCAATCGACACTCCATATAGTCGGGATAGGTCCCGGCGGACTAAATCACATGACCTTCGAGGCGAGAGAGGCATTGGAGGCAGCTGAAGTAATCGTCGGCTACAAGACCTACCTGGATTTTATTAGACCACTGCTGGCAGGCAAGGAAGTGGTCTCTTCCGGCATGCTCAAGGAGGTTGACCGCTGCAATCAGGCGCTCTCCATCGCCTGTGCGGGCAAGGCTGTGGCTCTGGTTTCCAGCGGTGATGCCGGGGTTTACGGCATGGCGGGGCTGGCCCTGGAACTGGCCGAAACACTTGCCAACCCCCCGGAGATCATTATTGTTCCAGGGGTATCCGCAGTCCAGGCGGCGGCGGCAGTTCTCGGCGCACCGTTGATGCATGATTTTGCCGTCATCTCCCTTTCCGATCTGCTTACGCCCTGGCCAACCATAGAAAAGCGGCTTCAAGCCGCTGCTGCTGCAGACTTCGTTATTGCGCTCTATAACCCTAAAAGCAAGGGGCGCACTGCGCAGATTGAGGCGGCTAGGGAGATCATCGCTCCCCTGAGACATGGACACACTCCCGTCGGCATCGTCAGAAACGCCTGCCGCGAGGGTGAGACCATGGTGGTAACGACTCTCGGCAATATGCTGGAGCATCATATCGACATGTTTGCCATCGTCATCATCGGCAACTCCGCCACCTACGTGGACCAAAAGGGGCGGATGGTAACCCCGCGCGGCTATAAAACCGGTTCTACGTTCGATGTTCGACGTTCGACGTTAAACACAAACCTCGAACCTCAAACCCCGAACCCCGAACTTGGAACCTCGAACTTCGAACCTGCCTGTGGCCACGCCCTGATGGTCTGCGGCACCGGTTCCGATGTGGGTAAATCGGTCTTGAGCGCCGGAATTTGCCGTATGCTGAAAAGACGGGGCATCAATGTCGCCCCCTTCAAATCCCAGAATATGGCGCTCAATTCCGCCGTTACCCCGGAAGGGGGGGAAATCGGCAGGGCCCAGGCAGTTCAGGCCGAGGCCTGCGGCATTGCGCCCCATGTTGACATGAACCCCATCCTGCTCAAGCCTAACTCCGATGTGGGCAGCCAGGTCATTGTCCAGGGGAGGGTGGTCGGCAACATGCAGGTGGCGGAATACAATGCCTATAAGCCCGAAGCTTTCGTCAAGGTCAGGGAGAGTTTTGCTTCCCTCCGCCAGCGCCATGACTTCATCGTCATCGAGGGGGCCGGCAGCATTGCCGAGATCAATCTGAAGAGCCATGACATTGCCAACCTCAAAGTGGCGGAAATGGCTGACTGTTCGGCCATTCTGGTGGCGGATATCGACCGGGGCGGGGTTTTTGCCCAGATCATCGGCACCTATGAGCTGCTTGATCTCGCCGAACGGGCTCGGCTCAAAGGTATCATCATTAACAAGTTCAGGGGTGATGCCTCGCTCCTGAAGTCCGGCATCGAGTTTGTCGAGGCCAGGACCGGACTGCCGGTGTTGGGAGTAGTTCCCTATTTTCAAGGCTTTCGCATTGCCGCCGAGGACAGCGTTCCTCTGGAAAGCCGGGCTGGCGGTGCCAGGAAAAACGGGGGAGCCAAGGACAAACTGCACATTGGCGTGGTCAAGATGGCGCGTATGTCCAACTACACCGATTTCGACGCACTGGAAAGAGAGCCGGATGTTTCACTGCACTACATTGACAACCAGCAACAGTTGGAGGGGCTTGACCTGCTCATTCTGCCCGGCAGCAAATCAACCCTTACTGACCTGTACCTGCTCATGGAGCGGGACATGCACAAGGGGATCACGAAGTTCAGCGGCACAATTTTCGGCATTTGCGGCGGCTACCAGATGCTGGGCAGGCGGATACTGGACCCGTATAATATCGAATCGCATATAAAAGAGGCGGAAGGGCTTGGGCTGCTGGACGTGGAAACGGTAATGCTGGCCCAAAAGGAAACCCATCAGGTCACTGCCACCCTGCTGGCAGAAATGGGCATGGGGGAGAGTGGCCGGGAACTGAGCGGGTATGAGATCCACATGGGGGAGACCACCCGCGGTGAAGGTACACTGCCTTTTGCCCAGATCAACCGCCGTTCGAACCGGGTTGTTGACATTGAAGATGGCGCCATCTCAAAGGACGGCAAAGTTTACGGTACCTATCTTCACGGCATCTTCGATAATGTCGGATTCAGAACCAACTTCCTCAACGGCCTCAGGCGGCAAAAAGGATTGCGGGAGCGGAGCAAAGTCATTGCCCTGAAAGACCCGCTTGACCTTTTGGCTGATCATCTGGAGCGCCATGTTGATGTGAAGCAGTTGCTGAAGATCTGCGGGCTGAATAATGCAGAAAAATGCGGTAAATAGGATGCGGGGCGCTGGGCCGGATGGGCTGCTGAGGCAACTGTTGTGATAAATGGCAATCTCCCCAACCCCCTGCTTGTGATTCCCGCAGCGGTGATTCTCGATCTGCTCCTGGGTGATCCCCGCTGGCTGCCGCACCCGGTGGTCAGCATTGGCAGGCTGGTATCTTTGCTTGAGAAGAGGCTCCGGCAATTGTTGCCCAATGAACGGGTCGGTGGCATCATGCTGCTCGTTCTGACAGTCGGCATCACATCATTTTCTGCAGTCCTGCTTTTGAAGCTTGCCGCCGTCATCCATCCCTATGCTGAAACCGTGGTGGCTATTTTTCTCTCCTGGACCTGTTTGGCCGCTCGAGTCTCTGCACCAGGAATCATCACTGGTTGCCGAGGCTTTGCGACAGGAGGACCTGGAGCGGGCGAGGCATTGGCTGGCACGAATTGTCGGCCGTGACACCCATGAGTTGGACAAATCAGCGGTCATCCGTGGGGTGGTGGAGACGGTGGCGGAGAATACCGCCGATGGCATCATCGCTCCGCTTTTTTACCTGATGCTGGGAGGCCCGGTTTTAGGGCTTGCCTACAAGGCCGTGAACACGCTCGACTCGATGGTGGGCTACAAGAATGAGCGATATTTGTCCTTTGGCTGGGCTTCGGCCCGTTTTGACGATCTGGTCAATTATCTGCCGGCCCGGCTCACTGCTGTGCTGATGGTAGCCGCTGCACCGCTGGCTGGGCTCTCTGCCGGTAAAGCCTGGCGCATCATGATGCGTGATGGCCGTAACCATACCTCGCCCAACAGTGGTATTCCTGAAGCCGCCGCCGCTGGCGCACTGGGAGTCCAACTGGGAGGGCTGAACTACTATTTCGGCAAACCGGTGCCTAAACCGACCATTGGAGATTCCGTCAACCCCCTTTCGCTGGCCGCCTATGACGGGGTCATCCGCCTGATGTACGGGGCTGAAGCTTTGCTGTTGGCGCTCTTTCTGCTTTTTAACCTCTGTTGAATCAAGGATGGCTGGATGACCACATTCGATCATGGCGGTAACGTCTTTACCGTTGCCCGGGCTCTTGGAGTAAAGCCTGAAGAGATCATCGACTTTTCTGCCAGCATTAACCCGCTGGGGGTTGGTCCGCTGGTGAGGGAGGCGCTTTTCTCCTCTTTCTCCCAGCTTAGCCATTATCCTGACGCGGAGCTGGTGGAATTAAACCTGGCCCTTGCCGCTTATCATAACCTGGACCATGGCCAGATCGCCGCCGCTAACGGCTCCACCGAGCTGATCTACCTGCTGCCCCGCCTGATAAGCGGCCGAAAAGCGCTTATTGTCGCTCCTGCCTTCTCTGAGTATGCCAAAGCCCTGACCCGGGAGGGCTGGGATGTGGCATACCACGAACTGCTCGGCAAGGAAGATTTTGCCCTTTCCCTGGAACGGCTGGAAAGGCATCTCGGCCAAGGCTTTGATGCCCTCTTTCTCTGCAACCCGGGCAATCCTACCGGAGCCCTTCTTTCCCCCGGCACCATTAAAGAGGTTTACAACCTCTGCCGCCAGTCCGGAACCTTTCTTGTCCTGGATGAGGCGTTCATGGATTTTTGCGAAGACTATTCTGCCAAGCATCTGGTCAGCAGCGGGGGTGGGGTGATCCTCCGCTCCATGACCAAGTTTTTCGCCATTCCTGGCCTGCGCCTTGGCTACGCAATTGGTTCACCGGAGCTTGTCGCTGATTTGACTGCGTTACGTGAGCCATGGAGCGTCAATACTCCGGCTCAGGTTGCCGGTGTGGCAGCTCTGAAAGATAGCGAATACCGCTTCCAGACCCTGCAGCTCATAGGGGAAGAACGTACTTTCCTCGCCGCCGGTCTTGGCGCATTGGCAGGCATGAAGGTTCATCCTTCCGCAGCAAACTACCTGCTGGTGGAAACAGGGCCGGGGCTTTCCGCCGCGGGGCTCAGGGAAAGGCTTCTCCCCTTGGGCATCTTGATTCGGGACTGCTCAAATTTCCAGGGGCTGGATAAGCGTTATTTCAGGGTCGCGGTGCGCAGCCGCAGGGAAAACGAACAGCTACTCCGGCAACTGGAAAGAATAGTGGCCTAAGCAGATCCCATAAACTGATTCAATCCGCAGTCGTAGCGCCCCCTTTTATTCTCCCCTTCTGGAAATAGCTGTATGGACAGGATAAATCCTTGACAGTCAGCCAAATTAGGTTATTCTAAAAAGAAATGATTTCTATTTAGCTTGAAATTATTGCCTCATCCGCACAGCCGGAGAGGCAATATTTGATGGAGCATCATGTCTGAGCGCTACAGCCAGTCCTTAAAGGATTTGAAACTGAAGGCGACCCCGAAAAGGTTGGCGATCCTTTCGCTCCTGGCCGAGGAATTCGCCTATATCAGCCCTGAAGAGATCTGGCGCAAACTGCAGAGCAAGTTTGGCAGCCTTGGTCTGCCCACCGTCTACCGCAACCTTGAAGAACTGGCGACAGGCGGGCTTATCACCAAGGTCATTCATCCGAACCGCCAGCTTTACTACTACTTCTGTCCGAACAATCATCACCACCACCATTTCATTTGTCTTTCCTGCCAGCGGGTGGAAGACATCAATATCTGCGGGATGGAGGAGATTGAGAAAAAGATCAACGGTACGGTATTGTCCCATATCGTCCAGGTCAACGGCCTGTGCCGGAGCTGTTCCGATCTCAACCAGGGAGCAACCCCATGAGAAAAACTCTTTTTCTGTTTATGTTAATGCTGGCGGCCATCTGTTCAAGTTCCTGTCAAAAGGAACCAAAGACTGCTTCAGGTAAACTGCAGGTGGTGACCACCCTTTTTCCTCTCTATGATTTTGCCAGGCAGATCGGCGGCGAGAAAGCGGAGGTGCGGTTGCTGTTGCCCCCCGGGGTGGAGCCGCACAGCTTCGAGCCCAGGCCTGACGATATCATCCGGGTCAGCCGGGCTGATCTCTTCATCTTCACCAATAAATATATGGAACCGTGGGCAGCGAAGATCATCGGCTCCGTGCCCGATAAAAAGGTCCAGGTGGTGGATGCCAGCCTGGGGGTTGAATTGTACAGAGCGGGCCAGGAACATGCAGAAGGCGAGAAAGTGGAACAGCACAGCGAGGCAGGGGTTGATCCCCATATCTGGCTCGATTTTGCCAATGATCTGATCATAGTCGACAATATTCTTGCCGCCTTCATTGCTAAAGATCCAGCCAACCGTGATTATTATACGGCCAACGCAGCCGCCTACAAACAGGAGCTGATCTGCCTTGGATAGTCGCTTCGAATCAGGTCTTGGCCAATGTGAGAAGCGGAACATTTTACATGGCGGGCATTTTGCCTTCGGCTATCTGGCTCGGCGCTATAGCCTGGGCTACCAATCGGCCTACGCTTTGAATGCCGATGCAGAACCGACCGCCGGCAAACTTGCCGAGCTGGTAAGGCAGATGCGGAAAAACGGTCTCAGCTATATTTATTCGGAGGAGCTGCTGAATCCCAGGGTTGCCGAGACCATTGCCAGGGAAACCGGCGCCGGGCTGCTCAAGCTGAATGGAGCCCATAACATCAGCAAACAGGACTTTGATCGCAAGGTGACCTTCATTTCCCTGATGGAAGAAAACCTGAAAAACCTGAGGACGGGACTTCAATGTCGCTAGAAGTACTGACAGTTACCGGGCTCAGCGCCGGCTACCAGGGAGCCGACGTCCTGCAGGGTGTGACTTTCACCGTGAAGCAGGGCGATTATGTGGGGGTCGTGGGCCCCAACGGCTCCGGCAAAAGCACTTTGGTCAAATCCATTCTGGGTCTGATCAAGCATCACTCCGGCTCGGTCATGCTCTTTGGTACCCCCTTTAACCATTTCCGTGACTGGCACCGGGTCGGTTATCTGCCCCAGGGGTTGCAGTTTTTCAACCCTAACTTTCCGGCGACGGTGGCTGAGGTCGTTCGTCTTGGCCGACTTGCCGGCAAAAAGTTTCCCAAGCGGTTCGACAAGCAAGACGCACAAGCGGTGGAAAAGACCTTACAGTTTATGGACATCGCCAACATTCGCGACAGGATGATCGGCGAACTGTCGGGTGGTTTGCGACAGAGGGTCCTGTTGGCACGGGCCCTTGTCAATGAGCCTGAGTTGGTGGTTCTGGATGAACCGACCACTGCCCTCGACCCTGAAACCAGGGAAAATTTTTATCAGCTGCTTTATGAAATGAACCGTGAACGCAACACCACCGTTATCCTCGTCACACACGACACCGGCACCATTGGTCGCTATGCTACGCGGATGCTCTATCTGGACAAGCGGGTCATTTTCTATGGCGGCTTTGATGACTTCTGCACCTCGGTGGAGATGACCGGCTTTTTCGGAGAGCATGCCCAGCATGTGTTCTGTCATCGCCATTAATCCTTAGGCTGCTGCCAGCCATGGCACGGGTCGGTTGCCGCTCCCTCAAGAGCGCGGGCGGGCAACGTTTCCTCGCGCGCAACAAGCAAAAGTTAAGCAAAAGAAGGTTAGTATGGACCTGGTTGAAATATTCAGTTACGGCTTCCTGCAGCGCGCCCTTTTGGGAGGGTCGTTGATAGCCGTGCTTTGCTCCATTCTTGGCGTCTTCCTCGTCCTGCGCCGTTTCTCCCTTATCGGCGACGGCCTTGCCCATGTTACCTTCGGCAGTGTGGCTCTTGCCATGTTTATGGGCTTCAGTTCAGTGCTGATTACCATGGCGGCTATTCCATGTGTGCTTCTGGCCGCGGTGGGCATTCTCAAGCTGACCGACAAGGCCAGGATCTACGGCGATACCGCCATCGGCATCGTCTCGTCCCTTGGCATCGCCATTGGTGTCATGCTGGCAAGCAAGGCCGGCGGTTTCAATGTGGACCTGTTCAGCTACCTGTTCGGCAATATCCTCTCCATCAGCAGCACCGAACTCTATATTGCGGCAGGGCTGTTCCTGTTGGTGGTGGTGTCGGTGGTTCTCTTTTACAATGAGCTGTTTGCCACCACTTTCGATGTGGAACTGGCCCAGAGCACCGGCATACTCACCAGCCGCATCAATATGGTGCTGGTACTTTTGACTGCTCTCACCGTTGTCCTGGCCATGAAAGTAGTGGGCGTCATGCTCATCTCGGCACTGCTTATCCTGCCGGCAGTTTCGGCACTGCAGCTGGCCAGAAGCTTCAAGGCGGCGATAATCACCTCAGCCTTGATCGGAATGGGAACGGTCATGGTCAGCATCTTCCTGTCACTGGCCATGAATCTCCCCACCGGGGCGACCATTGTCCTGGTTAACTTTGCCGTCTTTGCCATCACCTTTAGTGTCAGGTCACTCCGTCACAGTTGATCCTTCTATGACGGGTAGACCTTTTGACCAAATTTCAGAAAGAAGCGACAACCAAAATGGCGATAGAGAACGATGATGTGTTCTGGATGGGCAAAGCGATTGGCCAGGCCGAAAAGGCCGCTGCCCGCGGCGAGGTTCCCATTGGTGCCGTTATCGTCAAAGACGGTAACATCATCGCCAGGGGCCACAACCTGCGGGAAGGCATGCAGGACCCGTCAGCCCATGCCGAACTCATAGCCATCCGTCGGGCGGCAAAGAAAATCGGCAATTGGCGATTGCTGGATACGACACTTTATGTAACCCTGGAACCATGCCTGATGTGCATGGGGGCCATCCTGCTGGCGCGGGTAGAAAAGGTGGTTTTCGGCTGCCACGACCCAAAAGGGGGCGCCGCCGGTTCCCTCTACGACCTGTCCGACGACAGACGGCTTAACCACAGGATCACACTGGTTTCAGGTGTCAGGCACGCTGAATGTGCTTCACTGCTCAGCAACTTTTTCAAATTACTCCGCCAGGAAAAGCAGCCCAAAAAAGGGGGATAGGGTCAACGGAGAGACACCCATCACTACCGGCAATGAAAGGGATTACAGCAATGGAGTCCCTTTCGCATTACGGGCAAGGGGTATGATAGGTATAAAGCTTTGTTGAATTTATGAATGGAATAGGTTATAAGATTCGATCGAACTATTTAGCACGGAGAGGTGTCCGAGTGGTCGATGGTGCCTGACTCGAAATCAGGTGTACGGCAACGTACCTAGGGTTCGAATCCCTACCTCTCCGCCATTAAAACAATGTGTAATCAGTAGGTTACATTTTAGTTCCCCCTGGCTTGCACAATACTTTCACAAGAAGGTCTGTGTAGAAGTACAGGGGACTTCTTTTTTACTTCGACCAAATCACTCCCGGTTACGGAGAGTTATCGGATGGGGACTCAGAAAAAGTAATATAGAATGAAAAGCCGCCTCCGTCAGGTGTTTATGACAGGCGGCTTTTGCTTATTTTATCTGTAGAAACCCCTAAACGGATCACCAAAAAGATGTTTGAACAGGCTTCAAGAATACAGACGAAGTTCTCTGGAAAGAGGCCGGTTGGCGCGCAGGAGATATTGGACGAGATAGCAGCGCTTGATGCCGAGAGTGCGGCAGCGCTTGTGAATATCCGTAATCTGCTGTCAAACAGGAAAAGAGCATAATCAATGACCGAGGACATTCGCTGGAAACAGCGCTTTGGCAACTTTCAGCGCGCAATGCACCAGCTGACCCTTGCCGTGCAGCTTATGGAACAGCGCCCTCTCTCCGACCTTGAGCAGCAGGGATTGATACACGGGTTTGAATTTACCCATGAACTGGCCTGGAATGTCTTGAAGGATTATCTTGAGATGGAGGGGATCCAGGGGCTTATCGGTTCCAGAAGCACAGTGCGCGAGGCGTTCAAAAGGGGAGTGATCAGTGATGGTGACGCCTGGATGGATATGATTGAAAAACGCAATCTCTCCAGCCACACCTATAATCAGGATGTGGCCGAGACCCTGGCCACAGCTATCCAGGAAAGGTATTTCTGTGCATTTCTGGAGTTGCAAAAGCGCTTGGCTTGGGAACTCTGAGATGCCTGAATTCGGTCTTCCCGATAACGCCGTCACCATTATCCGGCAGATTCTCGCCGATTTTCCCGCAGTGAAGAAGGCGGTCATCTACGGCTCGCGTGCCAAAGGGAACTACAAACCGGGGTCGGATATTGACCTCACCTGTACGGAGAAACCCTCGACCATCGTGTGCTTGGTGAAATTGCCGCCAGGCTGGATGAATCGCCGATCCCCTACCAGGTTGACCTCTCCATTTTCGACCGGCTCGATCATGATGGGCTCAAGGAGCACATCGAGCGGGTCGGGATGGTGTTTTATGAACGTGAATCTGGCTCCTGCAGAGACACGGACTGTTTAAAAAGATGATTATAAGTCCTCCAGGACTCACACGACCCCTTTCAAGCCCAGCACATCCCTGATTCACTATTCCCTCTCCATTTATTCTGGGCTTCAAGTCACTATATTTATCTACTTGTGGAATGAGTAAATAAGGATATACTCACATTAGACCCTTTTCCAAAGTAAAAAAAGAGTCCCATCCTGGGAAAAAAAGGGTTTATCTCCTGTGTTCGCCAGGGCGCCGAACCAGACAACTCTTTCATAGGAAGAAATAAATTGACAAAATCATATCAACTATATGAGTATATAGTCATTTACTGGAGAGTGGACCATGCAAGAACTTGTTGATTATCGCGCCGACATCCTGAAAGCCCTGGCCCAGCCGACACGTCTGAAGATCATTGATTTTCTCCGCGATGGTGAACGCTGTGTTTGCGAGATCTTTCCCGCTATTGATGAGGAACAATCCAACACCTCGCGACACCTGAACATGATGCTTTCCGCCGGTGTTCTCTCCCGCCGCAAGGACGGATTGAAAATTTATTACGCCATCAGGCATCCGGAGATTCTGGAGGTCATCGACATTGTCACAGATATCATAAAACTGGATATAAATGGACGGCACAAACTTCTGAAGTCAATGTGAGTATGGACGATCAAGCTATGACAGAATTGATCATCGAATGGCGACATTACGAAAAAAATGGAGCAACCTGTGATCGCTGCTCGGCCACCGGCACATCAGTCAAGGAAGTCGTTGCCGAAATAAGCAAGGAACTGGCAGACAAGGGAATAGTCGCCACTTTCACTGAAGCGCTCCTACCCGAGGAGCTCATGGCCCAAATCGAACATGATCCTGTTTAACGGAGTCCCGTTGGAAACAGTTCTGGATAATGCTGCTGCAGATGAAAGCCACTGCTCGTCATGCTCATGTCTGACCGGTTCTGAAACGAGCTGCCGGACAGTCGAATACAAGGGGAAAACCTATGAAGAGATCCCCGGAGAACTCATTCGCAAGGCCGTCAACAAAGTAGTCGGCTCGGATCAGGGCTAAAAATTTTTGTCTCATTAAGTGAGTAATCAATCAAACGCTCATGGAGATTGCATGCTGAAAAGCTTTGCCGACTACATCGTCTTCACCCTCATTGGCCTCGTCCCCGGTTCCCGTTCGGGCGAGGCGCTCGACTTCTTCATCTATGACACCCTGAAGATCTTCCTGCTGCTTACCACGATCATCTTCGTGGTAGCGGTCATCCGCACCTCGTTCCCTCCGGAAAAAACCAAACGCATGCTCTCCCACAAGCGGGAATACGTCGGCAACGTCCTGGCCGCGCTGCTGGGCATCGTCACCCCCTTCTGTTCCTGCTCGGCGGTGCCGCTCTTCATCGGTTTTGTCGAGTCCGGCGTCCCGTTGGGGGTGACCTTCTCCTTCCTGATATCATCGCCCATGGTCAACGAGGTGGCGCTGATCATGCTCTGGGGGCTCTTCGGCTGGAAGATTGCCCTGATCTATATCGGCACCGGCCTGCTGGTGGCCATTGTTGCCGGCATCGTCATCGGCAAGCTGAAGATGGAGAAGTACGTCCAGGACTATGTCTGGGAGATGCAGGTCGGCAACAGCGAGATCGCGATCATGACCTTCCGGGAGAAGCTCGACTATGCCCGTGACTACACCCTGGGACTGCTGAAAAAGATCTGGCCCTATGTGGTGGTCGGGGTCGGCCTGGGGGCCTTCATCCACGGCTATGTTCCGGCCGACTTCCTGGCCCGCTGGGCCGGGCGGGACAATATTTTTGCCGTGCCGGTTGCCGTGGCGCTGGGGGTGCCGCTTTACAGCAACGCCGCCGGGGTGATTCCGATCGTCCACGCCCTGATGGAAAAGGGGATGGCCATCGGCACTGTACTGGCCTTCATGATGGCGGTCACCGCCCTATCGCTGCCGGAAGCGATCATCCTCAGCAACGTCCTGAAAAAACCGCTGCTGGCCACCTTCTTTGGGATCGTCGCCACGGCCATTGTCATTGTCGGCTATCTGTTCAATGCGATTCTGTAAGGTCTATAAAAGGACGCGAAACAACCATGAAAATTGAAGTACTGGGAACCGAGCTAGCGCCATCAGTGCAGGGAGACCCTCTGAAACGATGAACGTCCGGCAGGCTCATGAGCCCTAAAGCGGCAAGAGCGCCGAAGTGGTAAAGGTTGAGGACATTCCATCCATTGTGAAATATGGGGTGATGAGCACGCCGGCACTGGTCATTGATGGCCAGGTCAAATTTTCCGGCAAGTCGTCCTCGGTGGCAGAAATCATGTCGGCATGCTCTAAATTCATTCATAAGAAAGGAATATCCATGAAATGCTCCATAACAGCTCTTGCTCTTGCCCTGATATTTGCTGGGCCCGCTCATGCCGAACTTCCATCGGCAACCGGTACGATGGTCAGGCAGGCGCTTTCTCCGGCAAACCGACTGTCATCGATCTGGGAGCCCGCACCTGCATCTCCTGCAAGAAGATGGCGCCAATCCTTGAAGGATTAGCGAATGAGTACCGCGGAAAAGCCTCGGTGCTGTTCATTGACGTGCATGAGGACGAGGCGGCCGCAAAGCAATTCCGTGTCCAGATGATTCCGACTCAGGTGTTCTTCAATGGCCAGGGAAAAGAAGTAAAGCGCCACATCGGCTCCATGGAAAAAGCCGACCTCGTCAAAGAACTGAAGGCCGCAGGACTGAAATGACCTTCCTCGACAACATCGAGCAGATCGTTGCCAACTACCCTCTCCTGGCCTTCGGCGCGGTTTTCCTGGCAGGTGTCATTTCATCCGCCTCACCATGTGTCCTTGCCACCATACCGTTGGTGGTGGGTTTTGTCGGTGGTTATTCCGAGGGAGACCGCTGGAAGGCGTTCCGCTACTCGCTAACCTTTATTCTGGGGCTATCCCTCACCTTCACTGCCTTCGGTGCGGCAGCCGGACTTTTAGGGACCATGTTCGGTACTTTAGGTGGCTGGTGGTATCGTGGCCGCCGGAGTCGTGGCGCTGGTGATGGGGGGGCAGATGATTGGACTCTATGAGATCAGCCTCCCGATCAAGCGAGACTTCAAGCCGAAACGCGGGGGGCTGGTCGGTTCGTTCCTGTTGGGACTTTTTTTTGGTGTTGTCTCCTCGCCCTGCGCCACGCCGGTATTGGTGGTGATCCTGACCTTCGT
>CAWAFF010000061.1:0-14376 GCA_963780945.1 uncultured delta proteobacterium | reverse complement strand
ACGGGGCGGGCTTAAAACGGAATGTCATCATCCGGGTTAAAGACTGGCTCTTCATAACTGGTGGCGCCGAATTCCTCCGATGCGGCAGGTCTGCCACCACCTTGGCGGTTCCCCCCTCCTCCTTCACCCTTGCCTGACAACATCTGCATCTTTTCGCCGACTATTTCCGTGGTGTAGCGGTCTTTGCCGTCCCGGTCCTGCCACTTCCTCGTCTGCAGGCGGCCCTCGATGTAAACGGTCTTGCCCTTGGACAGGTACTCGCCGGCGATCTCCGCCAGTCTGCCCCACAGGGTGATGTTATGCCACTCGGTTTTTTCTTCCCACTCGCCACTCTTGCTCTTGTACTTCTCACTGGTGGCAAGGGAGAATCCGACCACGGCCGTGCCGGAGGCAGTATAACGCACCTCGGGGTCCTTCCCCAGATTTCCGATCAACATCACTTTATTGAGACTGGCCATGGGCAACTCCTTTTTCGTATGTATAACGCCAAAACAGAAGGCAGTTTATAGAAAATGGCAGCCTTAGGCAAGCAGATATTTGATTTGACTCCGTCGATAAAAAACAGTACGTTAAGCCGGATATTCTGGGGATTAGCTCTTATATGCTACGTGCACGTTTATTTCTTTTATTCTTCATCCCGTTCACCTTTTTGTGCTGTATGACCGCCGTCTGCGGTACATTTTTTGACACAACCGGAGCCTTTGCCCACAAGTGCGCCCAGTTCTGGAGCCGATGGGGACTGCGCTGGGCCGGTATCCGCCTTGAGGTTGACGGCCTGGAAAAGGTTCCGGGCGACGGGCCATTGATATTCATGGGTAATCACCAGGGTAACTTCGACATCCTGGCCCTATCGCTGGCAATCCCCAGGCGCTTTTCCTGGGTCGCGAAAAAGGAACTTTTCCAGATCCCGGTCTTCGGTGGAGCCATGCGTCGGGCAGGTTACATCCCACTTGACCGAAGTGACGGCAGGCGTGCGCTGAAGAGCATGAATGATGCAGCAGCCCGGATCAGGAGCGGCAGCAGCGTGATGGTTTTCCCCGAAGGGACCCGCAGCAAGGATGGCAACCTGCTCCCCTTCAAGCGGGGCGGCTTTCTCTTGGCAGCTAAGGCTCAGGTGCCAATCGTTCCCTTCACCATTAATGGCAGCACCAAGATTAACCCGTGTACCGCCATAGCGCTGTATCCAGGCACCCTCAGGGTCAGCTTTGGCGAACCGGTGACGGTGAATGCTCAGGACAAGGATCAGTCGCAGTTGATGGAACAGGTAAGATCAGCAATTGCCGCAGGGTTGGAGTGATATGATGCAATGTATTTCATGGCTTATGGTTGTCATAGGGCTGGCCGCAATCGTTTGGGCACTGCCGGCTGCCCATCGTTTCAAGCCGCCGTTTGACGCAGCTGCAGCTCTGGTCGCGCTCCTGGGACTGATTGCCGCCCTGCTGGGTGCCCTGCTCATTGCTGTACCAGGGTTTTTCAACGGATAAACAGGTGCCCTAATGGAAAAAGCAAAAACAATCGCTGTCAACATCGCAGTAATCACCGTCATCGCCATCACTCTCCTTTGGGGCAACACCCTCTACCGGCAGCACGTCCAGTTTGGCAAGGGGGAAAAAGCCCTGGCTGCCGGCGACGCAATGGCCGCCATCGCCGGTTTCGAATCGGCCATTCATATGTACACCCCCGGCAGCGGTCTGGTGAACAGAGCCGCTGAAAATCTGTGGGGGATCGGCGAGCGATTCGAGGCAAGGGGAGATCTGGAGAAGGCACTTATTGCCTACCGCTCCCTGCGCAGTTCCTTTTATGCAGTGCGCGGCCTTAATGCTCCCGGCAAGGAGTGGATAGTTCGTTGTGAAACCAAGATCAATCAACTACTAAAACAACCAGCAAAGTAGCAGGGAGGTATTCCTTCACAGGATATCTGCCCTTTGCTGGTAGAAAGCCTGAACACCCATGGAAACACCCATTAGCGACTCTATCGGCCTCAAAATCATTCCCCTCGGAGGTCTGGGCGAAATCGGTCTGAATATGGCCGTTTTCGAATATGGCGATGATATTGTCATTGTCGATTGCGGCCTGATGTTTCCCGAGCCGCACATGCTCGGCATCGACATCGTTATTCCCGATATCACCTACCTCACCGACCGCTTGCACAAGGTGCGGGCCATTTGCCTTACCCACGGCCACGAAGACCATATCGGCGCTCTGCCCTTCATCCTGCGTCAGCTCAATCCCCCCATCTACGGTACCGCCCTCACCCTTGGCTTTGTCAGAGAAAAGCTGAAGGAATACGAGCTGGACGAGAAGGTTGATCTGCGCGTGGTTAAACCCCGGGACATTATCAGCCTTGGTGCCTTCAGCATTGAATTCATCCGCGTCGCCCATTCCATAGTCGACGGCTGCGGTCTGGCCATTGCCTCACCGGAAGGAGTGGTCATCCATACCGGCGATTTCAAGCTGGATCAGACCCCCGTGGATGGCGAACTGACCGACCTGGCCACCTTTTCCCGCTATGGCGAGGCCGGTGTCCTGGCCCTGATGGCCGATTCCACCAATGTGGAGCGGGAGGGCTATACCCTTTCCGAGAAACTGGTGGGGGATGCCTTCGATGAGATTTTTCCCGCTGTCCCCAGCGCATCATCGTTGCCGCCTTTTCCAGCAATATTCATCGGGTACAGCAGGTGGTGGATGCCGCCGCCCGCTGCGGCCGCAAGGTTTTGCTCAATGGCCGCTCCATGATCGCCAACGTACAGATTGCCAGGGAACTAGGTTACCTGCGCATCCCCGACGGACTGCTCATCGACCTGAAGGAGCTGCCCCGACTGCCCAAGGAGGAGATCTGCATGATCACCACCGGCAGCCAGGGAGAACCAATGAGCGCCCTGACCCGGATTGCCATGGACGATCACAAGCAGATCAAGCTGGAGGAGGGGGACACGGTCATTCTCAGCTCCCGCTTCATCCCTGGCAACGAAAAGACCATCTCCGACCTGATCAACCATCTCTATCGCCGTGGTGCCGAGGTGATCCACGAGAAGGTTTCCGAGGTCCATGTGTCGGGCCACGCCAGCCAGGAAGAGCTGAAACTCCTGCATAACCTGGTGCGGCCAAGATATTTCATCCCGGTGCATGGCGAATACCGGCACCTGGTCAAGCATGCCCAGCTGGCACAGAAGGTCGGCCTGGCGAAAGATCGCTGCATCCTGGCTGTCAATGGCGACGTCATCGCCTTCAGTAACGGCGAGGGCTGTATCATCGACCATGTGGAAATCGGCCGGGTCTTTGTTGACGGCAAAGGGGTCGGCGACGTTGGCAACGTGGTGCTCAAGGACCGCAAGCACCTTTCTGAAGACGGCATGGTGGTGGTGATCATCGGCATCAACCAGACCAGCGGCGAAATCATCTATGGCCCTGACATCGTCTCCCGCGGCTTTGTCTTTGAAGACGAAAGCCAGCAGTACCTGGATGAAGCAAAAAAAGTGGTGGTCGACACCCTGGCGCTGGTCAGTACCGAGGTGCTCGCCGATTGGGGCGAGGTCAAACTTGAGGTGCGCCGGGTGCTGCGCCGTTTTTTCAATAAGACCATTTCGCGGCGACCGGTAATACTGCCGCTTGTTCTCGAAATGTAGTCACTTTTTTGCTGCACTGCTTTCGATGGAGGCGGTACGCAGCATACCGCACAAGGAATGGCCATGGAACAGGCGCTGGACAAGAAAGAAAAACTCCTCAAGGAAATAAAGGGCATCGGGCTCGGGGCGGTCGGACTCTTCATATTGATTGCCCTTGCCTCCTTCAACAGCAGTGACCTTTCCTTCAACAGCTACTCCGCCACCAATGAAACCCATAATCTTGGTGGTCGATTCGGGGCACAACTGGCTGACGCCTTTCTGCAGCTGCTGGGCCTTGCCGCCTACGGCCTGCCCATCGCCCTTCTCTATCTCTCCTATCGTACCCTGCGTTACAACGAAGTGCGCTGGCGCTCATATAAGCTGATTGCTTTTTTCATCCTTCTCGTAACCTTGAGCGCCCTCTTTGCCTTTAATTTTGAGTTCACCGAGCTTTTCGGCCAAAGAGTGCAGACCGGCGGCTGGATCGGCTTCAAGACCGCCGACCTGCTCAAGCGCGCCTTCGGGGTCATTGGCGCGCTCCTTATTCTGCTGCCGATTCTTGCCTCAGCCATTATGGTGCTGTCCCGCTTTTCCTTCCTGCTTTTTGCCGACTGGTGGCTGAAATCGGTGAAAAACCGTTTCCAGCGATCTCGGCAGCGCCGCGCCCTGAACAGCGAGCTGCTGGATAAGGAGCACAAATTCGCTCCAGCCGGTGCACCGGTTATCAAAACTGCGCCGATACCGGCCCCGGTCACAGTACCGGCGGCAAAGAAGGAGAAGAAACAGGACGAGAAAAAAACTGCCGCCGTCCAGGAAACCTTCGAGTTCATCAAAAGCGACGGCAACTATCAGACCCCCCCCTTGTCCTTACTGGATGCCCCGCAGGTCCAGGAAAGGAAGCTGGACAAGGAATCGCTGACCATGAACGCCCGCCTGCTGGAGAAAAAGCTGAAGGATTTCGGTATCGATGGTGAAGTGGTGGAGATCTGCCCCGGACCGGTCATCACCATGTATGAATTTTCCCCGGCCCCCGGCATCAAGGTCAGCCGCATCGCCGGCCTCGCCGACGACCTGACCATGGCGCTGCAGGCCATGTCGATCCGCATCGTCGCCCCGATTCCCGGCAAGGGAGTGGTCGGCATCGAGCTCCCCAACCGCGACCGCGACATGGTTTCGCTGCAGGGAGATCTTCAACTGCGAGGAATTCCATCAGCGCAAGATGAAGCTGCCGCTGGCTCTGGGCAAGGATATCGCCGGGGCGCCGCTTGTGACCGACCTGGCCAAAATGCCGCATCTGCTGGTGGCCGGCGCCACCGGCTCCGGCAAATCGGTCGCCATCAACACCATGATCCTCTCCCTGCTCTACACCTCCACCCCCAACGATGTGCGCATCATCATGGTCGACCCGAAGATGCTGGAGCTCTCCGTCTACGAGGGGATCCCGCACCTGCTGCTGCCGGTGGTCACCGAACCCGAAGAAGGCGTCGCTGGCGCTCAAATGGGCGGTGAAGGAGATGGAGCGCCGCTACCGGCTCATGTCCGACAAGGGCGTCCGCAACATCGACTCCTACAACAAGAAGCTGGCCGGCGAACTCCTCGAACAGGAGGAGCTGGCTCGATATCCGATGGCCAGGAAATCGTGATCGTGGAAGAGGTGGAGGAGCTGGCCGAGAAGGACGAAGCTCGCCGATCCAGATCCCCTTCGCAGTCGACGATGATGTGAGCCTGGAGCACAGCCACCTCCCCTATATCGTGGTGATCGTGGACGAGCTGGCCGACCTGATGATGGTGGCCGGGCGGGAGGTCGAGGAGTCATATCGCCCGCCTGGCCCAGATGGCGCGCGCCGCCGGCATCCACCTGATCCTCGCCACCCAGCGTCCGTCGGTCGATGTCATCACCGGCCTGATCAAGGCCAACTTGCCGGCCCGCATCTCCTTCCAGGTCACATCGAAAATCGATTCGCGCACCATCCTGGACGGCAACGGCGCCGAATCGCTTCTGGGTGCCGGCGACATGCTCTTCATGCCCCCCGGCACCTCGCAGCTGCAGCGCTCCACGGCGCCTTCGTCTCCGATGCCGAGGTGCAGCGCGTCGTGGACTTCCTGAAGAAGCAGGGGAAACCGGTCTATGAAAAGTCGATCCTGGAGATGAAGGCCAGCGACGAGAAGGGGAGCGGCGACGACGAGGAGCAGGACGAGCGCTAGGACGATGCCGCTGGCCTGGTTGCGGAAGCCAGACAGGCATCCATCTCCATGGTCCAGCGCCGCCTGCGGATCGGCTACAACCGCGCCGCCCGGATCATCGAGAAGATGGAGCAGGAAGGCATTGTTGGCCCTTCAGACGGCACCAGCAGGCCGCGGGAAGTTTTCATTAACAAGATTTAGAATTCAACTATTGTTTTCTCATATGCAAGCAAAGAGGGCTTATGACCGGAAAAACATTACCTGTCAAAGGAAACGCTTCATTTGAGGACCTGAAAAAAAGTAACGAGCATGGTGCTGAGTACTGGAGCGCTCGTGAACTTCAAGATCTTCTAGGCTACAGTCAGTGGCGGCGGTTTGAAGATGCAATTAATCGGGCAATGATCTCTTGCGGCCAGTCTGGAAACAAACCTGAATACCATTTTGCCGGCGCCGGCAAAATGGTCGAACTAGGCTCTGGCAGCATCAGGACGGTAGACGACTTCCATCTGTCCCGCTTTGCCTGCTATTTAATTGCCCAGAATGGTGACCCACGCAAACCGGAAATTGCGGAAGCGCAGAAGTATTTTGCCATCCAGGCCCGACGCCAGGAAATATCAGATGCCTTGGCTGCAGACATGGAACGGCTGGAAATCCGTAAACAAACATCCGAGGAATTCAAGGCGCTTTCGGGTGCGGCTCGTGAAGCTGGCGTTCAAGACAGAATGTTTGGTATCTTCCATGACGCCGGCTATAAAGGGCTTTATGGAGGACTTGGTAACGAAGCTATTAAGCAACGCAAGGGAATCCCGAAAAAAGAACAGTTCATGGACCGCATGGACACCACAGAACTGGCAGCCAATCAGTTCAGGATGACCCAAACTCGTGACAAGCTGGCTAGGGATAGAGTAAATAACCAACAGCAAGCGATCCGTACCCACGAAGAGGTCGGAAAGGAAGTCCGGGAAGCCATCAAACGCATTGGAGGAGTGATGCCGGAGAAAATACCGGCTGCCGAGCATATTTTAGAAGTCGAAAAGAGGATTAAAAACACGCCACCGTTATTGGAGTTGGATGAAAAAGATGCAAAGGGGCTAATTGGAAAGGGAACTTCAGAGTGACCTCCAAATACGACCGCTACAGCAAGGAAGAACTGATAAGGGTCATCGAGGAACGCGACCGCAAACCGAAGCTTGGGCTGGTCTGGGAGCGTGATGAAATCGACCATGACCGCACCATGAATCAGGACTTTGTTGCCCTTGACCTTATCACTGAACATTCCTGTGGTGCAGGGCCATGGAGCAATCTGCTGATCGAAGGGGACAACTTCGACGCCCTGCGCTATCTGCGCATGACCCACGCCGGACGGGTGAAATGCATCTACATCGATCCCCCTTACAACACCGGCAACAAGGACTTCATCTACAACGACCATTTCATCGACAAGGATGATCTTTACAAGCACAGCAAGTGGTTGGAGTTTCTCTACCGCCGCCTGCTGCTGGCCCGCGACCTGCTGGCCGAGGATGGCGTGCTGCTGGTCTCCATCAATGACGATAACCGCGCCAAGTTGGAACTGCTGCTGGATCAGGCTCTGCCGGGAATGCGGCTCGGCTCGTTTGTCTGGCGTACCAGGCAGGGATCAAATGCTGATCATGCATGTTTTCTTAGCACAGATCACGAACACATACTGGTTTATGGCGGGCCAGGGTTTGAGTTTTCTGGTTTCGGAAAAACATATGATATGTATTCAAATTTGGACAATGACCCAAAAGGCGATTGGCGGCCGGACAATTTAACCCTCGGCTTTTCCTACCTTGAACGACCTAATCTCTATTATCCTTTGCGCGACACCAAAACCGATATTTACTACCCGCCAAACCCAGATCGTGTCTGGGTTTACGCCACAGAAACACGCCTGAAACCCGGCCAGAGGATTCAGGCAAAAACAATGGAAGAATTCATCGCCACAGGCCAGATTCTATTCCCCCAGGAGCAGCGGGTTGAAACGTGGCAAACCCTGGAAGAACTGAAATGCGCCATTGATCAGGGAGACGTTCCGAAGACCGGCAAAAATCCCATGTTTCGGCTTGACCTCCCTGACCTTGAATTCTGGGTCGGCAGAAAATCGGTTTTGGCCGTCCTGCCTTCAAGCGCTACAAGGCCGACCTGCGTAATCTCAATCAACCGCTGAGCAGTTGGATTGTACCCAACTCGGAGCAGAAGAAATACGAAGCCGAGAACAGCTTTGTCTCCGGTACCAATCAGGAAGGAGCAAAAGCGGTTTCCGCGATTTCGGGACGAAGTCCTTCAACTATGCCAAACCGCCGTCGCTCATCAAAGAACTGGTACACCAAGCCACCGGCGATGACGACCTCGTCATGGATTTCTTCGCCGGTTCCGGCACCACTGCCCAAGCAGTATTGGAGCTCAACCGGGAAGACGAGGGACAGCGTCGCTTCATCATGGTCTCCGCCACCGAGGCGACTGCTGATGAGCCGGAGAAGAACATCTGCCGCGATGTCTGCGCCGAGCGCATCAGGAGGGTGATCGGCGGCTACGGCGGCAAGGACGGAACCGGCGGTGATTTTGCTTATCTGCGGGTGAAGCGGATGCCCCAGGAGGATGTGCTGACCGAGATCGATCATGCCCAAGTCTGGACGGCCTTGCAGTTGATCCACCGGCAGAGTTTCATGCCGTTCAAGCCAGATATGGCACTGCAGCAATCGATAAGCATCGATGGTGGTCTTGTCTACGTATCAGCCACAAGCGACAGCACCGTTGACCAGATCACCGCCCTGGCCGGGCAAACGACCCACCTGGCAGTTTATTCATGGCAGCCGGGTCTGTTGCGGGACCGCTTTGCTGGGCAAGGAATTACCGTTGAGCAAATCCCCCAGTTTCTCGTCAACCGGTTCGGGGGTGCGGCATGATCAACAAACCGAAAGGCTATCAAGCAGCCGCCAAAGATAATGTACTGGAGATATTCCGTTACGCCTGCGCCCAGATCGATGCGGCCCCTGACATGGACAGCCGCCGGGCTGCCAGCGCCCACAACGGCTGTGTGCTGATTCAGGCCCCTACCGGCGCGGGCAAGACTTTGATTGCCGGTCTGGTGGCAGAAGAATTTGCCAAGGAAACACCCATCGTCTGGCTCTGGTTAACCCCCTTTGCCGGACTGGTGGAACAGGCACGCATAGCCATCAAAAATGACTTCCAGGGGTTGCGGGTCCGTGACATCGCCTGCGACCGGGTGGCCCACAGCACCAGAAGCGGCGATGTGTTCGTCACCACCTGGGCAGCTGTTGCCGGCCGCAAGGATGCAAAGCGACTGCGGCGGGACGGTGACCTTTCGGTGTCGCTGGATAATCTCCTGGGGCAGTTGCGGCAGCGGGGCTTCAAGGTTGGCGTGCTGGTGGATGAGGCGCACCATACCTTTACCGCCGGAACCGAGTCGGTGAAATATTACCGCGATGTGGTGCAGCCTGATTTCACCCTGATGATTACGGCAACCCCCGACGACCAGGACGCGGAGAAATTCCGCAAGGCGTCCGGCATTGCCGTCATGCACCGTGTTACCGTCAACCGACTGGATGCTGTTGATGCCCGTCTTATCAAGGGGGAGATCAGTCGGTGGCCTATCTGGCCGGTGACCAGCATCGTGAACTGATTGATTTCGGCCTGGCCGCCCTGACCGATGGCGTCAGGGTACATAAAGCTATCAAGGCCCAGTTGGCAGTGGAAGGGATCGATATGGTGCCGCTCTTGCTGGTGCAGGTGGCTTCCAGCGAAAAGACGTAGACAAGGCCCGTAAGGATCTGATGACCTTGGGCATCCCGGAAGACGCCATTGCAGTCTATACGGCCGACGAGCCGGATGATAACCTGATGGCCGTGGCGCGGGACGAATCAAAAGAGGTGCTGATCTTCAAGATGGCGGTGGCCTTGGGTTTCGATGCACCTCGGGCTTTTACCCTGGTTTCCATGCGCGGCGCTCAGGACAAGGATTTCGGCACCCAGATTGTCGGCCGAATCCTGCGGGTGGACTGGAGACTGCAAAACCGCAAGGTTGACGACCTTCTTTCCTATGGCTATGTGTTTTTGGCCGAGGCGGAAAAACAGACCGGCCTTGTTGGAGCTGCCGACAGAATAAATACTCTGCGCACTGAGCTTGCAACGGTCAGCCCCTTTACCATGCTGGTCAGGATTGGCGATGCCGCAACTGTTCAGGTGGTGCAAAATGGGCAGCCATCACTGATTCCAAAACCGTGGAACCCGCCTCAACTGCCGCCCGAAAAAGTGGCCGAACCCAACCAACAATCAAATCCCGCCGTATCAACCCAGGACCTGCTGGCGGGATTTATTTTCCCCGCGCCATCCCTACCTGAGTGCATCAAGTATCCAGATCAAGGTTATTCTCCATCGCAACCGCCTGGCACCCAGCACTACATCCTGAAGGAAGGGGTGCAGCGAGTATTCAAGAAGGAGCAGCTTGCCATGAACACGTCAGGCCTGCTGCAGTGCGTTGAAAAACGGATCAGGATCGACGACCGTGTCTTTACTGGAGCATTCAGACAAGCGGTGAACGTCAAGCGGAAGGAAGAAGAGATTTTTAGCCATGATGTCAGCTATGGCGAATTTCAGGCCCACCTGTCGGATTCCGAAATCGCCCGCCGCGCCCAACGGCTTTTGTTTGAGCCGGATTATCTGGACCCGCGTGAACTCCAAGCCGCCTTGATAAACAAGCTCAAAAAAGAGATCAAGGAGCGGGGTATATTCCTTGAGCTACTTGATTCACCAGAAAAACTGCGCCGAGCGGTCCATCTGATTCTGGTAGCCTATCCAAACCTGTTGCGCGATACCGTGCGTGGCTGTTGCGCCGACAATGCGGAGCTGGTGGATACGGCTCCGTTGCCCAGCAGTGTTGCCTGGCCGAGCGGCTGCGCGACAGCCCTGCTTGGCAACTATGGAGTCTTCCCCCGGACATGAACAACGACGAAACCGCCTTTGCCCAACTGCTTGATGCGGACATGTCAGGAACGGTGGAGTGGTGGCACCGAAACGAACCCCGCAAACCATGGTCGGTAGGACTGGTCATGGCCGACGGCAGTCACTATTATCCGGACTTTGCAGCTAAGGTCGCCGGTCGGACCAGGGGCAACGGCATCCTGTTGATAGAGGTTAAAGGAGAACACCTGATCAACAGCCTGAAGACTCCTGACAAGGCAGTGGCCTCCCACAAGCTCTATCGGCAACCGCTGATGGTCATGAGAGAAAACTCCGGCCGTTGGATGACGCTACGGTTCAATGAGAAATCAGGAAAGAACGAGCCTGATGCCGTTTTTAGGATTGAGTCACTGACGGAATATTAGAACAAAAATTTCTGTTGGAATTATTGACATTCCTGCTGATTGCCGTTAGAAAGATTGCCTGCATAGGAGGCTATATGAACCACTGCCGCAAGGACAACCTGATCCATTTTGCCGTCACCGTCATCAGCAAGGACCGCCCCGGCATTGTCGCCGATATCTCAGAGGTCCTCTACTGCCTTGGCTGCAATCTGGAAGACTCTAGCTGCACCATGCTCGGCGGGGACTTCGCCATCATCCTCATCGTTTCCCACGAGAAGCCTTTTACCAGGTCCAAACTGACTGACGAGTTTCGGGCACACTTCGACCGCACCGGCCTCCATGTCCATGTGCGCACCTTGCATGATGATGAGATCTGTCCGGTAAAGGAGGAAGGGGAGCTCTGCCTGGTATCGGTCTATGGTTCCGACCAGCCGGGAATCGTCTACCGGGTGACGAGGGAACTGGCTGACCGCCAGGTAAATGTCACCGACCTCAATACCCGCCTCATCGGCACCAAGGAAGAACCCGTATATGTGCTGATGCTGGAAGCGATCCTGCCGAAGGGAATGTCGGTGGAAAACGCGGAGCAGTTACTGGAAAAATTGAAACAGGAGCTGAACGTGGAAATCAAGGTTCGAGTCATCACTCCGGTTTCCCTTTAACTTCTATGCCAGTCCAAAAAGTACTCATATATCCGCATCCTGTTCTGAAAAAGCTCTGCAATGTTGTTGCCGTCATTGATCCGGAGATACTGGGCCTGTTGCAGGATCTGCTCGATACCATGCAGGCCGGTCCCGGTTCGGTGGGTGTCGCCGCACCGCAAATCGGCGTCACGCTAAGGGTCTGCGTCGTCGATGTCTCAAACAGCAGAAACGGCAAGGATAACAATCATGGCCTGCTGCAGATGATCAATCCGGAGATAACCACAAGGAGCGGAACGGCAACCATGCGTGAAGGCTGCATGAGCGTTCCCGATTATACCGGTGATGTGGACAGGGCAACGGAGATTACGGTTCGCTTCCTGGATGAACTGGGCAACATTCGTGAAATTGAGGCCAGCGGCTTCGAGGCGGTAGCGATCCAGCACGAGATGGACCACCTGGACGGGGTGCTGTTTCTGGATCGCATTTCTTCCCTGAAGACCGGTCTCTTCCGGCGCAAGAGCTACAAATAAAGATCTAATTCATTCTTCACTAGTCGGAGCACACCATGAAATGGCTCCTCATTGCCTCCATCCTCCTTTACCTGTTCGGCTCCTTCCGCAAGCCGGCCTTCATCGCCGCAGTGGTTCTGCAGATTGCCTATCTGGGCGCTAGGGGAGCAGCTCTGGGCAGACTGCCGCTCATCGGCCCCCAGGATACCCTGACTTTCTTTTCAGCCTCCATCGGCCTGATGGCCCTGCCTTTCCTTTACGCCAGGAACCTCCGCTCATCTTCCCCCTTTTCCTGGGGCACCGGTTGCCTGGCCGGGCTATTCGCCCTGATGGCCCTCCCCTTTCCCACCCTGAACATGCCGCTGCCGCCAATATTGGACACCTATTGGTTCGAGCTCCATGTGGTGCTGGCCTTTTTTGCCTACGCCCTGTTTGGCATTGGTGCACTGCTGGGGGGGCTGTTTCTCTATAATCACGATAAGTCGCTACTGGAACTGCAGTACAAGACCGCCCTGGTCGGCTACAGCTTTTTTTCCGCATCCATGGTTTCCGGCGGCATCTGGGGCTACTACGCTTGGGGAACTTACTGGCTGTGGACGCCCAAGGAACTATGGACGTCCATCCTCTGGCTATTCTACAGCCTCTATCTGCACCTGCGGTTGAAGGGTTCCCAATGGGATAAGGTGGTGGCCTGGGCGGCAATCATTCGGCTTCGGCGTTACACTGTTCACCTATCTCGGCGTCAGCATGTTGATGAAAAGTTCACACAGCTTCTAGCAGACGCGCCTTTCATCCCGACCTCTGCCTGATATTTTTCACTGGAAAAAGCCGGTAATAATCAGCATGAGTGCCATAAGGAGAGCTGCCTTGTTTAACAAATTATACTCATTGTTTGCTTCGTTCAACCTGAGTATCTGGCTTATGGTCTGCGTTATTGTCCTGTTTGCCGTCGGCTCTTTCAGTGGCAGTGGGGCTGAAACCAGCTCAATCAATGATATGGCGCTCTTTGCCTGGCTGCGGGAGGTGCCGGTTGCCTTTTCCTGGTGGCTCTGGCTGATCATTGGACTGCTTGCAGTCCTTGCCCTCAATACCGTACTTTGCAGCATCGAGTCATTGCGCAGTAAGTACCGCCGCACGAATTTTCTGGCCATCATTGCGCCCCAGGTCATGCATGCAGGCTTTCTCCTAATAGCGCTCGCCCACCTCTTCAGTGCTTATGGCGGCCAGAAAGGGGTTCTGCAGGTACATGAAGGCCAAAGCATCGGTTTTCCAGACGGCAGCGGCATAATGCTCAAGAACATCACCGGTCAGATCGGATCCAGGGGAATGCTAACCTCCTATCAGGCTGAGGTTAAACCTGACTCTGACGGAAAAGCGCCAAGCCAGATAAGCCCCAACAACCCCTTCTTCTACCGCGGTTTCGGCATCTACCTGAAGGATGTGCAACTCTTCCCGGAAAGGATTGCCTTGGTGGAGATTCACCGCGAACCTGGAGCAGGGGTTGCCTTGGCCGGGGCGCTGCTCTTCACGATAGGCAATATTGTGTTAATCGCCGTCAGACGGGGGAAGTGATGTTATAACCTACCAGTTGCGCCTGACAATGTTGTTAATGCATTGTTACAGTCGGCATCTTCTCCTCGAAACCAACGATCAGATCCCGCAGCAGTTTACCTAAAAACAGGCCGAGTCCTTAAGTACCCACATTAAATATCTCAATAAAATAAAAAAATTACCGATATCTAAAATAGGTTTGTTTTTGTCCCTAGGCAAGGCACGAATAATTTTTGCTTCTAAATTGATTGACATTAATTTATTCTAGCCACATGGTCATTCTTTGTCCTTCGCCGCTCCGCTCCAAGAGGTGCCCCATGTCCAAGAATCGCTTGCTGTCACTGGCTGCTATGTTACTCATTTCATTCTGCCTGGGCTGCCCATCTCAAGAACCGTCAACCACGATTGACACCTCTAAAACGGAGGTGGTCACGCAGCAGAACCCTAAACAGGGGAGCCGAATCCGTATTGCCCTGGGGGGTATGATCACGCCAAGGGAAGGACTTGCTTATTACCGGGAGTTTCTCGATTATATC
>CAWAFF010000060.1:0-14941 GCA_963780945.1 uncultured delta proteobacterium | reverse complement strand
TCAACTGCATCACCGGCTATTATCCACCATCCCGCGGCGAGGTCCTGTTCAAAGGGCAACGGATGAACAACCTGCAGCCTGACAAGGTGTGCAGACTGGGGATGGCGCGCACCTGGCAGAAGGTCCGCCCGCTGGCCAAGATGAGTGTCCTCGATAACGTCATGGTCGGCGCCCTGTGCCGGACCAATTCCCTGAAGGTTGCCCGGGAACTGGCCATGGAGCAGCTGAAGGTGGTGCGCATGGATAAAAAGCCCTCTTTCCTTGCCGGCGGTTTGCCCATCGGCGAGCGAAAGAAGCTGGAAGTGGCCCGGGTCCTGGCAACCAAGCCAGAACTGCTGCTGCTGGATGAAGTCATGGGTGGACTCAACCCCGCCGAGAGCGAGGAGATCATTCAGCTTATCCTCGACATCAAGAAGCAAGGATTGACGCAGATGGTCATCGAACACGACATGAAGGCAATCATGCGCATCTCCGACCGGATCGTCGTCTTGAATTCCGGGGAAAAACTTGCCGAAGGGGCCCCGGAGGAAATCGTGTCAAATCCGGCGGTTGTCAGTGCTTACCTTGGCACTGAGTGATACTTCACTCCACCTTGATGGGCGGAGGGCTGGGGTGGGGGTGAAAGCAACACTTCGGAAGAAGTACCTTCTCACCCTCCCCCTCGCCCCCTCCCATCGATGGAGGGGGAACAATGTGTTTCAAGATGACATTTACGAGGTAACTACATGCTTAAAATAGATAAACTGAACTTCAGCTACGACGATCTGCAAGTCCTCTGGGACATAGATCTCACCATCAACCAGGGGGAGATCGTCACCGTTGTCGGCAGTAACGGCGCCGGCAAATCGACTATCCTCAAGAACATCTCCAAGCTGGTCAGACCCAAATCCGGCAGCATAACCTTCAACGGCACCGAGCTGAACAAACTTGAGTCCCATGAAGTGGTAGATCTGGGCGTGGTGCAGGTTCCCGAAGGGAGGAAGATCTTTCCCGAGATGTCGGTGCGGGAGAACCTGCGGATGGGATCGTTCATAAAGAGTGCAAAGAAAGACCGTGAGGCCAACATGGAGCGGGTATTCTCACTGTTTCCACGGTTGAAGGAGCGGGAAAAGCAGCTGGGCGGCACCATGTCGGGTGGAGAACAGCAGATGCTCGCCATTGGCCGCGGACTGATGACCAATCCAAAACTGCTGTTGCTGGATGAGCCGTCCCTGGGGCTGTCGCCGCTTCTGGTGAAAAACATCTTTGAGATCATTGCTGAAATCAACCGGCAAGGGGTTACAATCCTCCTGGTTGAGCAGAACGTCTACCAGTCGCTGCGCATCGCCCATCGGGCCTATGTCCTGGAAACCGGCCGGGTGGTACTCACCGGCAAAGGGCAGGATCTGCTGGATGACGAACATGTGAAAAAGGCATTTCTCGGCATGTAATACAAAAAGCAGTGCAGATAAAATCATTTGGGGAGGAACGTATGACGAAAGTTGAAAAATGGATGAAGAAAAATCCTATAACAATAGAAAAAGATGCCACCGTCATCGAAGCCATGCACCTCATGAAGGAGAAGAGCATCCGACGCCTGCCGATCATGAGCAAAGGCAAAATCGTCGGCATTCTCACGGAAAAGATGGTAACGGAATTCAAGCCGAGCAAGGCAACCTCCCTGGATACCTGGGAGATCCACTACATCCTCTCCAAAACCCCGGTCACCGAAGCCATGAACCCGAAACCATACAAGGTGAAACCAGACACCGAGTTGACCGAGGCCGCCCAACTGCTCCATGATCGAAAGCTGAATGGAGTGCTGGTGGTGAACGAAAAAGACGAGCTGCTAGGCATCTTCACCACCACCAATGCCCTGGAGGCATTGATAGAGATCTGCAGACACCCGGAGAAGTGCCAGTAGAATCGTGCTGGCTTGATGTGATGTGAAACAAAACCCTGCTCGTGACATAACACATGAGCAGGGTTTTTGTTTGGGAAGCAACTCACCTGCCATTTTCGACTCTTGTTTTTCCGGTAGAACGCGTTACGGTTTTATATAAGCCATCACACTCACAAGGGTGTAAGTGGGGAAAGGAGGCAGCAATGGCTCAACAATGTTCGCATCTGGACCAGGTAAAGGCAACCCCGCCGAAAACGGATGGTTGCGAAGAGTGTCTGAAAGCCGGTGATTCCTGGGTACACCTGCGCCTCTGCGAGTCCTGCGGACACGTGGGGTGCTGCGACAGTTCCAAAAACAAGCATGCCACCGGGCATTTTCGTGCCACGAACCACCCGGTGATCAAGTCGTTCCAGCCGGGGGAGAACTGGCGGTTCTGTTACGTGGATAAACAGATGGTGGAGTGAATCCCGATGAGGTGAGTTCCGGAGGTGACACCATGGCTGACCATGCATGGCCGGCGTTGCCGTTGGCCGAGTGGGAGAAGACGTATGCAACACTGCACATGTGGAGCCAGATTGTCGGCAAGGTCCGGCTGGCGCTGACGCCGGTGGTGAACCACTGGTGGAATGTGCCATTTTATGTGACGCCGCGTGGCCTCACCACGTCGACAATCCATTATCAGGACAGAGGCTTCGAAATTGAGTTCGACTTCATCAAGCATCGACTCGTCATCAACTGCGATAACGGCGTGACAGCAGCCATGGCGCTTGTTCCCTGTGCGGTCGCCGATTTCTACGGAAAATTCATGGCAACCCTGAGGGAGCTGGACATAGGGGTGAAAATCCGGACGGTTCCCTCTGAGGTGGAAAATCCCATCCCGTTCGACAAGGATTTCCAGAACAACGCCTATGATGGGGAATACAGCAACAGGCTGTGGCGTATCCTGTTGCAGACCGACAAGGTTTTCAACGAATTCCGCGCCCGTTTCATTGGCAAATGCAGCCCGGTGCATTTCTTCTGGGGAAGCTTCGATCTGGCGGTGTCGCGGTTTTCCGGAAGACCGGCGCCGGAACGGGAAGGCGCCGATGTCATAACCCGCGAAGCCTATTCCCATGAGGTGATCAGTCATGGTTTCTGGCCCGGGCGACGGGCTTCCGGCGCAGTCGAACGGGAAAGTTCGGGGAGCAGCCTCAGCGCCCCTGCGTTCTACGCCTACACGGTCCCGGAGCCAACCGGGTTCAGCGAGGCGCGTATATCTCCCCAGCAGGCATTCTACAACGCTGAGCTGAAGGAGTGGGTCCTGCTGTACGATGATGTGCGAAACGCACAGTCGCCTGAACAAGCGCTGCTCGACTTCCTGCAGAGCACCTATGACGCAGGGGCCAATCTGGCAGGATGGGACCGCACGGCATTGGAGCGTGGGAATATAGCCCTCGCCTAGTACCTGTACCAACTTCATACTGCCACTAAAAAACAAGGGCATTCCTGCTTTTCTTTGAAATGCGGCTTTAACAATAAAAAAGGCGACCATCGGCCGCCTTTTTTCTGTGTTCCTTCAATTAACCTGCTAATAAAGTCGTCCCAGATAGAATCCGCAACCCTTCTAGCTGCCAAAAGTGTCCTTTAATGACTATTCCTTGATTGTGCAGGACTCACCTTTGCAGGAAATATCGGCATCAAGATACTGCACATTGCTGTATCCCTTGCGAGTAAGGATGTCATATGCCTTTTGGCTCTTTGTTCCGGTGGCGCAATTTATGAACACTGGTCCTTCTTTTGGCACCTTGGCAAAGTCTTTTTCCAGTTCTTCAATGGGGAGGTTGACTGCTCCTTTGAAATGACCTCTGGCATAATCGGCGGCAGGACGCACATCGAGGATGTATTTTCCGGAGGCCACTGCGCCTTCAAATGCTTTGGGTGGTAACTGGCCCGGCCCATAGACGGGAGCCCATGTCACACTGGCAATGGCAGGAGCAACTGCCGGCTTTTCCTTCCATGCAGCCATAGGAAAGTAGGAAAGCCTGCGGAATTCCTGGTCTCGAAGTTCTTCCAGTACAGAGTTGACCTCATCCATCCCACCTCTTCCGATAACAACCAGGGGGGTGTTTTTCGAGAGTGCACCGAGAATGTTTTTCCCCTTTTCACCGGCAAGGTCAGTAAGGGATATCTGGATGGTTTTGTTGGATGCTGTGACGATGGTTTCCTTACCCACTGCTGTGTCAATCAGGATGAGGTTGCCTTTCTTGATATAAGGCTCTTCTGCCAACAGTGGCTGCATTTTCTGGTTCCAGCCCGGCACTCCATTTCGGTACACCGATGAATCCACATAGCCCATTTTTCTGAACAATTCTGCGGAATCCACGGAAAGGGTACATTCTCGTCCGGCACAGTAAAAAATTACCTTGCCTGTTTTGGGGATAGCCCATCTCTCAATACTGGCAGGATCTTTCTTCAGAACATCCAGGGGAAGGTTGATGGCTCCCGGAATGTGCCCCGTGATGTACTTGGTGGTCGGACGGCTGTCGATGACCCAGACACCTTTACCGATCAATCCCTTTTTATAATGTTCGACCATCTGATCGTTGGTTACTTCTCCTGCTTCGGCTTGTTGTTCGGCTGCGGTTGCATTCAAAGTCAAAGCTGAAATCGGTGAAAGGGCTGCCGCTGCCAATACTGCTGCAATCATAAGTCTTTTCATTGGTTTCTCCTCCTGTATTTTAATAAAACATTTGCTTAAACTGTGACTTCCTCAACAGGCAAGAACACATCCAGCCAGAAAGTGTTCACCATATGTGGAGCTTGTCCTGACTAAGACCGAGATTGCACATTATCATATATATTTATAAATGAATATGATTATTGGGAATTGTTGCTGTCAATCGGGTGGATAAAATAGGGTTCGCGTCTCAACTCCTGACATTGTCAATAGTTGAGACGCGAACCCTTTAGTTTTTTTCGTATTGTAACCTTCCCAGTGGCGTACCATTCCACTGATGTTACTGGGTCTTCCCCGCTTCGCTCTGCACCATGCCTATGGCATACCACCAGTTGGTTATCGGTGACTTTTTATATAGCACAGTGCGGGTTTTACCACGGAAGTTATAGGTAACAGTTCCCTGTTCATGCTTGAGCATCTCAGTGAACGCTCTGTCAACCTCTTCGCCTAGATTTTTGGGGTCCTTGAAAATGAGCCTTTGATCCCAATCGAGGGCCATGATCGGCTTTGAGTTAAAAGAGTAGAAGATCATATTCGGCGGTAATGCCATTTCATGCTTAATTTGGTCGCTCAGTTTGTCCAGGTAGACCGAGCATCCCAGCACACCAACCACTTCCTTTTCCTTAAAGACCGGAACTGCAACGATGGCTACATTTTTTCCGGTCGATTTGCCCACCACCAAATCACCGATCACAGTTTCCCCAGCCAAGACCCTGTTGAAATACGGGCGGGAAATCAGGTTGGCTTCCATGCGATCTTTCTCCACTGTCCAGTATTCACCTGAGGGGAGAGCAAACCACATTAGGGCTGGTACATTATGGGCGGCGGTTGTCTTGAGCAACTCTTTTATCTTTTCCCAATCACCGGCGACAATCTCTTCGCGTGTCGCCATGGAGGTGAACTCATCAGCTATCTTAACCATATGGCCATCACCAATTGCAACGAGCGAGGCGAGGGCCACCTTGCCGTCAACGGTAAAGGCCGGTAGGGCGGCATTGTTCTTGACCCCGCTTTTGCCGTTACCGTTCGATGCCTGGGCGTGTGCGGCATCGGCAATAACACCAGTGCAGGCCAAGACCATGAGGAACCGAAGTGCATATAAGATGTATTTTCGCATGATAACCTCCCTGCCGTGAATGGCACTAGATAAATAGATCTCGCCAATCTATAGCTGGCGTATCTCTTTCTTAAAGAGTAGCCGGTAGGGAGCACAAGTCAAAGTCAGCATCATGATTCGCCGGCATCCTGCCGAATTCTGGAGACACCGCTTGCACCACACTGACCAAATGGCTCTCTGAATCTCCAAACCCGCACAACAGGGAGCTAAACACAAAAGCCATTGTCGCCGCACGGGCCGACGTGCTATACATGAAGTACTTCGAAACCACAGGGTCTACCTGTGGTTTTTATTTTCCAGCCCAAACTACCCGCATATATTCAGGAGTATGATAAATGTCCTTTGATTCTCTCGGCCTGCGCGCCGAACTGCTGAGCGCCATTGTCGCCCAGGGCTATACCACCCCGACCCCTATTCAGACCCAGGCCATCCCGGTGATCTTTGAAGGAGGCGACCTGCTGGCCGGCGCCCAGACCGGCACCGGCAAGACGGCGGCCTTTGCCCTGCCCATCGTGCAGATGCTGGGTGAAAATATCCCCCCGATAAACGCCGCCGGCCCCGGGCCCTGGTGCTGGTTCCGACCCGTGAGCTGGCGGCCCAGGTCAGCGAGCACATGAACAATTATGCCCGGCGCCTTTCGCTGCGCTCGACGATGATCTACGGCGGGGTGAACATCCAGGCCCAGATTGAGCGGCTGCACCGCGGCGTCGATATTGTCGTCGCCACGCCGGGACGGCTGCTGGATCACGCCGAGCGGGGGACCATAAACCTTACCCGGATCAAGTTCCTGGTGCTGGATGAGGCTGACCGGATGCTGGATCTGGGCTTTATCGACGCCATCAAAAGGGTGGCGGAATACCTGCCGGTGAAGCGTCAGACCATGCTCTTTTCAGCAACCTATTCCCAGAGCATCAAACAGCTTGCCGATGAACTGCTCAACAAGCCACGGCGGATTGAGGTGGCGCGCAGTAATATCGCGGCTGACCAGGTGACGCAAGCCATCTATCAGGTGGAAAAGAGCCGCAAGCGGGAGATGCTTTCATTCCTGATCAGCAAAGGTGAATGGAATCAGGTGCTGGTTTTTGCCCGCACCTGCTACGGCGCCGACAAGCTCACCGAAGAACTGCTCTACGACGGGATTCAGGCTGCTGCCATCCATAGCAACAAGAGCCAGTCGATCCGGACTCGCACCCTGGCCGAGTTCAAGCAAGGTAAGTTCCGCGTGCTGGTGGCGACCGATGTGGCAGCGCGTGGACTCGACATCGAGCACCTGCCCCATGTGGTGAATTACGATCTCCCCCAGGTTCCCGAAGACTATGTCCACCGAATTGGCCGCACCGGCCGGGCCGGAGAGGACGGGATTGCCCTCTCTCTGGTCAGCCGTGAAGAAAAGCCCCTGCTGATTGCCATTGAAAAGCTGCTGAAGTACAGCATCCCACTCCAGCAGCTGGCCGAATTTCCCAAGTACGCGGCCGAACGGGTCAGGATCGGTAAGGCAAAGAAAGAGAAACGTGGCGATGGGTCCGCCAAGGCAAGAAAGCGAGAGCCAAAACCTGCGCGGGCTCCAGAAAAAGCCGCAGCCCCCGGTCGGAAAAAAGTCGTGGCCGAACGCCCCGCTCCCAAGCTCGGTCGCCAGCGGAGCAGGATGAAATAGATCCCTGGTTGGGACGGCTATAGCCGGCATCACTGGTTGCTACTTACGCAAACCGGTGCCGGCGGCCTCCAGGAATTGCTTTGCCAGCTGTGGACCCTTTCCTTCTACCTCATGCTTGAAAAAAACAAAAGCATCCTTCCAGTTTTGTTCCTGCAGCCGCTTTACCAGAATACGTAACTCATTGTCCCCATAGTCGGGCCTGCGCAAACGAAGATAGCCCCAAGTTGCGGTAGCAACAAAAGGAACTTGCAGATCCCCCTCGGCATCGGCAATGCATAGCGCCGCTTGATGGTCATGCAGGAGCTGGAAAACCTCATCCGCAAACCAGGATTCATGCCTGAACTCAAGTGCCACCCGTTGCTGCGGCAGTAACGTCAAAAATTCCCTCAACAGCGACACATCCTTTTTCAAGCTCGGCGGCAACTGAAACAGCAATGGCCCCAGGCGCTCCTTCAGCACCCCAGCCACGTCCAGCAGGTAAGACACGGCATCAGCAGTATTCTTGAGCCGCTGTATGTGGGTGATCCGCTGCGGCGCCTTGAGCACGAACTTGAAATCAGGGGGCACCTGGCTCGCCCATGCTTCCAGAACTGACGTCTTTGGCATCCGATAAAAGGTGTTGTTGATCTCCACTCCCCGAAAATGCTGGGCGTAATAATTGAGCATCCGCCTGTCGGGCAGCTCCGGTGGATAAAAGCTGCCCTTCCACTGCTTGTAGAAATATCCGCTGGTGCCGACGTAAAGGTTCATGGGCCCTCCGGAATCTGGGTGGTCATTATTATTATCCGGGCAGATTGCAATTTTGCAAACCCAACAGCCCTAATGACTGATTCCATACCTCATCGTGCGTGCCATCAACACTTGGCCAGAGGTACCGCCTGACAGAAACCTTAAATTGTCTGGCCGCGGCCAAGGCTCCTGTTATATAATCAGGATAAGTCCTATACAGCTGCGGCAGGTTTCAGGTAGCAGGTTGTATTAGATAGTTGTAGGGGAGGCTGATTTGAATTTTAAAAATGGTGGAACATGGATTGATACGCTAACCAGGAGAATATATAGAGCCAGGCAAGATGGCACAAAAGTCCAGCAACATGAACAATTCGCCTCTCTGCGGCGGCGCACGTTGATGGTGGCCAAAGCCCGCTGGATTATTTTAATACTGACGAGCGTTTATGGCATCTGTGCAGGCTTTTCCTACTACTTCAGCAGCTACGGCTTCTTTCTTACGACCCCCCAACTACTGGTTATTTTTGCCAGTGTTACGGCGGTAATTGCCTATAACTCGCTGTATCACTTTTTCTATCACAAGATATACCACGTCAAGTTCATCAATCATCTCCAGATCATGCTCGACCTTCTTTTCGTGACGGTGCTGATACATTTCAGCGGCGGCGGTGCCAGCTGGTTCTGGCCGGTCTATTTGATCGTTACCATTGAGGCTGCTTTTCTGCTCGAGAAAAAAAGAGATGTCTGGGCTCTCGGTGCTTTCGGCGGATTCATTTTCGGGGTACTTCTGGTAGCCGAATACTCGGGCATGCTTCAGTATGTGAAGATGCCCTTTGTCTCTCCTGAATATCAGACCGGCCACCTGTTTCTGATCCTGATCTGGCTGTGGTCGGCCATTCTCAATACCATTGCCGCCGTTATCCTGACATACCTCATGTCGAAGATCAGGCTTGAAACCTGTCTGCTACGACAAAGTGAAGAACGTTTACATTCCTTTATCGACTCTGCCAATGATCTCATCTACAGCATCACCCCGGACGGCAGGTTGCTCTACGTCAACCAATCCTGGCAGAAAGCAATAGGTTATGCAGGTGACGAACAGCCAGAGGTTTTGCTTTGGGATGTAATTTCACAGGAAGCGCTGACCCAGTTCAAACAGGATCTTGAACAATTAATGGAGGGGGGCAACACCCAAATTCTCGAAACTGTCTTTGCCACTCGTGATGGCGAAGAAGTTATAGCAGAAGGGAGCCTTACCTGCAGCTCCAAGGATGGGAAGGTTGTCGCCATTTGGGGGATCTTTCGCGATATTTCAGAGCGAAAACTGATCCAGAAACAACTCTACCACCTCGCCCACTATGACAGCCTCACCGGTCTTCCCAACCGGGCGTTGTTCATGGATCGGCTGCAACAGGGCAGAGCCCAGGCAAAACGGGGAAAGAAGCAGATGGCAGTGTTGTTTCTTGATTTGGACAGGTTCAAAATCATCAATGATACCCTGGGACATCCGGTGGGCGATAAACTGTTACAATGTGCAGCATCTCGCCTCCAGCTTTGTGTCCGTGAAGTTGATACCGTTGCCCGCATTGGTGGTGATGAGTTTATTATCGTGCTGCAAGGTTTAAATGGAACTGCTGATGCAGAGAAAATCGCCTCAAAGATACTGAAAACACTGTCGGAACCTTGCCTGGTCAACGATCATGAACTGTTTATCACTACCAGTCTTGGCATCAGCATTTATCCCGATGACGATGTGGATACCGACAACCTTATACAGAAGGCCGATATCGCCATGTACTCTGCAAAATCGGAGCAGTGCAATACCTTCAAATTCTATGACGTCAAAATGGATGAAAATTCCCATAAGCGCTTTATTTTGGAAAACAGCATGCGCAAAGGACTTGAGAATGACGATTTCCGCCTCCATTACCAGCCCAAGGTAAATTTGTTGACGGGCAAGGTAACAGCAATGGAGGCGCTGTTGCGCTGGGAACACCCTGAACTGGGCCTGTTGTCACCAGTTGAATTCATCCCGTTGGCTGAAGAAACGGGACTCATTGTCCCGATGGGGGAATGGGTGCTTCGCCAGGCATGCTGCCAAAACATGGAGTGGCAAAGGCAGGATCTGTTTCATCTGCGGGTGGCGGTGAATCTGTCAGGATATCAATTACAACAGAAAAACCTGATTTCGGTAATCAAGCAGACACTTGAGCATAGCGGCATGGACTCTAAATACCTGGAACTGGAAATAACCGAAACCGTGATAATGCAAAACCCTGAGTTCACCACTTCCGTGCTGGCTGAATTGCGAGAGATGGGCATTCACATCTCCATCGATGATTTCGGCACAGGCTATTCCTCCCTCTCGCACCTCAAGCGATTTTCGGTGAACACCCTCAAGATAGACAAATCCTTCATGCATGATGTTGTCAGCAATAAAACTGATGCTGCCATTGCCAAGGCTATCATTGCCATGGGCAACAGTCTTGATATCGGTGTCATCGCTGAAGGAGTCGAAACGGAGGGACAGCTTTCCTTCCTCAAAGAGACCATGTGTGATGAAGTCCAAGGCTACCTGTTCAGCAGACCTCTACCAGCTGAAGATGTTGTTGCATTCATGCGGGACAGAAAGTAAATCATCCTCTTGCTTTACGCATTCGCGGCTCAGGCCAAAAGCAACAGGCATTTAGAAAATACTTGGGATACCACGCTCTCGCTGCATTACTACCTCTCGCCTGTAATATCGTCCTCGCTCCCTCTGCAAAGCCCGCCCTTTCTGATATTCACAAGCCCTCTTCTCCTTTGCAATCCGCCATATATTCGAATTTTCTGCTTATTGACCTGCCCCCTCTCCGTCAGTGACAAATTTTGTCGGATTGGGACCTTTTATGGTTCTTCTTTATCATTAAATATCCTCTCTTTTTGACCAATTTGCAGAAAACGAGTCAATGATGTCAAACGCTTATCTCTAAAAACGAAAGAAGATTAAAAAGGAGGAACTCATATTGCAACAGAAGGGAAACATTTTAGGATAGACGAAAATACTAAACCATCCGTGAGGATGGGACGGAAAACCCATGGGTCTCCTGTAGACAGCCGGGCTGCCGAAATATCACATTTCCGACATCCAGCTTTCTTTTAAAAACAGCGTGCAAGGAAGTAATTGAAAGTGTTGTTGCCGCTGGCATCACAAATGGAGGTGTTACCCATGTCTTTCCGCCGTCGATTGCTCCTGTTCTTCTCCCTGTTCCTGGTATTTTCGTTCCTGGTAGTAGTGTCAAACAGTGAAGCGGCCCGAATTAAAGGGAAAAAAGCAGCCATTTCCCAAAAAAAGAAACATATAAAAAAGAAGCTCTTCCGAAATGTCTCACGCCGTGGTTCCCGTCAGCGCCCCTTGCCATTGGCAGAAGAATATCTCGTATCGGAATTTTCTCCCCAGGAAAATGAAACCCTTAAAAAGGCTTTCGGCCTGCTCGAGATCAAGTACCGCTTCGGCGGAAACAGCTATGAGGGGATTGATTGCTCCGCCTTCGTGAGGAAGGTCTTCGCATCTCAAAATATGTCGCTGCCGCGAACGGCGCGAGAGCAATATTTGCGCGGTAAAGAAGTGCCAACCGGAGAGCTGCAGCAGGGGGACCTACTCTTTTTCCGTACCTACGCAGGTTTCCCTTCCCATGTGGGAATCTATGTGGGGGACGACCTCATGATTCATGCCTCTTCCGAAGGGGGCAGAGTGATGATTTCCAGAATGAACACCCCTTATTTCCTCTCCCGCTTCATCGGAGCCCGCCGCATTCCGTCGGAGGGAGGAGGATTCCTTTGGGAACTCGCTGAGGGAGAGGAAGTGGAAAAGGAACTGGTCAAGATTTGATCTTGAACACTGTTTGATGCTTAATGCAAAGGCTGCTTTTTATCCAAGATAAAGGCAGCCTTTTTCTTTTCCTCATCCTCCACACAAATTTTTGGCCAGCTTTTATGGGCGGGATTTCACCGATTCTGGCAGGGACTGTAGAAGATGCCGGCACAGCATCTCCTCCAGCCATTATTGAATGTTGATCTGTCTTGACCATGGATGCTTCGGCCGTTTAAGGATGGAGTTCTTGAAATACGCATCCCAATTGCATCAGATAGACCTCTTCCAGAGCAAAAAAGCGCTGATGGGGCAGCTTCCCTGCAGCTGAACAGAATGCCAAAAAAGCTTCTTTCAGAAGTGCGTTGATGTCATCAGCATTGAAACAGCCAGTACCAGTGTACTCAGGGCTGCTGCAGCCATCTATGCTCGTTCCGGCACTAACACGTTGAGAGGCCAGTCCTCTGAAATATTCCGCAGAAAGCCGCCCCATGGCCGAGCAGACCAGCCCCACCCGTTCATCCCTGAATTTATATCGAGCCTCAAAAGGAAGTCCCTCGTCCACCAATAACCGGCCCTCCCGTTGGAAGCGCACCCAGGCTGCTGAACCGAACAACACGATCTGGTTGTGGTAAAGCAGGTTGGCGGTCAGTTCATGCTCGGCAAGAAGTCCCAAGCTATCAAGAAAAGCATAATTCTCCTCCAGTTCAGCCAAGGTGGTATCCGGTTCAAACATGATGAAACCGATGGTGAGCTCCATGCCGCTCTCCCTGACAATCCGCACCCCCCGGCGAATCTGGTCCGTGCTGATCCTTTTGCCGATGCGCTTGAGCACTGAATCGCAGCCTGACTCTATGCCGAGAAAGACGGAGGTGGCACCGTTGCCGGCCAGTGTCCACATAAGTTGCTCGTCAATGGTATCCACCCTGGTCTCAAAACCGAAGGAGAGTCTCCGGTCCCGAGCAATCCTGCTGATCTCCATGGCCCGCTCCCGTTCCTTGTCTCCGTGGCCAATGAAAGTTGGATCTATGAAGTACAGACTGCTGATATTTCGCCGCGACAGGCGGACATCCAGTTCCCGCTCCAGTGAAGCCGTGTCTCGTATCCGGCGACGGCTGCAGCCGTAGTAGTGGTTGATGAAGCAGAAACTGCACTCACCAAAACAACCTCGGCTGGCGGCGATATTCAGGCTCATGTAACGGTCGTTGGCACCAATGTCATCCGGTAGCGGCAGTTGTTCCAGATTGGCAATCAGCGGGCGTGGTACGAACTTATCATTGCGCCTGACGACACCCGGCAGGGTGTTGATCGTGCACCCCTTGCCGAAGGCAGACAGAAGCTCGGCTAGGGTCTCCTCAAACTCTCCTGCCAGGATAAAATCAAGCTGTGGGGCATACTGCAGGAGTCGAGTACGGGAGAGGGAAGGAAAAAGGCCGAAGGCGCCCAGAAGGGTGGGCTTTGCCTGAAGCAGCAGATCCATTACGGTACAAAGGCTCTGCTCATTGCCCCAGGAGTATACCCAGTGGAAGAGGACAATATCAGCTGCTTCGGCCAGGATGCGAGATGTCATCGATGCAGAGTCGTCGGTCCCTGAGCTTAAATCCAGGTAGGCCGTGTCCCAGCCGCTCCGGCGGGCGACGGCCAGGGCATAACCGCTGTTAAGGCTGGCCGACAATGGCGCATTGGCCACGTCGTTGTAATGCTCCATGGTCAGGGGACGGGGATTTTCAACGATGACGATTTTCATGGCCCGGTCAGTCAACAAGCAACAGTCCAAAGTACTGCACAAAGTCATCACTGCTCTTCAGCGGGCCAACCGTGATGCCGCAGCTCTCCGCCAGGGCGAAAACATCGCAGCCGCAGGCCTCCAGCGACGGACGCCGTTTTTCCGGAAAACGGCACTGCTGGTCGTCGCAGTTCTCACACCAGCTGCAGGGACCACCGCTCAAGACCAACGCCTTTTTGAATCCGCCCAGAAAAGCCTCCCGCTCCAACGCCAGCAGGTGATCCTGAAACGCTCGTAGCGGCGGCTGGCCGACGACCAGCAGCGCCAGTGAATAGCACTCCAGCAATTCCTGGAATTCGGTCTGGTCCATGGAGTGAGGCGGACAGCTCCGTCGCTTGCCGTACTGGGAGCAGCCGTAGGCACATTTGGCCCGAACCCATGCCTTGCTATGAATGCTGGTCGGGTTAAGCTCTTCGGCGGCAAAAAAGCCGTGAGTGAGGGCATGATTTTTCAAACTGAAGAGTGGGGATGGGGTCTGGTAAGGCGTGTTGCAGGTGGCCACCACGGCCAGGGAGCAAGAAGGAAGCTCGATAACTACGCTCTGCCCGAAGCCGGCATTCTTCAGCATGAATGAGGTTTCCGCGGTGGTGTAACTGCGGCCGTTATAGGTGTTGACCAGCATGTGCAGGTCGTAAATGGCGCCGAAGCTGTTGGCGTCACGGTAGAAGTCATGGACGATCAGCAAACCCTCCTGGGCCAGCAGCGGACCAGCCTGTTGCAGCAACGCCGCATTTTCCTCCGGACTGTAGCAGTGGCAGATGTTGGAAAAGAGCAGAACATCGGCTGTCGAGCCATATTTGGCGACGAAGCCGGCAAGCTCCTCCCGCTCCAGAATATTGCAGGGATGAAAGCTCAGGTTTTCCGGGATGATTGGTTTGTGGCATGGGCACAAATGTCGGGCAGGTCGCAGGCGATGCACTGCCACTGCGGATGCCGCGCCAGGAACTCGCGCAGATAAGTACCGTCACCGGCCCCAATGTCGATTATGGTCCCCACGTTCAGGCAGATCCGTCAATCGCCTCCCACAACTCCCGGGATCGAACCTGTGCCGCCTCGGCCATGGCCTGCTGAAATTGTTGCAGCCGCTTCTGGTACTCGTCGGTCTGTCTGCTCACTGATCAGAGCCCCCTGCCCTTCCTGCAGGATAACCCCAAGCTTTTGCCAGTTCTCCATCAACAGGGGTTCGAACTCCAGCACATGACGCTGGCTG
>CAWAFF010000059.1:0-13937 GCA_963780945.1 uncultured delta proteobacterium | reverse complement strand
CCAGGAAAATTGCTGATGCAATTGCCACCGGCCACATAAAACCAGATGACATAAATGAGGCTCTTTTTAATAACTATCTTTACACCTCAACCATTCCTGAACCTGATTTTCTCATCCGTACTAGTGGGGAAATGCGGATCAGCAATTTTCTTCTTTGGCAGCTTGCCTATACAGAGCTTTATTTCACTGAAGTGAACTGGCCGGATTTCGATAGGAATGAACTCTTTAAGGCATTCAGTCACTATCAATCGCGGGAGCGCAGATTTGGCAAGACCAGTGACCAGCTCCAATCTGGGTGCTGACCATTTTGATTCGGGACGAAAAATCCCTGCTTTAGCCATTTCCAGAATAAACGCAACACCACCTGCTTCATTGGCAGCTTCGCACTAACTGGAGTCTACTATTCAACGCCTAGCCACAGCGATACTTCTTTTGCCCCTGCTCCTACTGATCATCATCAAGGGAACCCCTTTCATATTCTCCTGCTTTATTTCTATTGTTGCATTATTGGGTCTTACTGAATTTTACCGGATGGCTCTTCCCCATCGAAAGGTTGAAGGCTTCATAGCTGCAATTGGAGGCACACTAGCGCCAGTTTCCATGTTTTACGACGACCGGTTCATGCCCTTGCTCGCCATCAGCTCTTACGTAATATGCTTATGCTTGATCATGCTCTTCAGAATCAGGGGAGATAAAACAGGCTGCCCAAGAGTCAGCCCTGCTCCTCATGGGATTTCTCTATGTTCCGCTCTTGCTGGCGCATCTCATGCTACTGCGGCACCTTCCATTTGGCATCCAGTGGATTCTGCTCCTGCTGATCATTGTCATGTCCGGCGATAGCGCTGCATACTACAGCGGGTCAGCATGGGGAAAGACGAAACTTTATCCGCAAGTCAGCCCCAAAAAAAGTGTTGAAGGATCTATTGGTGGACTGCTCGGCAGCCTGGCGGGTGCACTGGTTGCAAAACTGACCTTTTTCCCCCAGCTCAACTTTATTGACTGCATAGCAACAGCCGTTCTCCTCGGCGTCCTGGGACAGCTGGGTGACCTTTTCGAGTCACTGTTGAAACGCAGTTGTGGCGTCAAGGATTCAGGAGCAATTTTCCCCGGCCACGGCGGAATTCTTGATCGGCTCGACAGCCTTCTATTTGCCGGCCCTGCTGCTTTCTATTATGCTTATTTTGTCTTTAGGCCCTTGATATAGTTTTCCGGCTACAGAGATTGCATATGATTCACCTTTGCGAGGCGCAATGAAAAAACTTACCATCCTCGGTTCAACCGGTTCCATCGGCGTCAGTACGCTGGAAATAGTTGCTGCACACCCGGAAAAGTTCAAGATCATAGCACTCACTGCTGGCCAAAACCTTGATCTTTTAAGAAAACAGATCGAAATGTTTTCGCCGCAGCTCGTTGCCGTCAAGGATGCCAAGCTTGCAATGAAGCTTGAGTCAATGCTGCCCAATAAGCGTACCGAGATACTTCATGGCATTGAAGGAATGGTTGCAGCCGCCACCGCTTCCGATACTCACATGGTTGTCGCGGCTATTGTCGGTGCTGCCGGCCTGGTGCCTACCGCTGCCGCCATAAAGGCCGGCAAGGATATTGCCCTGGCAAACAAGGAAACGCTGGTCACCGCCGGTCACATCATCATGGAAATGGTGAGGACTTTTAACGTCAAGCTTTACCCCGTCGACAGCGAGCACAGCGCTGTTTTTCAATCCCTGCAAGGCCATCGAAAGGACGATGTAAAACGTATCATACTGACCGCCTCTGGTGGACCGTTTCTTAATTTGCCTGCTGACCAGCTGGCGCACGTTACGGTAAAAGATGCCCTGAACCACCCAAACTGGAGCATGGGTCAGAAGATTACCATTGATTCTGCCTCGATGATGAATAAAGGATTGGAAGTAATTGAAGCACGTTGGCTTTTTGATCTGTCACCGGAGAAAATATCTGTTAATATCCATCCGCAAAGTATCATCCATTCCATGGTAGAATACAAAGATGGTTGCGTAATGGCTCAAATGGGAATCCCTGACATGAAGGCCCCCATTGCCTATGCCTTGACCTATCCCGGGCGGCTTTCCACCGGGATCAAGCCGCTTGATTTAACTATGCTGTCAGCACTGACCTTCTTTAATCCTGACACTGTCCGCTTTCCTGCCTTGCAACTGGCTTATCGAGCAATGGGCGACGGTGAAAGCATGCCTGCGGTGATGAATGCCGCCAACGAGGTAGCTGTGGAAGCTTTTCTGGCAGGCCAGATAAAATTTATTGACATAGCCAGCGTTATCGAAAAAACCATGGACCTGCACCAGCCCAAAAGACTTGGTAGTATTGAGGAAGTGCTCCTGATTGACCGTTGGAGCAGAGAAAAGTGTTGTGACCTGCTCAAGAGGCGGTAGCTGCCTTATTATCAAATCACTTTAAAACTTTATTTAACAGAGGAAGCAAATGCTGAGTGTGCTATCTGCAATCATTGCCCTTGGGGCGCTAATATTCATCCATGAATTGGGACATTTTATTTTTGCCAAATGGTTTGGTGTCGGGGTGGATAAGTTTTCCCTGGGTTTTGGCCCTAAAATCATAGGCAAGAAGATTGGTGAGACCGAGTATCTCCTTTCAGCTTTTCCCTTGGGTGGTTATGTAAAGATGGTCGGTGAGGCTGAGGGCGCTGAAGTTACCGATGAGGACAAAGCGAGATCTTTTGCAGAAAAGCCACCCTTGAAAAGAATTATCATTGTTGCGGCTGGACCGATTTTCAACCTGCTCTTCGCCTACTTCATATTCATAGTGGTCTATTTGATCGGAGTCCCTGCAGCCACTACCAAAATCGGCGAAGTTGTAAAAGATAAACCCGCTGCCAGGGCCGGCCTCATGGCAAATGACGTGGTCACGGCCATTAATGGTCAGGTAGTTAATCGTTGGGAAGAACTTGCCAAAATCATTGCCGAAGGCAAAGGAGTGCCATTAGAACTGCAGGTGAAGAGAGGATCCGAAATTTTTTCTTTCCAGGTGACACCTGAGAATCGTACCGCAAAAAATCTTCTTGGCGACACTGTTACCACACCGGTTCTTGGTGTTGTGTCTGCAGGTGAAATCGTAATCGACCATTTCGGCCCTATAGACGCCCTAATCAAAGGAAGCGTGCAAACGTGGACTGTGATCAGGATAACCGTCCTCTCGCTGGTAAAACTTGTAGAACGGGCCATCCCCCTTGATACCATCGGGGGACCGATCATGATAGTCCAAATGGCCGGCCAACAGGCTGCCGCAGGAGGGGTAAGCTTCCTTGCCTTCGTTGCACTGCTCTCCGTAAATTTGGGAGTTCTCAATCTGCTGCCAATACCAATCCTGGATGGGGGACACCTGTTTTTCTATCTGTGGGAACTTGTGTTCAGAAAACCGGTAAGCCAGCGAACAAGGGAAATAGCTCAACAAGTGGGTCTGTTTTTACTAATCAGTCTGATGATTCTTGCTTTTTACAACGATATTGCCAGGTTTTTCGTTAACAAATAGAAACTCTTTCTCACCAATAGGGTAAAAGTGAAGCTTCTCACCATCGACACTTCCAGTAATACCTGCAGTGTTGCCTTGACCATCGGCCAACGCATCGCAGGTGAATACTTGCTTGAACTTGATAAGACCCTCACCAACAGGCTGCTTTGCTGTGTGGATACATTATTAAGCAGTGCAGGCCTGAGAATCGATGACATCGATGGTTTTGCTGTTGCACTTGGACCTGGTTCATTTACCGGTATAAGAGTTGGAGTAGCAACCGTAAAAGGCCTGGCGCTTGCTGTATCTAAACCGGTAGTCGGCTTTTCTTCACTTGCCATGCTAGCCGGCAGTCTCCCCTGGAGTTCCTCTCTGGTCTGCCCCATGTTTGATGCCAGAAAAAGGGAAGTCTATGCCGGGATTTACCAGTGCAGGCCAGTTCCAAAACCACTGATCGAAGATTGTGTCCTTCCCCCGGAAGAATTCCTCAAGAAAATCACTGCTCCTGTTATTTTCATCGGCGAGGGATCGGTAAAATACCGCGACCTGATTACTTCTTCCATGGGAGCAGACGCCCTGTTTGCCCCATGGAACATCAATCAACCGCGTGCCTCGGTCGGGGCACTCCTTGCTGTAGATTTATTTGCCAAAGGCAATACTTTGTCTCTCGTCAATCTTAATCCCACCTACATCAGACCGTCAGAAGCGGAACTGGCAAGATCAAAAGCAGTTCCACCGCTTTCACCACTCGATCATTAAAATCATACATCAAAAACGGCTAATTTTTTGCATATAGTAATAGTTTGAAAGAAGCTAGCCAAGCACCTTCCTTTTTTTAAATACTTGCTAACAATGCTCATTGCCGCTGGTGCGGCAATTAAACCTCATTTCGCTGAATCAATGGCATTTAACGGGGAAAATATCGACCAGGGATTGCGAAACCTCATTTGGATCCAGCCCCCCACCCTTGTTTAAATATAATTAATATTAAATACAACTAACAAACAAGTTGCTCCGCGGCTTAAATAGTGGCTTTAGGCCAGGCTTTTCAGGAGGTTTAATGTATCACATGGGTATGAGACGAACGGGAAGTTGCTTTGCGATCTTTACATTACTGATAACGGTTCTGTGCGGAACTGCTGTGGCTGGCATATCCTGCTACGATTGTCATGGCTCCCGAAACACCGCTGATTTCCGGCCAGTAGATGATACCTATCGCAATATAACCACCGGCGGCTTTCAGGGAAAACATCGAACCCACCTTGCGGAAAATGCGGGGCCTGCCAGTTGTGCCATCTGCCACCGGGGCAGCGATGTTTATCTCACCTCCCATCGTGATGGCTTGGTCAGCCTTACCTCCAATATTAATGATTCACCTTCGCCAACCAAGGCTGTATACAAGAACCACACCTCATCATTCCGCAACTGGACCACGCCTTTTCCACAAACGGCAACCCCTGCACTCGGCAAGTGCACCAACGTCAACTGCCACTTCGAATCCGACACTCCCCAATGGGGAGATCCGTTCCCACAGGAAGTGAACGCCTGCAGTGCATGCCACCGCTTGCCTCCTGACAATGGCAGTCACCCCTCAGCTGCCGGGTCAGGTCAAAAACATGGTGAATACTACGGCCTTGACGAAAATAGTTGCAATAAATGTCACCCTGGACACACGACATTCTCCCATGCCACCAGCGCCGGAAATCGGCCGCTACAGGTACAGTTCACAACCACGCCTAATAATGGCGGAGCCTATTCAGGCATCATAACGAATACCAACTATCTCCCATCGCAGACCAAGGAGAGAAATGGTACCTGCAGCAGCATCTACTGCCATTCAAACGGCAGTCCGGCTGGTCGTGACACAATTTCTGCAACCCCGACCTGGGGTGGCAGTGTTACCTGCACCGGCTGTCATGGCAGCAACAGCGACACCTCCACCATGAGTCCTCGCCATGATAAACATGCCGGTGACTACCAATACCGATGCGACAAATGTCACAACACCACCGCCACCGGCTCATCGACTATTGTTGACAAGAACAGGCATGTGAACGGCCAAAAAGATGTTACATTCAAAGATGGCGGCAGCTTCGCTGACATGACTAAACAATGCACCAACACCTATTGCCACTCCAACGCTCTCGGCCAAGAGGGCTATAAGACACCTGTATGGAGTGAAGCAGGTCCCTTCAAATGTTTTTACTGCCACCGTGGCACCACAGCCGACTCCACCAGCGCCAATTGCGCGGAAACCGGTGGTGTCTGGGACAATGAACATGGCGCATGCACCCCGTTTGTCAATATTTCTTCCAATGCCCATGCAAAACACGTGGGGCCCCAATGGATCAGAAAATACCCCTGCAGCTACTGCCATTTTCAGACAGTTGACCCAGCCGGCGTCGTAAAGGACAAATCACTACATGCCGATGGAGCCACACAGGTGGCAATTGATCCTCAGTGGGCGATAGTTGGCCGTCCAGTCCCATCATTTGACAAAAATTCCCGAACCTGCAGCAATGTCTATTGTCATTCCGATGGCACGATCAATCCTCTTGATGCGGAAGTAAAGCAGCCCAGCTGGCCAAACAAAGGCTGGTCCCGTTGCAATGCCTGCCACGGTCATCCCATCACAGGAACATGCAGTGTAAGCGGATGCCACGACGGCACCATCCACGACGGCAGGAGCTGGCCAGTTTACAGCGGCTGGACATCGGGGACAGAATGGCGTGCGGCCATGCCCATATTCCGAAATGAGGGACCAGGTGAGCCAAGGGCCAACTCACATCCTCGCCATACCGGGACCTCATTCACATGCGGCAACTGCCATACTGCCACTGTCGTCAATGGTGATTGCGATACCTGCCATGCAGGTGGACTTCCTGCTGGGAACATGGGAGAGACGGCCCATATAAATCCCGCCTATCACGTCAACAAGACCAGTGATGTTTTGTTCAGGGCAGGAGGCTCATACAATCGCACCAGCAAGACATGTTCAAATACCCGTTGCCACACAGGGACTTCCAACCCGCAGTGGGGGGCATCCATCGATTCCAGCATCATCTGCCTTAACTGTCACGGCACAATGGATTCCGATGTGGATACCTTCTCCAGTTTCAACAATGGCACCATGGCTAAAATAAACCTTCAGCACTGGATAACAACTGGACACGGACGTTACTCAACTGCGGGCCGCTACCCCTCCAACAACCCCGCCGCCAATTTTCCCAGTAATCCTTGCTGGTACTGCCACGACAACACAGTCATTCACGGCGACAGCGAAAACTATTTCAGACTTAAGAAACATCCCCAGTACGAACAACGCTTTGACAAGGAATGCGTATACTGCCACATGGAGCACAAGGATTATGAGTGTATCCAGTGCCATGTGGCACAAACAGAGAGCCTTGCCCCACAGGCAACCATTAGCGGCATTGTCACTAAACTAAGGACAGGCGAGACCCGCATCGATTGGCCAGGCCACAGTGCAGTGACCGGCTGCACGGTGACTGACTGCCATGACTCTGACGACGGCCTCTTCGCTTCAGCTGGTCACAAGGGTCATTCAACAGGGGCCGGAACCTGGACCACCAGTCAAAAGGCAGACATAAAAAACCAGTATGTGATGATGGGGGTTTGCCTGCAGTGCCACGACGATGACTCAGTCGACCAGTGCACTTTCTGCCATAATCCGCCGGCCAATAATCCCGGTAAATATTCGCTGGGCTATAATCCGGGTACTGGCTTGATCAAACCAAAGCAAGCGCGGGCTTCTGCAGCTCACTTTGGCAAAAAGCACTGGAAAGCCTTCCAGACAAACGGAGTCTGGAAGGGGGGCAAATTTTGCTGGGACTGCCATGACCCCCATGGCGATACCAACATCTATATGATCCAGAATGAGGTTGCTACCACAACTGACGGGAAGTACGGGCGCCCTGTAACACGGGCTGAAGTTTCCTTTACCCAGAAGACAAAGGGCCTTGATTATGCCGGTGATTCCAAGAAAATCTGTAATGTCTGCCATGGCCCCGAATCGAAGCATTACCTGAACAATTTCAGCGACGGCCATAACTCCAACAAAATCTGCACCACCTGCCATATGCATCGCTTCGCCGATGGTCACGCCGATTCGCAACCCTGTAACTCGTGCCACACCAATGCCAAGCCGGTACCCAAACACGTAGCTTTTGGTCTGCCTGTTGTTTGTGTCAAATGCCATGCCGGCTCCATCGGCAACAGAGGCGAAGTAGTCAGCCAATTCAACAGCAATTCCCACCACATACAGGGAGTTACTCTTACCGGGCGCCAGTGTTATGCCTGTCATTGGGAGGCGACCGAGTTCGGAACCATCAACAACACCTATCACGAAGGTTTCAATTTCAATACCTATTCGGGAGTAAAGGCAGCAAAAGTCGATCTGGTCGTCTGGCAGCCTGGCAGGAGGCCAACCTTCTACAACTCCACCTCCGCCATCCAATTTCTAGCCAGCCAAATTACTACGGTCAACGAAAGAACAGCAGTAGGTAAATTAACCAACCACTGCATCTCCTGCCATTCAGACCAGAACAACAACACGACACCATTCAATGACTGCAAGACCCCCCGTCAATACGCCTGGGATGGTCAATCCATCGCGGCCCGTTACGAGCAAAAGGGAACTACCACCTGGGGCAAAGTCAACTCCGTCAGTTGGCCCAACGCAAACAGTAAAAATCAGACAGTCAAGGCCTTTTCTGCCCATGGCAACGCCGCCGCTAATCAGGGAGGATGGGATGCAGCCAACGGTTATGACGCCGCTTCACCCAACACCAGGGCAAGTTCCATAAACGTCGAATGCTACGACTGCCACAACTCCCACGGATCCAAAGTCAACGGGACCACATCCAGTTACGTTACCTTCAACAACACCCGCAATGGAGCCAATCTCAAAGAGACTCAAAACGGAATGGGTGGCTATGCGGCAACCTACATGGCGCAGAAAAACATAGCGGGTAAAAATCTTTATGAGGCTGGTGCTGGGCAATGCTTTGACTGTCACGAAAACCAAAATGCTTCACTGAGCAAGCCATGGGGTTACGACTCCACATATAAAGCGACGCAGCCCATCATGGGCTACGACGACAGCCCCAGATTCGGTGGCGGCACCAAAGGACGCTTCACCAGATTTCCGTTCCGAAAGACAACGGTGGCAGGAACGCATTTTTCTGCATCAAGTATGCTGAACTATACCACCCATGAACGCATTAACGGCTTGTGCACCCCCTGTCATGATCCACACGGCGTGTCTCCCACCCTTGGAGAACAGATGCAGTATGCAGTACCGCTTTTGAAGGGAAGCTGGATGACCAACCCTTACAAAGAGGACGCGCCTCCTGCGAACGCCTACGGCGACAGGGCACAACCACCGTACAGCTGGGGCGGGAAACAATCTGCCTCGATAACAGGATGGGCTGCCAATCGGCCGCTCAATCCTGACAGTCCGCTGCTTGGCTGGCAAGCCGACCGCAGGACCTTTAACAATACTGCCGCTCCCGATTCTACCTACAATCGAATCAGCGAAAATGATAGACAGTTCGCCGGCCTGTGTCTTCGCTGTCACCAGCAGGAGAAACTTACAGACGGTATCAGCAAGAACAGCCCCTGGAAATCCCGTGACAGGGTACATGAATCCGTCAAAGGCTGGGGAGCCAACACCGAACACTCCTTCACCTGCTCTAAATGTCATCAGCCACATTCATCGGGGTTGCCGCGGCTGATGGTTACCAATTGCCTCGATTACCAACATCGGGGCCGCCTGGCCTCAGGAGGCAAAGTCTCTGCTGCAGACATTAATCGTGGCAAGTATTACGGCTATGCTGACGCTCTGAACGGAGCCCATTGGGGCTTTCCAATCGGAGGTGTCATGAGTGATCAGCTTTATGTCAATAATGCGGTTTACAAGGCTGACCCTTATAAATACGAGGCCTTAACTCAATGTCATCTGCGACGCTCGGATATAACAATAAATCCTCCGTACCCTACCGTTCAGGATTACAATCTCGTCGTTCCCGACCAATGGCCGCAGGAAAACATGTGGAACAATGTAACCCCTTGGCCAAGCATTGTACCGCCGCGCAGCTACAGCAAATAACGGAGAACCAGATATGAGAATAATAACCATAACCATAGCAATGTTCTTTTCCCTGGTGTCTACGGCCCTTGCCGAAGGCGGCAAAGATGTGGCGGGCCATCCTCTGGTCGATTTGAGAAAGGGCAAACAGGAGCCAAAAGCGGCTGCAGCAGTCCCTTCAACAGGAGCGATTGTTGTTACCGGTTATCAGAACCTGTCATCTGATGGCAACGACGATGTCTACACTGTCAAATATGCAGCCGACGGCTCTGTCATATGGCGCACCAGCCTCGATGTCTCCGCCGGCAGTGATCAAGGGGCAGCAGTTGTCATCGACCAGACAGGCGATGCCATTGTCGCCGCCACCATTATGAATTCGGGCACTTATGATATCCATGTCACCCGCTACCATGACAACGGCACAAGCACCCCGACAGTCGTCTGGAGCAGAACCTGGTCCGGCACTCCAGGCATGGCTGATAACGTCCAGACGCTAGCTTATGATGGGGCAGGAGACAGGGTTTACGTGGGGGGATACAGCAACAACGGTAGCAATGATGACTATTTGCTGTTGGCTTTCGACAACAACAAGAGCGGCGATAATCCACCGCTCTGGGCACAGAAATTTGACGGTTCAGGCAAAGATCGCGCGTATGCAGTGGCGGTTTCCGCCGATGGCGCGACCATAGCTCTTACCGGCGAAACCTTTAATGGCGTCGACATGGATATGGCAACGGTCATGTGGCAGAACAACGGCACCCGCATTGGCATCTGGCCGAAATCTGGCACAAACTCATACAATGATCGCGGCACGGCCATTGCTTTTACACCTTCAGGAAATGTAGCAGTAACTGGTTATCTGACCAATGGTCGGGGGGAGATATTTACACCGCCGAGCTGACACCGGCTTCGGCAACACCAGTCTGGGAAGCCGCCCATGATGCCGGCTTTGACGATCAGCCTGCAACAGTGGCCGTTGATTCGCTGGGGGATATTTATGTGGCGGCAACCGTCGGCACTTTACCGGCTTTTTCCAAACTGTACGCCATCAAATACCATAAAAATGGAACGCCAATACCCGACACCCTCTGGAGCACCACTTTCGATGCCGGCTCGGCCAAGACTTCCGGCGCTGTGGCAATGGCAGTCGATGCAACGGGTAGTTTATTTATCAGCGGCTGGCGTGACTACGCTGGGGTCAAAAAAATAGTTACCATGAAAATCAGCCAAAAAACCGGGCGGCTGCTCTGGAACCGGGAATGGAGCGGAGTCATTGGCAACAACTCGATGGCAACCTCCATCGGCCTTGCTGATCTGGAGGTTATCACTGCCGCCTGGACAGATCGGACTCAGCCCTTGGACGGTGGGACCCTGGCAGCAACCGCAGGTTCTAAGACTCACCTGCAAAACAGCGACAAGGTCTGGAGCACCAACCAGTGGGCCGGCTATTCACTCTACATGGTCAGCAGTCAGAACAAGGATGTCTTCCGCCGTATCCAGAGCAACGACTCCACCACGCTTTATCTTGCTCCCGCCGAAGCCCTCCCTTATGCGGTTGTCCCAGGAGACCTCTATTACATCTATGACAAGGATGACATTGACCTGCTAGTTATCCGCCAGGAGAAGGGCATCCTTGACCCCCCGTCCGGCCTATACACAGAGGTCCTCAGCAACTCATCTGTGAGACTGACGTTCCAGGACAATTCTGAAACAGAAACCCGGTTCAGCATTGATGTCAAGATTGGCGAAAATGGCACCTGGACCAATAACGCCTATACTATCGACTCCCTCGACCAGGCGGGAATGAACTCTGTTGCACTGGAATTATCCGGATTGCTTGCCGACACTGAATATTATTTCAGGGTCAGGGCTTTCGCTGACATTGCGGACAGCGGCTACTCGGGAGAAGAAGTGGTGGCCCTCACCAGGGTCGTCAGTTTTTCTTCACCAACTCTTACCTATTCTCATGCAGATATTGCTGGGGGAGATGACCAGGCCACTGATGTCGCATGCTATGGGGGAGGAGCTCTGGTTGTCACTGGCACTGTTTTTTCAGACCAAAACGGTTTCAGCTCACCGTCAAAGGACTATTACACAGTAAAGCTGCATAGAAATACTTTTGATGTTATTTGGAAGGACCAGCGTGACGGTGGTTATGCTGAAGATGACGAGATTGTCGCCCTCGCTGTTGATCCGCAACTGGAAACGGTTGTAACCGGCACCTCCATGCAAAATATTTCAGGAGCGGGGATCATCCCCTCTGTATGGACGTTGAAATACGCTTTCTCGCCAACCCTTGACGGTCTCGGAGAAGCTGAACCGATGTGGACCAATCAGCTTAATGGTAGCGGCAGAATGGCGGACCAGTCCGATGTGGTCGCGGTACAGGAGGTCTCCCCCTATGCCATAGGAGTCGCCGGCCATGGGCATGCAGACCTCAACAATATAAACGTGTTTGTCAGAAAACTCTCAGCTTCAGGCACAGTTCAATTTACCACTGAACAAGATTTCGGCGGCAATGAGTATCCTGCTGCGGCGGCTGTTGATGCACTTGGTAATGTCCTTATCGCCGGCCATGTTGAGAAAACCACTGGTAACAGCTGGATTGTAGCAAAATTTGATGCAGTCAGTGGGGCCATGACCTGGAGTGACACTTACGGCGACACGGGTGATAATCGCGCTCTTTCCCTGGCAGTAGATGCAAATAACGATGTATATGTGACAGGATATATAACCGACAGCGCAACCGGCTATACAAGGATGACCACCATTAAGTATTTGGGCGAGACCGTCGGTACTGCCGACCGCATATGGACCAGTATCTATCCCCCTGAGCTGCCTGGAACCAGTTTCGCCGCCCGCAAAATTACATACGACACTTTTGCCAACGAATTGATTATCGCAGGTGATGGCTACGTTTATCTCACTGACCGGGATCTAATCCTCCTACGTTACAGCACAGCAGGCACCCTTATCAAGCAGGTCGAGCTCCGCAACCCCGGCAGCGACGAAATTGTGACAGGAGTGGCCATTGATCCCTCCGGCTATATCTATATATCCGCAGACAGTGGCGCATCTCCCAATACCAATATCATCGCCACGATCTACACCGAAAGCCTCAATTACATCAAGTCGTTCCTCTATAATGGAGTGGCTAATAAAAATGATCACGCTACCGCCATTGCCGCCAATAAATTCGGCCAGGGTTTCATTGCCGGGTATACTACGTCCGCTGCCGGGAATAAAGATTTTCTCGCTTTCAGGATTGAAAACGACCAGACAATTATGCCATTTGGAGCGTTAGCAACACCCCAAGCGGACTTCTCCAAAGTTGTCATTTCCTGGTCAAACGTTACCAGCGGTACGACACCGTACATCAAACGCAGAAATCCGGATACCGGAGCCTGGGAACCACCTCCGGGGACAGCAAATGGACAGCTGCCAGTTGATGCCGCTTTATTCACTGACACAGTCCTTGACCCCAATACCCCCTACTGCTGGCGGGTATATGCTGATTCGGTCACCCTACGCTATGCGGAGGCTTGTACCACCACAACCATTACCTCACCGGTGCTTTCCTCTTACTCAAATATCACTACAAGTTCTGCAACTGTTCACTGGACCAACATTTCAGGCAATACCGGCTACCTTCTTGAGAGAAAAACAGATGAGGTTGGCACCTGGCAAACCATAACGACTCTGCCAGCCAATACCATCCTCTTTGACGATCCTGGGCTTGCCTCGGGAGTAACCTACTACTACCGCCTTTCAGGTCAGAATGCAGGTGGCTTTTCCCTGCCGTCTGCTGAATTCATGGTGCCGACCATGCCGAAAACCATTGTCAATGGTTGGTATCAAAACTATTCACCCAGTCCCACCACTATAATTGTCCGCTCTTCTGGGCCTCCCAGCCCGATCACCAGCCTTCGTGTCGAGCGTAAAACCGGCGCCGGTGGCACATGGTCTACCGTTGGCTCAGCGGATGCCACCTGCGTTTCAATTTAACGATTCTAGCCTCACGCCGAACACAACCTATTATTATCGGCTCTTTTCTGTTTACAAAGGCATAGAAAATCCTACTCCAGGCCCAGAGGTTGCAGTGACAACCCTCACCAACTCGCCGACCCTCCTGTCCGCAACGGCCCTTTCAACACTGTCAATCAGCGGCTCATGGTCGCCTGTCACCGACAGTGCAGGATATGTCCTTAACGCAAAGGCCTGTTTTGGGACGATTAGCGAGATTAAATCAGATCCTAACATGCGATGCAACGGATACGGCGGCATGCCAGTCTTTACAACCTCATGGGCCGCAAATGTTTTTGAAGGGACA
>CAWAFF010000058.1:0-11253 GCA_963780945.1 uncultured delta proteobacterium | reverse complement strand
CAGTCCTTTGGGACTGCTGGACATCCTTGAAGATAAAGGGGTTGAGAGCCCGCAGAACCAGCTGATCGCCAAGCAGACGGTGGAGAATATGGCCGAGGCCATAGAGGGCCTGCCTGAAAAGGAGCGGATTGTAATTACCCTTTATTATTATGAGGAGCTCAACCTGAAAGAGATCGGTGCGGTGCTCCATCTTACCAGTCACGGATCTCACAGTTGCACAGCCAGGCATTGCTCCGCTTAAGGGGCAGGATGAAGCTTCACCGGCCATAACATTTCAGTATTTATCAATAATGGATTATCTGCAGGACTATCAGGTAAGCGCTAGCCATATTAAAACCCAGGCTCAATCTACTGTAGTCATGATTTTTGAGATTTACAGCAATTCTCCTCAACGTTCGCAGCGCTTCCAGTTCGAATCCCTGCAGGTTCATTATTTCCATAGAACAATACCATTAGTTACAGTTCGCCTTCCAGCCTGACCAGGGCTCGAAGGCAACTGAACATTTCAAGGCCTTCATCAAAATGTGGCCTACCCATTGAAAAGCTACTTTTTGCTCTTTAATCAATGGGCCGGAGAGATTATAGGACCGGCTGCGAGAACATGAGCTCGGTACCACAGCCCTCCTCATTAAATTAGAAAATTGGCTGAAATTATCCTGTCAAATTTTTGAGTTACAGGCCGATCAGGAATGACGGTAAGGCTGAGGAGCACTCCATCCCCACCGGTACGATGGTAGTGAAAAAGTCGCTCCGGTGGAACATCAATTCATTAAAGCGTTTTACCGGCTCGCTGTCCTTAGCGTCCACCTTCTCTACCACCCGGCCTCGCCAGAGGGCGTTGTCGGCAATCAACAGGCTGTCAAGGGCGAGGTGCGGCAGCATGGCTTCCAGCACAGCTCGGATAGAGATATTTGTCCAAGTCAATAAAGAGTAAGTCGATGTTGTCATATTCCTTACCTAGCTTCAGCGCATTGCCGGTACGGAATTCGGCTTTACCCGACAGCTCTTCCTCTGCAAATACCTGCCGGGCGTAATCCATGTTTTTTTCTGCATATTCGGTCAGCACGACCCTTGCCCCAACCCCCAGAGCACTGGCAATCCACATGGCTGAATAGCCGAAGCCCGAGCCAAGCTCAACTACAAGTTTCGGCTGTTTCAAGCGGGTCATGAGATGGAGAAACCTTCCCACCTGCCGGTCGATGATCGGGAAATTCATTGCTTTTGCTTTTTCTTCCATTGCAATGATACCAGGATTCACCTCCGGCTGGAGATCTTTTAGATAGGCATCTATACGGGGATCGATTATATGAATCATGGCTGCTCCAGGGTTGTTTTAATCGATTTTATGCCATAGCAATTGGTTTCAGGTAAAGGGAAAGTTGCCAGTGAAGTACCTTATTGATAAATAGGGGTTCAAAGAGTAAAATTTAACAGTAACGGCATTAGAAGGGGGGACTCAATGGTCCATGGCACATATATAGGAATTCTTTTGTTTCTTCTCTTGACTATTGCAACTGCATTGCAGCAGTTCCCAGCCTTTGGCCAGGTCATTCACAAATCGCCACCGGTGGCTGCCCCGACACAACTTAAGATTTATTCGGTGGAAAAGAAAGGATATATCATGAGCGGTAAAATTGAAAAGACCAACGACGAGTGGCGCAGATCCCTGACCCCGGAACAGTTCCGGGTGGCCAGGAAAAAAGGGACAGAGAAGCCATTCACCAACGAGTACAACAGCAATCACGAGAAAGGAATTTACCAGTGTGTTTGCTGTGGGCTGGATCTATTCTCCTCTGAGGCCAAATTTGAGTCTGGAACCGGCTGGCCCAGTTTTTGGCAACCCGTTGCCAAGGAAAATATCAGGACTGAAGAAGATAATTCCTTCTTCTCCCGGCGCACTGAGGTGCTTTGTGTCAGATGTGACGCCCACCTGGGCCATGTCTTCAATGACGGACCAAAACCAACCGGCCTGCGCTATTGCTTGAATTCGGCGGCATTGAAATTCAAGCAGCTTCCTTAGGCATTTCGCAGTTTCGCCGTAAAAACAGAGGCACAGTCATGAAGTATAACAAAAAGCAGCTGCTGATTCTGCTGGTCATAGGCCTCTGTTCAGGATGCAACCAGATTCAGGACATGGTTATCAGAAGCATGCACATGGACTACGACTACCGCGGTGAGCTCCTTCCCAGGATTTTTGACCGCTACCAGCAGAAAATGAAGCGACAGGAGCCGGTCCGCCTGGAGCCATTACAAACCCTTCCTGATTTTATGGATCAGGGTTAGTTTACTTCTCAAGTTCCTTGCCTCCCGATGGGACCAATGCTTCGCATGGGACGCCGGTCTGACATCGACCACACCCTGTAGCTGACACGCCATAAAGTTTTCCCACCTCACCCGGTACCGTTTCATAAACATATTTGCAGCAGCTGTTTTTATCGTGGCCTTTTTCGGACAGTGCACCAACAAGGCAGCGGCTTATACAGACGCCGCACTTGCCTTGGCTGTTTTTATTAAAGCAGCCAGGTTCAGTACAAGGACTTGGTGGAGAAACGCCTTGTCAGGGGATATGGAAATGTTCTAAATTCACCGAAATATATTTTGTTGCCGGAGAAATCAACCATGAAAATCATTTATATTACTTGCGCTGGGTTTCTCCTGCTGGCAGTCTCGTTCGTCTCAGGTTCAGAAGCTTTTACCATCCCAGAGCGGCTGGTTTATGACATCAGCTGGGGTGGTATCAAGGCGGGCACCGCGACCCAGGAGATAATCCGCAAGGGGGAAATCATTCACATCGTCTCCACTGCCCGTTCCGTGGGCTGGATCTCAACGTTCTTCGAGGTTGATGATCGAATCGAGTCTGTGATGACCAACGGAACCTTAGGTATACCGTTCGGTCTTCCCGCCACCTATAGTGAAAAGGTCCACGAAGGGCCGACCCGCCGTCACAAGGTTGTCACTTTCAATCATCGCCAGCAGCAGGCGGTAATCGATGATCTGCTCGCCAAAAATAAAGTCAACTTCCCCATTACCCCCATCACCTATGATTCCCTGTCATGCTTTTACTATGCCCGCCTTCAAAAGCTGGAGCCCGGGACTTCTTTTTTTGTTGATATCTTTGACGGCAAAAGGTTGCACAACACAGAAGTGAAGGTGCTGCGGCGCGAGACGGTGAAGACGGCCCTGGGAAAATTCAAGACTGTTCTAATCATGCCGATCATGAAGACGGAGGGGATTTTCAGCAAGACTGGTGATATCCATATCTGGCTTACCGATGATGAGCGGCGCATCCCGATAAAAATGCGCTCAAAAGTGAAGATCGGCAGCATCAGTGCCACCCTCGTCGGGGGAAATTATTGACCGGCGAAAGGTAGCACAAGGAGAGTGTTGCCTTCTGGTTAAAATTAAAGCATAATCGCCCATCTATTTGTGATGAGGAGGAGCAATGAAAAAGTTTCTGTCGCGTTTGCTGATTGTGCTCTGTTTCACAGCCATAACTGCAGGGCTAGCATCGGCAGGTCCTGTCAGGCAGGTCTATCTGAAGGATGGCGCCATCATTGACTGCCAAAAGGTGTGGCAGGAAAAGGGCAAAGTCATGGTGCAGGTCAACAGGGATGTTCTGTTGGATTTTACCTCTGCAGAGGTTAACCTGAAGAAGACTTTTGCCCAGAAGGGCACCAGTGAAAAAAGAAAGAAAAAAGTCATAAAACATACAAGACGGAGCACCTCTAAGGTGAAGGCCGCTGGCAAAGCGATCCAGAAGTCTGTCCCGTCGGCAGCGCCAGCCAGCCAGACTCTTGCTGCAAAAAAAACCACCCCGACTCCACCGGCTAAGTCTGCCCCAGTTGCCTCCAAAGCCACTGTTCCGACTAAGACTCCCCTGCCAAAAGCTATCCCTGCTCCCAAAGCCACTGTTCCTACTAAGACAGCTCCCCCGGCTCCGAGAGTTCTTCAGTCTGCAGCAGCTACTACCATGGCAAAGCAGGCTGTGCTGTCCTCTGCAAAGATGACAGCAGTTTCGAAACAGCTTGCGCCACGCCCTGCCATTAAATATGTGCCGCCACCGCCACCTCCAGCACCGGAACCTTTCTACAAAAATCCGATGCTACTTCAGGCAGGAGGCGGCGGTTTGCTGGTGATCCTGCTCCTGGTACTGCTGGTTATGCGAAAGAAAAAGGCCTGAGGTTATAATAACGTATGTAAAAGCCGTTTCCCTGTTAGAGGAAAACGGCTTTTACTTATTCTTGAAGGGTGATTTCTTGATTTACTGGCAAAGGTTTTCCGTCACTATGAATAATTTCCTTCTTTTCTTTCTCATGTTCTGCGGCGGTCTGGCCGTTGCTATGCAACCTTCAATCAACAGTCGACTGGCGCAGAAGATTGGCTTTCTGGAGAGTTCCTGCGTCTCCTTTGCCGTGGGTACCCTGGTCTTGTATCTTCTTGCCCTCGTTACAGGCCGTGGCAGTTTCAGGGCTGTGACCGATGCTGCCTGGTGGGAGTTGACCGGAGGTCTGTTAGGTGCCTACTTCGTTTCCATGACTATACTCGCCGTGCCGCGCATCGGCACCACTGCTGCTTTGGCTGCTACTATCAGCGCCCAGCTCCTGACCGGGCTTTTATTGGATAGTTTTGGTTTCTTTGGTTTCCGCCAGATACCCTTCGATTTAAAGCGCGCCCTGGGGGTAGCGCTGCTCATCGCCGGCGCTGCCCTTATTTTCCGCCGCTGATGGTTTTAAATTCTGCAGCAAATAAAGCCTGCAGCAGTGCCCATTTTACGATGACTATTTTCAGGCACACAGGGAGTTGCAAATATATGTACCTGCCCAGGCTTTCAGTCTCAATGGCGTTTCTCCTAGTTTTTTGCCTTTCCGCGGGTTGCATGGCCAAGGTCAAAGAGCCGTCGGCGGCCGGTTCATTTTATCCCGGCGATCCTGCAGAGCTTCTTCAGGCAGTCGACCGCCTTATTGAAAAAGCGCCAACTCCGGTGGTTGATGGCAAGCTGCTGGCACTGATTGTTCCCCATGCCGGTTACGACTTCTCCGGCGGGGTCGCAGCCCATGCATACAATAGCCTGAAGGGAAGGGACATCGATACGGTGATCCTGATCGGCCCCAGTCACCGCTCTGCCTTTGCCGGTGCCTCCGTTTACACCGAAGGCGCAATGGGCACGCCGCTCGGAACTGTACCCATAAATGGGGAAATGGCCAGTGCTCTCATTGACAAAAAAGCTGGAATTACCTTTAACCCCGCTCCTTTTGCCAGTGAACACAGTCTTGAGGTGCAGCTTCCTTTCCTGCAGAGAGTGTTGAAGGATTTTACCATTGTGCCGATCCTGCTTGGCTCGCCGACAAGGGAGTCGTATATCAGCCTTACGACCAAGCTGAGCGAGCTGCTACTGAAGAACCCCCGCACCATGCTGGTGATCAGCACAGACCTCTCCCATTATCATGACCGGGCCACCGCATCCCAGCTGGATGGCAAGGTGATCGATGCGATGACCCGTATGTCTACAGCTGACCTGGAGCGTTACCTGGTCAGCCGGGAGGGTGAGATGTGCGGTGGCTTTCCAGTTGTCTACGGCATGACCGTGGCGCGCAATCTGGGTGCTACAAACGGTGTGCTGTTTCGGCAGGCCGATTCAGGTGATGTGACCGGAGACCTTAAAAGTGTCGTTGGCTATGCAGCGATGGGTCTTTATCAAACTCCTCTATCGGCGGCCCAGAAGGCTGAGCTTATAGCCATGGCGAAAAAGGCCGTGGTTTCCAGGGTAACCATGAAGGAGCTGCCGGAGGTGGGAACCTTGGACCCTCGGCTTAGAGCTGAGGGTGCTGCCTTCGTAACCCTTAAGGATCAACAGGGTAACTTGCGCGGCTGTATCGGCAGTATCCAGGCTGTTACACCACTCTTTCGCTCGGTGATCGATAATGCAGCGGCGGCGGCCACATCTGATCCACGCTTTCATCAGGTACGACCGGAAGAGCTTGTCGGTCTGAGTTATGAGGTCACCATTATCTCTCCCCTGGAACCCCTTGATGATCCCAGTGACGTGACCATCGGCACCCACGGCCTCTACCTGCAAACCGTCGGTACCAGCAGTGTCTTTCTCCCCCACGTGCCGGTGGAGAACCATTGGGACCTGGCTACTTACCTTCAGGAGCTTTCCCTCAAGGCGGGGCTGGCAAAGGATGGCTGGAAGTCAAGCAGGCTCTATCGTTTCAGTGCCGAGCTTCTACAGTGAAGCTAAGGAGCTTTCATGCCCACCTTTGCCGTTAGTGACGAGAAGAACCGCTGGTTGCGGGAAAAGATGGAGACACTGGGGGTTCGGGAAGAGGATTTTGATGAGCAGTTCATCCGTTCCTCCGGCAAGGGGGGACAACACGTCAATAAGACCTCCACCTGCGTATATCTTAAGCACAAACCGACAGGCATTGAGGTCAAATGCATGGCAGATCGGAGCCAGTCACTGAACCGGTTTCTTGCCCGACGCGAGTTGCTGGAGAAGCTTGAATCGGCGGCAGGCATTGTTACAGCCGGCGAGCTGAAGAGGGAAAAAGCAAGGAAGCAAAAGGCGAGAAGGAAAAAGAAGGCCAGGGATAAATATGCCTGCTCAGACGGCCCAGGTAAGGAGCAGGCAAAGGGTGACAAAGATATAGAGGATGTAGAAGGGTAACTGCCCGTGCTGCATTCGCCTGATGTGGCTGAATTTTCGATCTGCTGCTGCGAACAGTGGAGTAATTATCAGTTCCAGGACCACTTCCGGGACATGGCTGTTGAAGCGGCTTTTTGCCGGTACGGCACCGGTTATCTCAGGTCTCTCAGCATGCGGATGAAGCGCTCCAGCAAAAAGCTTGACAATCATTTCGGCAAAGGATGACGAAGTATACTGCATTCGTGGAGAAGGCCTCAAATAGCCGCAACCCCAAGTGGCGGAATATTCCATCGTTCGCTCCCTGAGCTTCCGGTATAATACGATGGCGAGTAAACCTCCTGCGGCCAGCAACACCCCACCCATAATAGTTATCCAGCCCAGCGGAGCAGCGGATGGAATGTCATATCCGATCAGTTCTGGCGACCAGTCGAAAACAGCGGACTGCACAGTGTCCGTTATTATTTGCGGTAAGAGACCGATAATTACGCACAACGCCGCCAGCGTGATCATTGGTGCCCGCATTGGCCAGCCGGCTTCGTGGGCACGTTCTATTTCCCCGCTGCGGGGGGCACCGAGGAAGGCAATGCCACAGACCTTGACAAAACAGGCAACAGCCAGTGCACCGACCAGCGCCAAGGCCGGGGCAGCCAGGGCCATCACCGGCACAGCTGCTCCATTGCCGCCGTTGACTCCATGAAAGATCCCCATATAGATCAGATATTCACTGACGAATCCATTCAGTGGCGGTAAGCCACAAATGGCCACAGCGCCCAGCAGAAAAAGGGCTGAGGTCCAGGGAAGCTTTCTGGCGAGGCCACCCATGCGGTCAATCTCTCTGGTGTGGCTTGCATGAATCGCGGAACCTGCTCCAAGGAAGAGCAATGACTTGAAGAGGGCATGGTTCAGAGTATGGAGGAGGGCTCCAGCCATGCCGAGCATGGAAAGAAAGGGCTGGTTGGTGGCCTGTCCGATAACGGCTAAGCCGGTGCCGATGAAAATTATGCCAATATTTTCAATGCTGTGGTAAGCCAGCAGACGCTTCATATCATGCTGACCAAGGGCGAAAGCAACGCCCATCACGGCAGAAATGATCCCGGCAACCAGCAGTGTCATGCCCCACCAAAGAGGTGGGGCCGGGAAAAAAGAAAGAACCCGGATTATGCCATAGACACCTGTTTTTATCATGATTCCGGACATGACGGCGGAAATGTGACTGGGTGCGGCAGCATGTGCCTGTGGTAGCCAACTGTGCAGCGGCATCAGTCCTGCTTTCAGGCCGAAGCCGAAAAGGGCGGTGCAGAAGATTGCCGTGGCAATCGGTGCTGACGGGCTGATAGTAGCCATTGCTGAAAACTGGTAAGAAGAGGCGGCAAAGCCGAGCAGGCTGAACATGGCAAACAAGGCCAGGGTGCCGGTATGGGTAGCAATCAGGTAGACCAATCCTGCATCTTGCACATCCTGCTTTTGGTCTTCAGTGGTCAGGACAAAAAAGGCGGACAAGGCCATGGTTTCCCAGGCCAAAAGGAAAAGAATGCTGTTTTGGGCAGTAATGAGGATTATGATTGCTGCTGTCAGGATGCCGAAAAAGAAGGTCAACCTGCGGTAGGTCTTGGTATTGGCTGCAGCATGCCAGTAGCAGGTGCCATATATGCTGCAGCAGGTTGCTATTATGAATACCGGAAGGAGAAAAAAAGCAGAGAGGTGGTCCAGCCCAAAATCGCAAGGACCAAACGGCAGGCTACCCAGTACGCTGTATGTTGCAGCCTTTCCTGAAAGGAAAAGGCCGATGACGCCGCTAAGCCCTGTCAAAGCAGCGATTATGATGGCAAGAGTAGCGGCGATTTGGCCAATGACCGGGCGACCGGATAAGAGAAGAGCAGGCACCCCTGATAATGCCGCGAGAGCCGCACTTATCGCCACAAGAACTGCCGGATCTGCTATGGATATATGCGCTACGGACATTAATCCTCCGAGCCTGAAGTGTTAAGATTATATGGTGGTGTCCTTGATGCGTCAATAAAAGTTATGGCAGATATAAAAGAACACTTGAACTTTGGAAATAGTATGAGATTATCTTAATTATATGTGTCGGTGGCCATGTCACAAATTGTATTGACAAAGGCGATAATTGCGGTTTATAAATTATCATTCCTCGATTTGGCCCAGTTTCATATTGCCTCTGCATTCATACCGAGATAAAACCGACACTCCAAAAAGTAAAATTTCAATTATCGCTAATATAACTCTCAATAAGAACAAGCATTTCCCATTCACTCCCCATGTGTAATCACGTTGGAAAAACAAACATGAACTCGAGTGCCATTTTGCCGATAAGTGGTACATTTGCGTCACTGCAGGAGAACTGATGAACTTACAAGAATTAAAGGGTAAAAAAATTAACGAACTGGCTGCCATTGCCAAGGGGCTGAACATTGAGGGAGCTTCCAGTCTGCGTAAGCAAGACCTGATCTTTGCCATTCTCAATGCCCAGACTGAAAAAAATGGCATGATCTTTGGTGAAGGGGTTTTGGAAACGCTTCCAGATGGCTTCGGCTTTCTCAGGGCACCCGACTATAATTATCTGCCGGGGCCGGATGATATCTATGTGAGTCCTAGCCAGATTCGGCGTTTCAATCTCCATACCGGGGATACGGTCTCAGGCCAGATCAGGCCGCCCAAGGAGGGTGAGCGCTACTTCGCCCTGCTCAAGGTGGAATCGGTAAATCATGAGTCTCCTGATGTGGCCAGAGACAAGATTCTGTTCGACAATCTAACCCCCCTTTACCCCGATGAAAAGCTGAAGCTGGAGAGTGCGCCGGACAACATGTCGACGCGGGTTATGGAACTTATCGCTCCCATCGGCAAAGGGCAGCGCGGGCTAATTGTCGCTCCTCCCCGGACCGGCAAGACCATGCTCATCCAGAACATCGCCAACTCCATCGCCGAAAACCACCCCGAGGTATTTCTCATCGTCCTTCTCATTGACGAGCGGCCGGAGGAGGTTACCGACATGCAGCGATCGGTCAACGGCGAGGTTATTTCCTCCACCTTTGACGAGCCTGCCTCGCGCCATATCCAGGTTGCCGAGATGGTCATAGAGAAGGCCAAGCGCCTTGTCGAGCACAAACGGGACGTGGTTATCCTGCTGGACTCCATCACTCGTCTGGCCCGCGCCTACAATACCGTCATCCCTCCTTCCGGCAAGATCCTTTCCGGCGGTGTCGACTCTAACGCGCTGCACAAGCCGAAGCGATTCTTCGGCGCAGCACGCAACATCGAAGAGGGTGGGTCCTCGACCATCATCGCCACCGCCCTCGTCGATACCGGCAGCAAGATGGACGAGGTTATTTTCGAGGAATTCAAGGGAACCGGCAACATGGAGCTCCATCTGGACCGCAAGCTCGTTGAAAAACGGACCTTCCCGGCCATCGACATCAACAAGTCCGGCACCAGAAAAGAAGAACTTCTGATAGAAAAAACTTCCCTGAACCGCATCTGGATTCTGCGCAAGGTGCTGCACCCGATGAATGTGGTTGACAGCATGGAATTTCTGCTCTCCAAACTTGACGGAACCAAGAGCAATCAGGCGTTTCTTGATTCCATGAGCAAGTGAAAAAGAGTTGAAAAAATAAATCAATAGTGCTAATTTCAGACCTTTCAATGCATAAATTTAAATCAGAAATCGGGGGGCACCCCTGCTAAGGAGGAAGATATGAAAGAAGGAATCCACCCTAAATACACCGAGATTACCGTGAAATGCCTGTGCGGTAACACCTTCCAGACACGTTCCACCAAGCCCGAGATCTCCACTGAGATCTGTTCGCCTGCCATCCGTTTTACACCGGCAAGCAGAAGCTGATCGACACCGCTGGTCGTGTTGAGAGATTCAACAAGAGATACGGCATGTAAAGAATGGCCCTGGCCTTGCGGAGTAATGAGGGGGGATTTTGTCAATGGCGAAATCCCCTTATCTATTTCCTGGGCAGGCCCAGTAGTTTTAGCCGAGTGTAACCCGGTTCTCACTTGCCTGCCAAGCCAAGGATATCAATGAAGGTTGCTCTTCTTCAACACACCCCGGACCCCGAACTTACCGTAGCTCTCGCTGCGCGCCTCTGTTATTCCAAGGTCGGCATCGAAGAGCTGAAACAGAAGCTCACCAGTGCCGATATCAATTCCTTTCTTGACAAGATCATGTCTCTTGGCCATCAGTCGGTTCTTGAGCACGCCTCCTTCACCTTTGGTGTCGAAGGTATCTCCCGGGTGACTTCACATCAACTGGTGCGCCATCGGGTGGCGTCTTATTCCCAGCAGTCGCAGCGATACGTCTCCCACAAGGAGCAATTTGCGGTTGTCGTTCCGCCCGCCATAGCCCAAAATGCGGCAATGCTCGTCCTGTTCGAGGAGCAGATGCGGAAGTTGCATGAAACTTATGCAAAAATGGTGGATGCCGGCATTGCTGCTGAGGATGCACGCTACATCCTGCCCAATGCAACCGAGACCAAGATTGTGGTAACAATGAATGCCCGGGAACTGCTGCATTTCTTTGCCGTCAGGTGCTGTGAGCGTGCCCAGTGGGAGATCAGGGCCATGGCCATTGGACGTAGAGG
>CAWAFF010000057.1:0-31807 GCA_963780945.1 uncultured delta proteobacterium | reverse complement strand
GTCGCAGTTTCATTGACCTTGGGGCAGTAATCCTTATGTGGGCGTCATCGTATGCGCTGTACCGGGAAAAACCTTGGGAAATGGAAAAGTGATCGGGGAACATCCCTTCTGAATTGCTTATGCGGGAAGACATTGCGACCGTATCTCCCACGGCCAGGTCAGGAAAGATGACACTAATGGTTGTTTCGTCGGAAAACAAAGGGGAACCGGTGGTATAGCCGTTATTGGTCGTGACCTGGTAGCTGCTTTTCGGCGCATCGATGCGCTGGCCCGACTTCTTTATGGTGTAGGCCTCCATAATTTCACCCTTGGCAACACTGGTACTGAAGGTGATGGAGGCTTGCTTCTGGCTCTCCAGTGCACTTTCCTTTAGTACAACCATAGACCACTTCTGGCTCTCCACATATGAACCGTCTCCATTGACGTCATAGGAAATTTGCCAACTGGTGCAGCGGTACGGTATGTCGGTTTCGGAAACCGGCTCGGCAATGGCGAGTGAGAGGGTTGTCAGCAGGAGCGTTACGACTGGAATAAGATGTTTCAAGGCGGCTCGGAAATTTAGGTTCGACATGCTGACTCCTTCAGACAGTGGGCTTTACATGGATTGACTCTTGAAGTTGAAACCTGAGCTATTTTCTCTTCCCAGGCAGCTCTGGACATTTCTCGTTTCAGCCGTTCACCCTGCTTTCTTATGGAGTTCACCCCACGACAGGCTCTCCATACCCGGAGCTGGGCTGACGGATATACTGTTATTGAATTCTGCAACATACGGTGTTGAATGATCCCGCTCTTTTATTTGAAAGATCGATTATCCAATAATTTCCATATCCGTCATGAGCAATGGGAAGGTAGTTCAGCACACACAGGCTGAGCCGTTTCTTCGCTTCGAAGAGCCAGTGATGTCAACGTCGCCGGTCTCTGGCAAATTTAAGAAGAAACTCTTTCTTGTGACAGCGGTGCGTGATGTGCCACACCTGTCCGGGGATATAATGCCGATTTGCTCGTGCCATTTTTTAAAGCCTCATTTTTCAGCCCCAAAAGGTGGTTCTAAGGGTAAAAAAGCAGGTGAATTAGGCCCCTTATTGCTATAGTTTCAGCAGCTTAGCTTGGTCCGACCCCACAACCCCACCTATCCTCGCCAAGTCCCACATAGATGGTCCGTCAGGACAAGGATCGCGAGAAAAATCTTCTTCATCTGTTCTAAGACCTCCAGACTTGCCAGTTACAGGTTGCGCCTACTTTGGCGCTTAATAGTCGGGCCTTGATTCGCGCCAAAGACCTTCTCAGTTCCGGTCTGTGTCCGTATAGTCCATTTGGGAAACTTCCTTCTACTAAAAATGGAAAATGGAGAGTTGACCCCTCATCTTCCCCCTCATCTTCCCCGTTACGGCAAACTGGATGTGAAATGACACAAAATCAGTTCTCCGTACAGATGAAATCTCGTTTCTATGTAGTACGTCAAAATGGAATCAAATTCTTTCCTGGTGAAAATTAAGCTTTTGCCCACCAGATTGTAAACGGTCCGCAATAGGTTATTTCTTCGATGTATGGTTCAGGTTCTTCACTGTCTTGGAAGGTAGTTCTTATGTTTACAAGTCGGTTTGAAATGATTTCGCATTCAAGTTTTACGATCATATCATTGCTTGGTGAAATGGAATCAGAGTAGTCGTGATGAACCTTGTACACGGGGAATTCGAGGTAGTCTATTTCACTTCGTTTTCCCGATTCAGCGCATGTTTGATCTTGATAGGCGGGGACGACCACGGTATCACTTACCTCTACTCCGAACATTTGGGCGAGCATCTTGATATCGCAAAAGCGAACTGAAAATGCCGATTTTTCTGCATGTTCTGTTCGTCCGGTAAGAGCAGTGAATGCGTAACTTTCTTCGCGAGTTGTCAGGGCAATATTTGAGTCATGAAGTTCAATACATTTTGCTGCTCTGTAATTCGACATATGAATCTCCTTTTGGCAATTCCGCCCTCTCTGAGGGGTATTTATTTATTTCTTGGTATAACGGGGCTGAGGCACCACTGGCTTGACCAGTGTTGCCGATGGTTAGGCTTTCCAACGGTTTGCGGCCGACCTAAGGGCTTAGCGAAACAGGTCTCCGCGTATTGCTCTTCTGGCCGGGTTTCAGGGGCTTGAACAAGCAAAACTTAATTATCCCCTTATTAACTTCGAACATTTCTACATGAGATTCAGGGCGCAATCAAACGAAACATCGGCAGGTTAGGCCTGCTGGGGTGTAAAGAATTTTTACGATTCGGGAAAAACATAGGGATCATAAGGCATTAGCGTGGTGTTATTTTTGACTAATGAGCAAGATTGACAATGCCCCTTTTGCCGCCAGACTTAAAGAAAAGCATGAATCCCCAGGAGGTTCCCCATGCGTGTCTGTCTATTGCTGGCGTTGGTGCTCATGTCGCTTTCCGGCTGTGCCCGGGTCTTTAGCGAGAGACCATGAACCTGGTCGAGGCGGATGTTCCCTTTGCGGTCTTGCGCCAGGAGCCGGAACAATTCAAAGGGCGCCTGATGCTCCTTGGCGGGTCGGTGGTGGCGGTGCGAAATACCAATCAGGGGGGCGAGCTGGAGGTGGTCCAGTTGTCAACCGAGGATAGCGGCGAGATCAGGGATAATGCCACTTCGGGGGGCCGCTTTCTGGCCCGCAGTAGTGATTTTCTGGATCCTGCCATTTTTGCCCCCGGCTTGCGGGTCAGCCTGGTGGGTGAGGTGGAGGGTAAGGAGGTCCGGCAACTTGCCGAGATGGAGTATGCATATCCGCTGCTGGCGATCCGGGAAATACATCTCTGGAAACCGGAAGAGAGGGGCCTGCCGCCGTCCTTCCACTTTGGCATCGGCCTCGGCACCGTTATTTACTAGCCGGCCAGTTGCCCCCTTAACAGGCTGCTAATGGGTCAGGGCGTCGCTGATGAAACTGCTTACATCCTCTTTCAATTGGGCGAGGGCGGCCAGGTCCAGGTACATCATGTGTCCGGCCTGGTAGCGGCGGGTGGTGATGTTTTTGCGCAGGTCAGGGGTCAGGCCCAGGTGGTTCAGGGTGTATTCCGAGGAGAAGTGGGGTGTTGCCAGGTCGAAGCAGCCCAGGGCAACAAACAGCTTCATGTAAGGGTTTTTGGCAAAGGCGTCGCGCAGGTCTTCACTGGTGTCGGCGTAACCGTTCTTTATTTCCCAGTCCCATTTGCCGATGCCGCCGCCAAGGATGATGTATTCCAGGTCGGAATCAAAGCCCAGTTCGTTGCGGACATAGCTGTTGAGCAGGGAGGTATAGGGGGGGCGAATGGTGGCTACGGTTGGGTCAAAACCGTGGGGTGATGAGGGGCTGAGGTTTGCAGCAGTGAAGCGGCTGTCCATGGTGCCGGTCATCAGGCGTTGGTCACGGAGCAGTTCTCTGGCAAAGGTCCTGTTGTCGATGCGTAGATTGCGATTGTCGATCAAGGCCGGGCTCAGGCCGGTGAACTGGGAGAGCTTATTGATGATCGTTTGTCGTTCCTCTGCCGGCAGACGGTCTCCCTTGGCCAGGGCCGACAAATACTCCGTTTCAGCCCAATCTTCCGCCTGCTGCAGGGTTTTGCCAAAATCTGCCATGAGGGGGGCCGCCAGTTTCTGGTGATACCAGGCGGTGGCCGTGTAGCTGGGAAGAAAGAGGGAGTAGGGAAGGTCATTGCCGGCATTGAAGGAAATGGTCTGCATGTTCATGATGGCGGAGATGAGGATGGTGCCGTTCATGGCGATGCCGTGTTCCAGGAGATAGTTGGCCAGACCTGCGGCGCGGAAGGCGCCATAGCTTTCCCCCACCAGAAAAAGCGGTGAGTTCCAGCGCTCATAGCGTCCCAGATAGAGTCGGATGAATCTGCCCACCGCCTCGATGTCGCCCTGCACAGTGGTGAATTTCTTTGTCAATTCGGGCTTGGCAGCCCGGCTGTAGCCGGTGCCGACAGGATCGATGAAGACCAGGTCGGCCTGATCCAGCCAAGTTTGTTCATTGTCGGTCAGACGGTAAGGGGGAGGAGGCATGCTGCCGTCGGCAAGCATCTGGACCCGCTTTGGCCCGATGGTGCCCAGGTGCAGCCAGACTGAAGATGAGCCCGGGCCGCCGTTAAAAATGAAGAGTAGTGGGCGCGGGCTGGCAGGCTTTGGCTTTTCGACGGTGTAGGCAACGAAAAAGATCCGCGCCTCAGTCTCACCAATATCATTAGCCAATGGCAGATGACCGGTTGTCACCGTATAGGCGAGCGCCTTTTTGCCGGCCGTTACCTGATGCTTGCGCACTACGACTTTTTCCTGGAAGTTGCCGTTGCTTTCCAGTTTCTTGTCCTTCTGGACGGCATCGGCAGCTGGAGCAGACTCCGGCGAAGCTGCCAGAACAGGGTGAGGCATACCAATCAGCAAAGTGAAAATTAATAAAAGCGATCGCAACACGGCCTGCCTCCAGGGTAAGAAATGCTTAAGTTTATCCTATCAATCCACATCTGGCGAACAAAAATCAAACCGCACTGGTATCATTTATAGTATCGGTCGGGCAATAATGAACAATATAGGCTGAAATGCTTTTGTCGGGAAAAGGTGATACGCTTGCCCCTGTAAGCTTCATCCCCCATGGAAGCTGCCTCCAAATAAAAAGGCCACCTCCGGAGAAGTGGCCTTTTTAGCAGTTTTTCTTATCGGTTTGCAGGTTTGAGCTGGATGATGGCGTCGATCTCCGTACTATTCAACGTTTCCTTGACCACTAGATCCTCCACCAGCAGATTGAGGCTGACCATGTTGCACCTGAGCAGATCCCGCACCTCATTATAGGCGGTGGTGACGATGGACCTGATCTCGCCATCGATCTCCACTGCAGTTTCGTCGCTGAAATTTTTGCCCGCCGTGCCCCCTTCGCCGGGGGCGGTGGTGGTATCGTGGTTGCCGAAGGCCACCGGCCCGAATGCCTTAGACATGCCCCAATCGCAAACCATCTTGCGCGCCATGTCGGTGGCCCGGGCAAGGTCATTGCCGGCGCCGGTGGTTGTTGTCTGGAAGATCAGGTCTTCAGCGGCCCGACCCCCATCAGCACCTTGATGTGGGCAATGAGCATTTCCCGCGTGTAGCAGTGAATGTCTTCTTCGGGGATCTGTACGGTAACGCCCAGAGCCCGGCCACGGGGGACGATCGAGACCTTGTGCACCGGATCGCAGCCGGGAACCAGCTTTGCCACCATACATGGCCCGCTTCGTGATAGGCGGTGCTCAGCCTGGATTTTTCCGAGAGCACCATGGATTTCTTCTCGGCGCCCATCATCACCTTGTCTTTGGCGATCTCGAAGTCCGTCATGTCAACGGTTGCTTTGTTCGCCCTGGCGGCGAGGATTGCCGCTTCGTTGACCACGTTGGCCAGATCGGCACCGGAAAAGCCGGGCGTGCCACGGGCGATGATGCGCAGGTCGACCCCATGACTGAGGGGTACTTCTTTGGTGTGGACGCGGAGAATCTCTTCGCGCCCCCTGATGTCAGGTGAGCCGACCACCACCTGGCGGTCAAAACGTCCCGGACGGAGGAGCGCCGGATCCAGTACCTCCGGCCGGTTGGTGGCGGCGATGACGACGATGCCGGCGTTGGCACTGAAACCATCCATCTCCACCAGCAGCTGGTTCAAGGTCTGGTTACGCTCGTCACCGGCGCCGCCGGTGCCGGTATCCCGCCGGCCACCGACCGCATCAAGCTCGTCAATGAAGATGATACAGGGCGCAGCTTTCGTCGCCTGGGCAAAAAGATTCCTGACCCGCGAAGCACCGACCCCCACGTACATTTCGACAAATTCCGAGCCTGACATGGCAAAGAAAGGTACCCCCGCCTCGCCGGCAACGGCGCGTGCCAGCAGGGTTTTGCCGGTGCCTGGAGGTCCGACCAGCAGAACGCCGGTGGGCATTTTACCCCCCAGCCTGCTGAACCTGGCCGGATCTTTAAGAAATTCCACCGTTTCCAGCAGGTCGGACTTGGCTTCTTCGGCACCCGCCACATCAGTAAAGCAGGTGTGGGTTCTGGACTGATCCACAAGCTGGGCCTTGTTTTGGCCAAAAATGGCAAGTTTCTTCATGATCAGGAAAATGGGAATCAGCACCACAAACAAAAAGCCGAATTCAATCCAGTGGGATGGGGGCGGAGCGGGTTTGGCCGCAAAATCAATGTGCTTATCCAGCAGCAGTTTAGTCAGTTCGGCGTCCATGGGGAGGAACAGTTGAAACTTCTTTCCTCCCTTGCCATCGGCAGTGATCGCATCTCCCTCGATCCTGACCTTGAGGATATTGCCGGCACTTACCTGATCAATAAACTGGGTATAACTGACTCTGGTGATGCCATCCGGTTTTGACTGCTGCCACAGATAAAGGCCGCCGGCAATTGCACCCAGGATGGCCAGGATGATCGCTAACTTCCATATATTCATGTTTTTAATTATCTTCATTATTACCCCACAGTGCGTTTGTTGCTGGCTACCCTCGGAGTATCATCATATGGAATGGCTAAAATATGATGTGCGCCATGTCACACTATGGGGGGTGAAAGGGGGAGGGGGTAAATGGCAGAAGGTGGACCAAAAAAGGCCTCTCCCAGCGAGGCTGGAAGAGGCCGGAGAAACAGGTGGGAAAGTCGTTACATGATGACCACGTTGTCTAAAGTCACCGATCCCAGGCCACGGTCAGCATCCCCTGCAGTACGCTCTGCCCTGAAATGGTGGAATAAGTGGGGTCGAACCCTCCCTTGAGAGTCACGGCAACATCTTTATCCAGCAACAGTTCTTCCTTGATGTCTACCGCCTCCATGGCGATGGTCGCCTCTCCACCGTCTGGCTCCGAGTCAACGGCGTCTTTTACCAGCGAATAATAGCTGTTAGTAAGACCTTCTTTCCGGACTGGCCCGATGCTCTGGTGCCGTAAAGGGCTGAATACGGCATAGACCAGTTTTTTGTCATCCATCGCCACGCTGCAGGTTCCGATGCCGGAACACGCACCGCGCCAGCCGATGAAGACCGAAAAGGGATCGGCGGCGGCCTCCAGGGTGACCAACGTCCCGGAGAGGAAAAGGGCGGTACTGCTGGTGGTGTTGTAGCCAAGCTCAATCCCCGGCGGATTGCTTTTTACCGTGCCGTTGCCTGAGCCCCCCTTCGAGACGGTCAATGGATAATCGATACTGGCGGTCGAGACGGTCCAGGCATATTTGGCCGGAGTCGGATCAACGTTGCCCAGGGCATCTTTCGCCCTCACGGCAAAGATATGGGTCCCGTCCGCTAATCCGGTAAAGTAATAAGGGCTGGAACAGGTGGTAAAGGCGGAGGAATCCAGAGCACATTCAAATGTGGCGGGCAGGGTGCTGGAGGTGAAGGTGAATTTGCCTGATCCGCTGCCGGAGGGATTCGGAGGGTAATCGACGATGAATGTATCCAGGGAATCCGTTTTCAGAAAGATACTGTCGGTGGCGGTAGGGGAGAGATTGCCCGCCTTGTCCCTGAACCGGACATGGACGGTCTTCAAACCTTCGCCCGGCAATAGCTGCCATTTTTTCTGGGTTACGGCCGGCTCCCAAATGGTCCAGAGCATTCCATCGTTGCTCAGTTCCATCTCAAGCTGGCCACAGATCCATGGGTAGATCATCGGGCACATGGCTCCGCCGTCGGCGGCGTTTACTGTTAACAGGACGTCCATTGAGCCAGTGGACTCATCCCCGTTGTTTATCACCATGGAACCGGAAGGCAGAATGTTGTCCACCACCACGTAAACCCCGGGACCCGGTGTCTCGATCTCACCCGATTTACTCACGGCACGGCTTTTCAGATTGAATTTGCCATTGGCCGGCAGTGTCCAGTCATAGTTCCAGCTGCTGGTGCCGACTGCGATATTCCAGGTTATGCCGCCATCGGTGGATATTTCCACCCGCTCCAGGTCAACACCGGTGAGGTTGGAGGCCACCCCTTTGATAATGTAGCTGGTGCCCTTGATATATTCGCCGTCTTTGGGTGAAGTAATGACCGACTTAAGCACCGAGCTCTGCAGGATGATGTCATCGTACGCCTTGGCCATGTTGCCCGCCCGGTCCCTGAACCTGGCGTAAACGGTTTTAAGACCATCACCTGTTGTCAGCTTCCACAGCTTTTGGCCGGTGACCTGTTCCCAGGCGGTCCATCCCAGGCCGTCGTTACTGAACTGCATTTCCATATCGGCCGGGCAAACGCAGGGATAGGTGACACATACACAGCCGTCCTGGACATCGATGGTCAGCACTGCATCTATGGAGGAAGTATATTCGGCGCCATTGTTGATGAGGATACTGGCGACGGGGGCAGCGTTATCGATAATGACCTGGACAGGAGTGGGGGATGGCTCCAAATTGCCGGCATTGTCGGTGCTCCTGCTCATGATGGTGTAGGTACCGTCCCCGGAAGGATACCAGAGGTAGCTCCAGTTGATTGTTCCAGCGGCACTGTTCCAGGTTGTACCGCCGTCCACAGAGACCTCGACCAGCTTCACGCCACTGCCAAGATCATCGGCGGTGCCGGTGATCTTGATCTCTCCACCTGAAAGAGATGACCCATAGTGCGGGTAGGTAATACTTGAAGTTGGTGGCAAGGTATCTGCTTCCCTTAAGGCGAAGGCATACAAGCCGGTGTCCTTGAACACCACTTCCAGCAAGCCGTCCCCGTCCATATCGGCTATGGCCGGTGAACCATTGATGGGAGCCGTTGCCGCGAAGCGCGCGGTCTCAGCACCGTTGACACCGGACAGTTGATAAAGGACGCCGTCATCAGCTCCCACATAGACGGAAAGGGCTCCGGCAGCGGTGATACTGATTTGAGAATAAACGCCGGTGCGTGCCAGGTTGCCGCGGAACATTGGCCATTCTGTCCTGAAGGCCTGCCCGGCACTTTGCCCTTTGCCGGCCAGGCTTGGCGAGCCGTTGACCGCACCTCCCGCCGTGAATGACCAGACGGGAAGGCCGCCAGGGTCCAGACAATAAACATTGCCATCGGCGGAGCCGAAGACGGTTTCAAGAATGCCGTCACCGTTCACATCACCCACGGCCGGTGACGAGGCAATAGGCCCCCCGGTCTGATAGGTCCATTTCAATGAGCCCGTCCCGTCAAGGCAGTAGAGTTTCCCCCCCTGGGTGCCGAAGACGATCTCTTTTATGCTGCCGCCGGAAAGACTAGCCACCGCAGGAGACGAGATAACCACACCACTGTAGGGAAAGGTGGCGCCGCCGATGGGGAAGACCCCACCTGGTTCCTGGACTTTGTAATTCCATTTCAGTGAACCTGCAGCCGCATTAAGGGCATAGACGTTGCCTTCGTCGGAGATGGCCACTACCTCCAGCTGGCTGTCACCATCAAGGTCGGCTACAGCTGGGGTCGAGGTGAAATGTTGCGGTAGGTCGGCAGTGGCAGGAATAAATGACCAAAGCTCTTTGCCGGTGGAACTGATACAGAAGACCCGGCCTCCTGCGCCGGGCTCGGCGAAATTTTGGTTGGCGATGATCGTTTCCAGCCCCGGCTCAGGATGAACATCCACCACCGCGGGCGAAGCCTTGAATTGGTTATGGGGGCCGAACTGCCACTTGCCGCTTCCGCTTGCCCCGTCATAGGTAAGCACCCACTTGCCGCTGGAAGCGCCGACCACATCATTTCTGCCGTCTCCGTCAATGTCGGCAATGGCCGGTGAGGCCTGCGACCAGTCATCGGGGGTCGGAGCATTCCACAGATGCTGCCCCTTGGCGTCCAGGGCAAGGTAACGTCCGACCGTTCCCCAAGGAGCTGCCGGCAGGAACCTTTCCGCTGTTCCGAAAACAACTTGCAGCGATTGGGTGGCAGAGGAGGTTTGGAGCCTGCCGATTGCCGGTGAGGGGTCTATTACCCAAAAACCATCGTTCAACAACTGATACTGCCATAGCTTGTCCATGGTTGCAGCTTCAACATTGGCTGCTACCAGGGAGACAAGCAAGGCAAACAACCACAGATACCGTAGCCTTAGCATTGCAGCCCTCCTGCGTTGAGATTATCAGGACGCGGAAGATGGGTGATGGATGGTTTTTGCATCCTGTGAGTTAATTTATTGCAGTGCCAGTTATGACAGGGAGTTTGCAGAGTTGTGGGGACGGGAGCTAAAGAATTATACAACATTAACTTTCAAATTCAATGTATTTATAATTGTAAATTAATTTATAGGTACCCGCTGCCGTGATTAAATTCTGAATCCAATTTACAGACCGGGGTCCACTGGTCGGCCAGTATATCCCTATACAAAAGAAGTTCGTTTTGCTAACCTGTGGAACACTCTGCAGCTCCCTCCTTTATTCAGGTGCGGCGATGGCAGCAGCCAACAACTATCGCAGGACAAAATGGAAGAACATAAACAGACGGTAGTGGTCACTTGCCTTGTCAGCAATGCAGTCGGGCAGATATTACTGATACGGCATTTTCGCAGAGGCTGGGAGCTTCACCAGGGGCGGGTTGAGGCAGGGGAAACCCTGACCGAAGCGGTGCACCGGGAGGTGGCTGAGGAGACCGGTGTTGAAATAGAGTTGGGCTCGCTGGCAGCAGTATGGTCCAAGGTTTGCGAACCGGCAGCCATCATCTTCGGCTTCACCGGCAATTACCGACGCGGTCATCTGACCGTCAGCGAGGAGAGTCCAGAGGTAAGCTGGTTTGCTCCAGATGAAGCCCTTTCCCGTGTTATCCATCTAGTCAATCGCGACCGGCTGCAAACGTTGCTTGACCACTGTGGCGGCATCGTCTACAACGCCTATCTGGCCCGCCCATTCAGGGTGCTGGAAGCATCCTCCCGCTCATGCCTTCTTATTGACAGTAATGCCGACGAACAACCTGCCGATAACGTGAATACCTTTGCCCCATAACACAACCGCCATTGCTGAATAAGTGGGCTGAACGCCTGCAAAGCCCTAAAAAATCAGCCGGGTTGCAAAAATATTTCCATATTTTCAGCAACCCGGCTGTTTCTTTTTCGGCTGAGATGAAAGAAAGCGACAGGGCAGGGTGTTTTCTTGACTCCCCAGGCCGGTGGAGTAACCTTTTACTATGCCGGGGGCTGGAGCCTCCTGGACAAAGAGAGAGCATCATGGCCAACAGGATCTTTATCGCTGCAACGGGGCAACATTGCGGCAAGACCGTCACCAGCCTTGCCCTCTTTTATCTGGCCCGAAAGAAATACCGACGGGTTGGCTTCATCAAACCGTTCGGTGCCAAGCCTGTAATGGTGAGGGGCCTCTGGGTCGATAAGGACGCTGCCCTGATCGCCGGGGTTTTTGGCTTGGGTCGGCAGCTCCCCTGGATGTCACCGGTAGTGGTGCATCACGATACCACGCACCGTGTGGTGGATGGCGAAATCTCGGTCACCGAGCTGCAGGAGCGGATTCTCTTCAGCTTTGCCCAATTGGAGAAGCACTGCGACTTTATCATCATCGAGGGTTCGGGGCACCCGGGTGTCGGATCGGTGATGAAATTGTCCAATGCCCGCATTGCAGCATTGCTGGCGGCTCCGGTGCTGCTGGTTTCCGGGGGTGGGCTCGGCAAAGTGGTCGACGATGTCCAGATCAGCATGGCCCTGCTCAATCACGAGCGGGCCAAAGTGCGCGCCCTGCTGGTGAACAGGATCATCAGTGAAAAAAGGGAAAGAACGATGTCTTACCTGCGGCGGGCTTTAGTGGAGCAGTCGTTTGCAGTGCTGGCGGGGTTCAACATGGAACCGGTGCTTTCGAATCCAACCCTGCGCAGCATTGCCTCGTTGCTGGAGCTGCCGTTACAGGGCAACCCCCGTGACGCGGCGCGGATCATCCACCACGTGCAGGTGGGTGCTGCTTCACCCCAGCGGGTAGCCGAGCTCCTCAAGGAAGCATCGTTGCTGATAGTCACCAGTAACCGCGATGAGCTTTTGCTCACCCTGGCCCATCTTTACCAAATGCCAAAATACCGCCCGCTCATTGTCGGCTTGATCGTTGCCGGTCTGTATCCCATAAATGCGGTTACCCAGCATGCTCTCGATCTTAGCCGCATTCCGTATCTGCGCGCGCAGCACAACACCTCGGCTGATCTGTTGCGGGTTATTCACGACAATGTATCGAAGATTACCTCCCAAGACGACGAAAAGCTGAAACTGGTGCGTCAACTGGCGGAAAAGACCCTGGATTTCGATGGCATCGAGAGTATCTGCGCTCAAAGCCCGAGGAAAGGCTCCATGCTCAGGAAACCATTAATCCCCACGCCTCGCATGTAGTCTGGCTTGGAGACATCCTATGCATCCCCAGTTGGCACACATCACAGATTCCGGCTACAAGAAATTTAAATAAGAGGCAGCAGAGATGGCAGAGCAACTTCTTGAGTAGCCGGGCCTGGCAATCCGGAATACGGGCAAAAAACACAAAAAAGGGTTTAGCTTGTAAAAAGCTAAACCCTGTGTTTTCTGGCTCCCCAACCCGGACTCGAACCAGGGACATGGTGGTTAACAGCCACCCGCTCTACCAACTGAGCTATTGGGGAATAAAGAAGTAGTATTTATATTTTAAAGTGCGGTTACTGTCAAGCTATTTTTACCTGCCCTTTTTCAAATCTACCAGTATCAGTTTTGCGACTGCCTTCAGAGTTTCAAATACCCCTTCGCCGGTTGTTGCGCATGCTTCATATTCAGGGACGTTAGTGGGATTAAGCTCTTTGTGCAGTTCCTCCATGCTTACCACATTGGGCAGGTCCCGCTTGTTATATTGAACCACATACGGGATCTTATCCAGGTCGTAGCCCTGTTCAGTCAAGTTAATGCGCAGGTTTTCGATGGACTCCATGTTCGCATCCATCCGCTCTTCCTGGGAATCAGCGACAAAGACAACGCCATCAACTCCTTTAAGGATAAGCTTTCTGGATGCGTCGTAAAAAACCTGGCCGGGAACCGTGTAAAGGTGGAATCTGGTCTTGAAACCCCTGATTTCGCCTAGGGCAAGGGGAGAAAGTCAAAAAAGAGAGTCCGCTCGGTTTCAGTGGCAAGGCTGATCATTTTCCCTTTTGCGTCTGCGGCCGTCTTCTGGTAGATAAACTGAAGATTTGTCGTTTTGCCGCATAGCCCGGGACCGTAATAAACGATTTTACAGTTTATTTCACGGGATGCATAGTTGATGAAAGACATCTGGCGTTACTCCAACTTGATTAACTGAAGAGGTTATCTATATCATCGTCGGTTATTTCGGCAAATGGAAAGTCAGATTCACCACTTTTTTCTTTTTCTTCGGCCTTGTGCATCAATTTGGCAAAAATGGTGGTCAGCTCTTCCGACGCTTTTTTTACCCGCAGGCGCACCAGGCCCAGCGATGACCGATTGTCGAAAAGAACGACGAGGATAACCCTGCCGCCCACTATTGAGATATGCAGGTTGTCTTTTTCGCCTTCATGGAAAAGGATGGAGAATTCTTTTTCGCCGATGAGCTTGGCAAGTCCGCCAGTAGCTGCAATATTGCCGGCTGTCAGAGAAGCTAGCGAGGTGGTGTCAAATCGTTCTGTTTCCCCCACTCCGGTAATAAGTTGACCATTTTTGTCAACAAGAAATATAACCTTGCTGTTGGCTTCTTTTAAAAGCTTTTCGATGATTGCATTTATCTGTTTGAATTCCTCATCGTACATAACCATCTGAGGATTCGACATGTAACACCCCTTGCGCTGTAGGAAAATTTTATTACAGCGCATTTTATATAACAGAATTGATTGATTGTTTCAAGCTTTTAAAGGACTTGGGCTATAGCAAAAAGAGCTCCGGCAGAAATTACCGAAGCTCTTTTTAGGTAGATGTTTTGGCAGCTTATTTTTTGTCTTGGTCGTAGGACATGGCTGCCATTTTTTCATACAACTCAAAGCGACGTGCAGTCCATTGGGTAGCCTGTTTCATCAACACTGCTGCTGCCTCAGGATTGCTTTTCTTAAGCACACGGTAGCGGTTTTCACCATAGGCATACTGTTCAAAGGTGATTGTTGGTTTTTTGCTGTCCAGTTGCAGGGGGTTTTTACCTTCCGCAGCCAATGCCGGATTGTAGCGGATCAATGGCCAGTGGCCAGAAGCCACAGCATTCTTTTGTTCGTCTACTGCAGTCGTCATGTCAATGCCATGGGCGATACAGTGGGCATAGGCAATGAATTAACGAAGGTCCGTCATAAGCCTCGGCTTCGATAAAGGCTTTAACCACTTGGGCCGGGTTGCTGAGTGCAACTTTTGCCACATAGACGTTGCCGTAAGCCATTGCCATCATGGCGAGATCCTTCTTGGGCATTACTTTGCCGCCAGCGGCGAATTGGGCTACTGCGCCGATCGGCGTAGATTTGGAGGCCTGGCCGCCGGTGTTGGAATAGACTTCGGTATCAAGAACCAGCAAGTTGACGTTCTTGCCCGAGGCGATGACATGGTCGAGGCCGCCGTAACCGATGTCATAGGCCCAACCGTCGCCACCAACAATCCAGACAGATTTTTTCACCAGGTAATCGGCCAGGGAAATCAGCCGTTTGGCAGAAGGCTCAGTGCAGGTCTCAAGTCCCTTTTTCAATGAGGCGACGCGGGTGCGTTGTGCCTCAATTCCTTCCTGGGTGGACTGATCGGCAGTTTTAATCTCCTTCATGGTACCGACAAGGGCCACGCATGATTTGCAGCCACAGTTAATCAGTTCGTCGAGCAGTTCTGTGGCTGCTTCTGCAAATTTGTCGACGGTGAGTCTCATGCCAAAGCCAAACTCGGCATTGTCCTCGAAGAGAGAGTTCGACCAGGCTGGTCCGCGGCCATCGGCACGCCTTGCCCATGGTGTTGTTGGCAGATTACCACCATAGATGGAGGTACAACCGGTGGCATTGGCAATCAGGGCCCTGTCGCCGAACAGCTGAGACATGAGCTTCAGGTAAGGTGTTTCGCCGCAGCCGGCACAGGCACCGGAATATTCAAAGAGCGGCCTGATCAGCTGGCTGCCTTTCAGCGTCTCGCGTTTGACCATCTTGGAGTCTGTTTCCGGCAGAGAAAGGAAGAAATCATAGTTTGCAGCTTCGGTCTCACGCAGTGGTGGCTGGAACTGCATGTTGATCGCCTTGTGATTGGGATCTTCCTTGCTCTTGGCAGGGCAGTTGTGGACACAGGCGCCACAACCGGTGCAGTCTTCAGGTGCAACCTGAAGGGTAAACTTTTGACCGGCGAAATCAGCGCCTTTGGCATCGACAGCCTTAAAGGTCTTAGGTGCCTTGTCAAGAAGAGACGGGTCATAGGCTTTCATGCGGATGGTTGCGTGGGGGCAGACGAAAGAGCAGATGGCGCACTGAATGCAGAGGTTCTCGTCCCAGACCGGAATATCCACAGCAATGTTACGCTTCTCATACTGTGAAGTGGCGGTAGGAAAGGTGCCATCAGCTGGCATTGCCGAAACCGGCAGATCATCGCCGCGACCGGCGATGATTTCGGCGGTAACATTCTGAACAAACGATGGTGCATGGCTGCCGACAACGGCGGGCATTTTCAATGCACTGCTGGATTTTGCCGGCACAGCGACCTCAAATATGTTTTCCAGGGCAGCATCAACAGCCCTGTTATTCATATCGACAACTTTATCGCCGGCTTTGCCATAGCTCTTCTTGATGGCGTCCTTGATAGCATCGAGAGCTATCTCAAGTGGGATGATCGATGATATTTTAAAAAATGCCGTTTGCATGATGACGTTTATACGTGCGCCCAAGCCGAGTTCTTCACCCAACTTGATGGCATTGATGACAAACAGGCGAAGTTTCTTGCCGATGATCTGGTTTTGTACTTCGATCGGCATGTTATCCCAGACTTGATCTTTGTCGAAGGGAGAGCACAGGAGAAACGTTGCTCCTTCTTTTGCCTTTGAAAGCATGTCGTACTTTTCCAGGAAAGTGAAATTGTGACAGGCGATGAAGTCCGCACAATCAATGAGGTACGGCGAACGGATGATGTTTTTGCCGAACCGGAGATGGGAGGTCGTTACGCTGCCCGCTTTTTTGGAGTCATAGACAAAATAAGCCTGGACGTTGTTGTCGGTTCTTTCGCCGATGATCTTGATGGAGTTCTTGTTGGCGCCGACGGTGCCGTCCGAACCCAGACCATAAAACATTGCCGAATAGGTGCCGGCAGCGGCATTGGTGAAAGTGGGGTCGAAATCAAGGCTGGTATTGCAAACATCATCCTTGATACCTGTGACAAAATTTTTCTTCGGCTTGTCTTCTTTCAGATTGTCAAACACCGATTTTGCCATGGCGGGAGTAAATTCTTTGGAACCTAGACCATAGCGGCCACCAACGATGGTCGGGTAATGGGTGAAGGAGGTTGTCTTATCTGCCATTGCTTCGCCAATGGCGGTCCGCACGTCCAGATAAAGCGGCTCGCCGATGGAACCCGGCTCTTTGGTGCGATCAAGAACAGCAATCTTTTTCACTGTTGTTGGGATGGCAGCAACAAAGGCATCGGAGGGGAATGGCCGGTAAAGACGGATTTTGAGCAGACCGATCTTTTCACCTTTGGCCACAAGCGTGTCCACAGTCTCATGGATAGTTTCAGCACCAGAGCCCATGATGACAATGACACGCTCGGCATCGGCTGCGCCCACATATTCAACTAATTTGTATTGTCTGCCGGCAATTTTGGCAAATTTGTCCATTTCTTCCTGAACGATGTCAATTGTCGGTGCATAATATTTATTGACCGACTCGCGCCCTTGGAAATAAACGTCGGGATTTTGTGCGGTGCCGCGCATGACGGGATTGTCCGGGGACAGTGCCCGTGCCCGGTGGGCAAGAACCAAATCGTCGTTAATCATGGCGCGCATGTCGTCGAAGGTGAGTTCCTCAACCTTCTGCACTTCGTGAGATGTCCTGAAGCCGTCAAAGAAATGGATGAAGGGGATTCTTGATCTGAGAGTGGCTGCTTGGGCGATGAGAGCGAAGTCCATTACCTCCTGGACATTGTTGGAACAGAGCATTGCCCAGCCGGTGGAGCGGCAGGACATGACGTCGGAATGATCGCCGAAGATGGACAAGGCCTGGGCAGCAATGGCCCTGGCAGAGACATGAAAAACAGTGGATGTCAGCTCGCCTGCGATTTTGAACATATTGGGGATCATCAGCAGAAGGCCTTGGCTAGCGGTAAAGGTGGTTGTGAGTGCACCTGCCTGCAGTGCACCGTGAACAGCACCTGAAGCTCCGCCTTCGGACTGCATCTCTGCCACCAGCGGCACTGTGCCCCAGATATTCTTTTCGCCCTTGGCGCTTTTCTCGTCAGATATTTCGCCCATGACTGAAGAAGGGGTGATGGGGTAAATGGCAATAACCTCGTTTGTAGCGTGGGCAACGTGGGCTGCTGCGGTATTGCCGTCTATTGTAACCATTTTGCGACTCATACAATTTCCTCCCAGTGTTTAATTTGCTTACCCTTAGTTGAGTATTCTAAGACCTTTGTTGCTATAGTTCGGAGCGTCCTTCGACAGCACGCTGTACCGTTGCTGCATCAATATATTCAAGGTCACTGCCGAGGGGGATGCCATGGGCAAGTCTGGTGACCCTTATGGACATCGGTTTTATCAGCCTGGTCAGATAAAGTGCAGTCGCCTCGCCTTCGACGGTGAAGTTGGTGGCGAGAAGGACCTCTTTGACCTGTCCTTGTTGCAGGCGTTGCATCAGTTCCTCAATCTTCAGGTCCTTTGGCGTGATACCATTTAACGGAGACAGCGCCCCGTGCAGAACGTGATAACGTCCCTTAAAGGCTTGGGATCGTTCCATTGCCAGGATATCCTGAGGCTCTTCCACCACGCAGATAGTTGTTTCTTCTCTTGTTGCGGAACAGAGGTAGCAGGGATCAGGCTCGGTTATACCAAAGCAGATGGAACAGAAATGAACACCTGCCTTCACTTCCAGCAGGCTTTCAGCCAAAGCGGATAAATTTTGCGGTGATTTGAGGAGATGAAAGGCGAGCCGTAAAGCTGTTTTATCTCCCACGCCTGGCAGTTTCTTTAGTTCACCCAATAGCTTCGTCAATGACTTGGAAAAATGTATCATAGTATTACCGCAATTAAAACAACTTTTTACTGTAGTTTAATTGAAAAACTTTAGTTAAATTAAAAGAGCGCTGTAACATGCAAGAGCAGGGGGATTGCTGAGACAAAGGGGGCCCGTTCTCCATCTGGTAAGACTTGTCAAGAGTAGCTGAAAAACGGACCCGTTGAAAGGAAAAACAACTAGAAGAGGCCAGGAATATTGATGCCACCGGTGATCTTGCTCATCTGTTCTGCCATTTCAGCGTGGACCTTGGCCAGTGCTTCATTGACAGCGGCTAAAACCAGATCCTGCAACATTTCCACATCTTCAGGATCAACGGCTTCCTTTTTTATGACTAGAGAGAGAACCTGGTTTTTCCCGTTAACGACTGCTGTAACAGCTCCACCACCTGCAGTTGCTTCTACGGTTTTCTGTGCAGCTTCTTCCTGTAATTTACCCATTTTCTGCTGCATCATCTGCGCCTGTTTCATGATGGACGCCAAACCCTTTGACATTGTTTACCTCCGTTCCTGATGGTGATATTTATTTATGATAAACACTTTTTTGCTCAAGCTAAAACAAAGTTATTTTCCACGTCATTTGAGCTCCACAACCTCGCCGACCTCTCCGCCAAATACGTCCAAGGCAGCATTAATGGCAGGATGCCCCAGCGCCTTGTTCCTCAGTTCCTGCTTGCGACTGGCTTCTTCAAGACTTTTTTTTTCTTCCAGAGATGGAGGTGCATCCCCGCCTTGTCCTGTAAGTGACTTGAAGCGTATGCTCGGTTGCGTGCCGAAGAAGGCATGGGACATCATTTTCAGTTCTTCCATGGAATCAGTGTCCTGCATCTTACTCAGCTGGAAAGAACCTTCTGCATAGCCTATTTCAAGAAGGCTTCCTGAAACAGTCAGTGGCCGTCCGCATTCAAGAAAGGAAGCAAGGACCGGCTTTTTCTTCTTCACGAAGTTGACAAAACCAGCCCAGCTGTCATCTGGCTGACGTGATGGGTCGATGGCAGTTGTTGAAACAGGATGGGCCGGTGTCTGATGTTTAACAGCTGCCGGCTGCCGGTCTTCAACTGCAGAAGATGGTTGCGCACTGGCTCCGGCTGGCTTCTGCTGCGCCGCAGGGCGGGGTTCAGATTTTTCCCAGACTGGTGCAGAAGAGGCAACGGTCGGAAGCGACGAGCCGCTCTCCAGCGCTTTGAGGCGTACAATAATCTCGTTGACAGGAATAACAGCTGACAGAGCAGTCATTTTCAGCAGGGCCATTTCCAGGACCAGACGGCCAAAGTTGGAGTGGGCCATTTCCTGCTCTGACTTGAGCAGTATGGTCAGATGGCGCTGAAGGTCAGCCTGGGTAACTGTGCCGGATGAAATCTTCAGTTCGGCACATTCGGCTTCAGACAGGTCCAGGATGTCGGAGGCCTCGTCAATGGCTCGCACGATGGTGATATTTCGGAAATGGTCGATTAGCTCCTGGCAAAACTGCCGCATGCTGTAACCGAAGGAGTCGACCCGCTTGACAATGTCCAGAGCCAAGCGGTTGTCCCTGTTAAAAACTGCCTGGGCAGTTTCCAGCAGTAGTCGTCGATCGATGACTCCCAGGATATTGGCCACATCATCATCCGCAACCGTCTGGCCACAGAAAGCCAGTACCTGATCGAGAGCGGAGAGTGAATCGCGCATGCTGCCGTCGCCTTTGCGGGCGATCAGGGCGAGGGCATCGTCGCTGATGGTGACCTCTTCCTGTTCGACGATGTAGCGCAGACCGGCCAATGATCTTCTGGTAGCGGCGATCCGTTTGAAATCGAAACGCTGGCAGCGCGACAGGATCGTGATCGGCACCTTGTGCGGTTCGGTGGTGGCAAAGATGAATTTCACGTGGGCGGGGGGCTCTTCCAGCGTCTTCAGCAGTGCGTTGAAGGCGTTGGTGGACAGCATGTGCACTTCGTCGATGATGAAGATCTTGTAGCGGCATCTGCGAAGGGAGGTACTTGATGTTGTCGCGCAGTTCCCGGACGTCGTCGACGCCGGTATTGGAGGCGCCGTCGATCTCGAAGACATCGACGGAATTGCCGTCGGTGATCTCGATGCAGGTGCGGGCAGACGTTGCAGGGCTCAGTTGGTGAGCCCCTGCTCGCAGTTCAGGGCCTTGGCCAGGATGCGGGCGGAACTGGTCTTGCCGACGCCGCGGGCGCCGGTGAAGAGGAAGGCATGGGCCACCCTGCCGGAATCGATGGCATTTTTCAGGGTACGGCTGACATGCTCCTGGCCGATCAGGTCACTGAAGGTCTGAGGCCGCCATTTTCGTGCCAAAACGAGATAGGACAAAAGGTTATAACCTCTTACTGTTGGTCACGGTTAGGGTTAATTTTTGAGGGAGGGGTACGATTCGGGGGAATTGCGGACACAACTGATAGCTGGGCGACCCCGCGGCACACGGTGTCGAGTTACTGCCGCTGCTTCCTTCCGGACCTGACGGGGTTGATAACCTTCCGTTGCGCGGGACCCAGCTATCAGGTCTGTCCGCAAAGGGCAAAGCGGGTACGATAATCTGAATTGTAATGGCGGAGAGAGAGGGATTCGAACCCTCGGTACGCTATTAACGTACACACGCTTTCCAGGCGTGCTCCTTCAACCGCTCGGACATCTCTCCACGGAAATAGGGATAATAGTATATGCGGTTATGTTTTGTAAAGGTTTTTCTTGTCCCTTTGACAGCCCGTGGCATGGGTGCCTGCCGGTTGACAGAAGAATAACTTGATTTAAGCAGGTAAAAAATTTAGGATTTGCCCAAATTAATCCACTGATGGGAAATACTTATGGACCTGCTGCACGATCCGATCCACCCCAGAAAGAGGCTGTTCTCCATGGCGATGGCCCGCTCCTGATCCTGGCCGGGGCCGGTTCCGGCAAGACCCGGGTCATCGTCTACCGCATCGCCTATCTCATCCGGGAACGGGGGGTACCGCCCTGGCAGATCCTGGCGGTGACGCTTCACCAACAAGGCGGCGGAGGAGATGCGCCAGCGGGTGGACGGCTCCTGGCGGGTGGAGCTTCCCCTCATCTCCACGTTCCATTCGGCCTGCGCCAGGATACTGCGCCGGGAGATCACAGCACCTGGGTTACGAGAGCAATTTCGCCGATTTATGATGAGAAGGACGCGGAGAAGCTGGTCAAGGAGATCGTGGCCGAGCTTCACCTGGACGAGAAGCGTTATTCCCGCAAAGCTGTTCGCAGCCGCCATTGACGACTGCAAGAATAACGGCCGACGCCCGACGACCTTGCAGCCGCCGGTGATTACAGGCCGATAAGATAGCACAGGTCTATGCCGCCTATCAAGAGCGGTTGAAGCAGTGCAATGCCCTGGATTTCGGCGATCTGGTGCTGATGACGGTTCGGCTGTTCGAGACACTTCCCGGAGGTGCTTGCCCGCTATCAGGATAGCTATCCGCTGGATCCTGGTTGACGAATACCAGGACACCAATCCGATCCAGTACCGGCTGATCAGGCTTCTGGCCGGCCGCGGAGAAACCTCTGCGTGGTAGGCGACGACGACCAGTCCATCTATCGCTGGCGCGGGGCCGACATCCGGAATATCCTCGACTTCGAAAAGGATTTTCCCGGGGTGCAGGTGGTGAAGCTGGAACAGAATTACCGCTCTACCCAGACCATCCTTACCGCGGCCGGGGAGGTGGTGTCGAAAAACAGCGGACGCAAGGCCAAGACGCTCTGGACCGAAAACCCGCCGGTGGCGAAAAAATCATCTACCGCAAGCTCGAGAACGAGCGCGATGAAGCCAGGTTCGTCTGCCGCGAGACCGAACGGCATATGCGCCGGGGGGGAGAACTCTCCGACGTCGCGGTCTTTTACCGGACCAATGCCCAGTCGAGGGTTATCGAGGATGCCATGGTGGCGGACGGCATTGCCTACCACATGGTCGGGGGCATGCGGTTTTACGAGCGGATGGAGATCAAGGATATTCTTGCCTATCTGAAGGCTATTGACAATCCCGCCGACGAAATCGCCTTGAGGAGGATCATCAATACCCCGCACCGCGGTATCGGTCATGCGACCGTGGAAAAGATCGCCGAGCTTGCCCGGACGCAAGGAGATACCGCTCTTTGACGCACTGACCGAGGCGGCGGAGGGGAGCCTGCTGGCAAATGGACCACGGGGCAAGATCGCCGGCTTTGTGGAGCTTCTGGAACAGTTCAGGCAGCTCATGGATGCCTTGCGCTGACTGAGCTGACCTCCCGGATCATTCAGGAGACTGGTTATGCCACGAAACTGAAGGAGGAGCGCACCGAGGAGGCCCAGGACCGGCTGGCGAACCTTGAGGAACTGCTGTCAGCCCTGGAGGAATTCGAGCGGCGCAGTGAAGAGCGAACGCTGGCGGCTTTTCTGGAGCAGGTGGCACTGATCTCCGATCTCGAGCAGGAGGGAAAGGGGCGGGAATCGGCAACGCTGATGACTCTCCACTCGGCAAAGGGGCTGGAATTTCCGCTGGTGTTCATGATCGGCATGGAGGAAAAGCTTTTTCCCCATGCCCGTTCCCTGGAAGATGTTGAGCAGATGGAGGAAGAGCGCCGGCTTTGCTATGTGGGCATGACCCGGGCCAGGGAACGCCTTTTCCTGACCAATGCCAGACGGCGGCGGATTTTTGGTCAGGAGCAGTACAATCCCCCCTGCCGCTTCCTTACTGATGTGCCGAGAGAGCTGCTTGATATGGAGGACGAAGGTTATCAGCCTTCCTTCGGCACGGTTTCCGGGCTGGGAAATGAGTTACGTCCTGAGCCAGCCGCCCGCAATGGGGCAGCCCATAATCTGGCTTCTGTATTCGAGATGGAGTTGGAGCCGGAGTTGACCAATGAGGTGCATCTGGTGGCCGATGACTCGGTCGAGGGGGTATGTTTGGGGATGAAAGTGCGCCACGGCAAGTTCGGTGTCGGCACCATTCGCCGCATCGAGGGGAGCGGCAACGATCAAAAGGTCATCGTCTGGTTCAACTCCATCGGGCCGAAGAAACTGTTGGTGAGGTTTGCGGGACTGGAGACGGGTTTGAATAACCGTTCGTAGTTCGATGTCGAAAGCCATGCTGAGCCGGGGTTGTCTTTTCCCCCTGTTCATGCTAGAAATACATGGTTTTAAGCTACTACCCGTTTGCCGGAGAATTGATGAAGATAACCAAAGCAGAAGTCGAACAAGTTGCTTTGCTGGCTCGACTGGAGCTGACCGAACAGGAGGCGGAGACTTTTACCGGCCAGATGGATGCGATCCTTGCCTATGTGGATAAATTGAATGAACTGAATACAGACGGTATCGTGCCGACTGCACATGCCGTTCCCATGGAAAATGCATTCCGCATGGACGAGATCAAAGGCCTCCCTCGGCATCGAAAATGCGCTGGCCAACGCACCCAGAAGGGCAGAGAGTTTCTTCCGTGTCCCCAAGGTCATCGAATGAATGCTTCATCGAGCGGTCGGCTGATAATTTACACGCCGTGCAGCTGAAGCCTTTTACCCTTCTCAAGTCATCTATAAATCCCCGGAGCATATATGGAACTTTTTGAGCTGACCATCCACGAGCTGCATGACAAACTGAAGAAGAAGGAAGTTTCCTCTGTGGAGGTAACCAGGGCGATGTTGGCCAGGATTGAGGCGGTAGATCCCAAAATCAATGCCTTCATAACGGTGACAGCTGACGAAGCGCTGAAAGATGCTGAGGCCGCTGACAAGAGGATTGCCGGCGGTGAGATGACCGAGCTGACCGGCATCCCGGTGGCGCTCAAGGATATCTTTCTCACCAAAGGAGTCCGCACCACCTGCGCCTCACGGATCCTGGAAAATTTTGTCCCCCCCTATGACGCGACCAGTGTCGCCCGCTTGAAAGACCAGGGCATGGTGCTGGTCGGGCAAGCTGAACCAGGATGAGTTCGCCATGGGCTCCTCCACCGAATCCAGCTATTTCGGCACGACCCGCAATCCGTGGGACATCGACTGCATCCCCGGCGGGTCTCGGGAGGTTCGGCGGCGGCGGTTGCCGCCCAGCAGGCAACCGCCACGCTCGGCACCGACACCGGCGGCTCCATCCGCCAGCCCGCATCCCACTGCGGCTGCGTCGGCCTGAAACCCACCTATGGCCGGGTTTCCCGCTACGGCGTCATCGCCTACGCCTCCTCCCTGGATCAGGTCGGGCCCCTGACCCGCGATGTGACCGACTGCGCCATCATGCTCGGCGCCGTTGCCGGGTACGACCCCAAGGATTCCACCAGCGTCGATATGCCGGTGCCGGACTACACGCAAGCCCTGGTCAGGGATGTGAAAGGGCTGAAGATCGGCCTGCCGAAGGAATACTTCATCACGGGCCTCGACCCGGACGTACAGAAAGCGCATGGACGCGGCGATTGCCATCCTACCGGCGGCTCGGCGCCGAATTCGTCGATATCTCCCTGCCCCACACCGACTATGCGGTTGCCACCTACTACCTTATCGCTACCGCCGAGGCCAGCTCCAATCTGGCCCGCTACGACGGGGTCCGTTTCGGCCACCGCGCGCGAGGCGGACGGACTGCTGGACATGTACACGCAAAAGCCGCAGCGAAGGATTCGGCGCCGGAGGTCAAGCGCCGCATCATGCTCGGCACCTATGCCCTGTCGTCCGGCTATTACGACGCCTATTACGTGAAGGCGCAGAAGGTGCGGACCCTGATCATGCACGACTTCATGGCGGCATTCGAGCAGGTCGATGTCATGCTGACCCCGGTTGCCCCGACCCCGGCATTCAAGATCGGCGAAAAGATCAACGATCCGCTGCAGATGTACCTGTCCGACATTTTCACGATTCCGGTCAACCTGGCCGGCACCTGTGCCATGTCGCTCCCGGCCGGTTTTTCGACTCCGGGCTGCCGATCGGTCTGCAGTTGATCGGCAAACCGTTCGGCGAGGAGACGCGTCCTGCGGGCAGCCTACGCTTTTGAACAGGCCACCGAGTGGCACACCAGGAAAGCAACGATGCTAAACTCTTCCGGAGCATCCACCATGAAATACCAACCCGTCATCGGTCTTGAAGTTCACGTCCAGCTCCTGACCGACACCAAAATATTCTGCGGCTGCTCGACCAAATTCGGCGCCGAGCCGAACTCCCAGACCTGCCCGGTCTGCCTGGGACTGCCGGGGGCGCTGCCGGTGCTCAACAAGAAGGTGGTGGAATTCGCCATCAAGGCCGGCCTCTCCACCAACTGCTCCATCACGCCGCGCAGCATTTTTGCCCGCAAGAACTACTTCTATCCCGATCTTCCCAAGGGGTACCAGATCAGCCAGTTCGAGCATCCGATCTGTCAACGGGGGTGGCATTGATATCACGGTTGAGGGACAGGAACTGAAGCGGATCGGCATCACCCGCATCCATATGGAAGAGGACGCCGGCAAGCTGGTGCATGGCGATGCCGGCATGAAGCGGCGAGTTCGGGCGTCGACCTGAACCGGGCCTGCACCGCCCTGCTGGAGGTCGTTTCCGAGCCGGATCTCCGCTCGTCCGACGAAGCGGTGGCCTACCTGAAACAGCTGCACCAGATCGTGACCTGGCTCGGCATTTGCGACGGCAACATGGAAGAGGGGAGTTTCCGCTGCGACGCCAACGTGTCGGTGATGCCGGTCGGCTCGGACACATTCGGCACGCGGGCCGAAATCAAGAACGTCAACTCCTTCAAATTTGTCAAGCAGGCCATCGAATACGAGATCCAGCGCCAGATCGACCTGATCGAGGATGGCGGCACGGTCGTCCAGGAAACGCGCCTTTTTGACCCGAACAGCGGCGCAACCCGCTCGATGCGGAGCAAGGAAGAGGCCCACGATTACCGCTATTTCCCCGATCCCGACCTGGTGCCGCTGGTTATCGGCGACGACTGGGTGGAGCGACGTCGCGCCGGGAACTGCCGGAGCTGCCGGAACAACGCGGCTGCGCTTCATGTCCGAGCTGGGGCTGCTCCCCTACGACGCCGAGGTGCTTGACCGCCAGCCGGGCCCTGGCCGATTATTTTGAAGCGGTGCTGCCGCTGCGGCCATGCCAAAGACGGTCGCCAACTGGGTCATGGGTGAAATCACCCGGGCCTTGAATGACGGCGGCATTGTCGATTGCAGCCTGCCCGGTCACGCCGCGGCTGCTGGCGGAGCTCTGAAGCTGATCGACAACGGCACCATCTCGGGCAAGATCGCGAAGACCGTTTTCGACGAGATGTGGCGGAGCGGCAAAGCTCCGGCAGGCGATTGTCGAGGAGAAGGGGCTGGTACAGGTCTCCGACAGCGGCGCCATCGAGGCGATCATCGACGAGATCATGGCTGCCAATGCCGGACAGGTTGAAGAGTATCGCGGCGGCAAAGAGAAAGTCTTCGGCTTTTTCGTCGGTCAGGTGATGAAGGCCTCTAAGGGAAAAGCCAATCCGGCGGTGGTCAACGAGCTGCTGCTGAAGAAGCTCAACGGTGATAGCTGCAGGTCAACTAGAGTCCTTCAGAACAGAGGTTTGTATGGCTTTCAGAACAATAGAGTGGCGGGACAACAAGGTGATCATGATCGACCAGACCCGCTCTGCCGGGCGAAGAGATCTACAATGAGTATAACGATTTCCAGGCGGTGGCCGAGGCCATCCGGGGCATGGTCATCCGGGGTGCGCCGGCCATCGGCGTGGCGGCCGCCATGGGGGTAGCGCTGGGGGCGCGGTAGATCATTGCCGATACCCATCGAATCATTCTTCCGCCAGCTGGACAACGTCTGCGACGTGCTGGGGCGCACCCGTCCGACGGCGGTCAACCTCTTCTGGGGGCTGGAGCGGATGAAGCGGGTCGCAGAGAATAACGGGAAAAAATCTCGATGCCATCCGCGATGTGCTCAAGGCGGAGGCGATCCTGATCGAGCAGGAGGATCTGACGATCTGCCGGAACATCGGCAAATGGGGCGCGCCGCTGATCCCGGAGGGAGCCGCCATTCTGACCCACTGCAACGCCGGAGGGCTGGCCACGGCCGGCTACGGCACCGCGCTGGGCGTGATCCGTGCCGCCCACGAGGCGGGCAAGAAGATCCAGGTTTTCGCCGACGAGACCCGCCCCTGGCTGCAGGGCGCGCGCCTGACCGCCTGGGAGCTGATGCAGGAGGGCATCCCGGTGACCCTGATCGCCGACAACATGGCCGGCTTCTTCATGAGCAGGGCGAGATCACCTGCTGCATCGTCGGCGCCGACCGCATCGCCGCCAACGGCGACACCGCCAACAAGATCGGCACCTACACCGTCGCCGTGCTGGCCAAGGAGAACAACATCCCCTTCTACGTGGCCGCGCCGGTCTCCACACTTGGACCTGACCCTCGCCACCGGAGCCGATATTCCCATCGAGGAGCGCCCGGCCGAGGAAGTGACCCACATCCAGGGCTTCCGGTCGCCCCGGAAGGGGTCAAAGTCGCGCAATCCGGCCTTCGATGTTACCCCTGCCCGGTATATTGCCGGTATCATCACTGAAAAAGGGGTAGTGCGAGGGGATTACGAAAAGGAGCTGAAGGCGTTGGTGGGTCAATGAATCGCAACGCAGAATTTGCCGAAGAACTGCAGGCAGCTCTTGCCGGTGACCCTGAATGGGATGGAGACCGCAGGCTGTCCGGCTTTCTCGAAAATAACGGCTATAACTTCGGGCCACGTTCTGCCACCAATCTGCGCCTCCTGGCCTACATCTTTAAACCCCAAACCATTTCTGCCATTGCCCTGACCGCCCTTAACACCCCTGTGCCGGACATGGCCCTCAATAATTTGGAGGGATCAGCTGTGTCGTTAGCCGGGATGAGCTTTTTGCCGTCTGCGGCAAAAAAAGCATGCTTAGCCGGCTTTTGGTCATCTGCGGCTCCTCCCCCTTTATCACCAATATTATCTGTCGCGACCCCCTTTACTTTCATGGACTTTTTGCCGGCAATAGCATTGACGTACGCAGGTCCGAGACGGAGATGCTCACTGCTCTTCGGCGGCAGGTAGGTGCTGAAACCACCTTCCCGGAGGTTTTTGCGCTCCTCCGTCGCTTCAAGTTTGCCGAGATTCTGCGCATTGCCGCCCGTGACCTAAACGGCCTTGCTTCTCTGGAAGAAGTTACTGCCGAGCTTTCCGCCCTGGCCGCCGCCACCTTGCAGGTTGCTTACGAAGTGGCGCGCCATCAGCTGGTAGGGGAGCATGGTCTGCCGCTGATGATGACAACTGCCGGCCAGGTAGAGGCAGACCTGACTATCATTGGTATGGGCAAGTTTGGCGGCAGGGAGCTTAATTTTTCCTCCGACATCGACATCATTTATTTCTATTCCTCCGATCAAGGTGAAACCATTGGCATTGATGATGGTCAAGGACAACTGAAGGGCAGGATCTCCCTGCATGCTTTTTTTGTCCGGCTGGCGGAGATGATAAGCAAGGCGGTCTCTCAGGTGACGGAGGATGGCTTTGTCTTCCGGGTGGACCTAGGTTTACGTCCGGAAGGAAAAAGCGGCGACGTGGCAACCTCGGTAAGATCTGCTGAAATTTACTACGAGTCCTGGGGACAGTCATGGGAGAGGGCTGCCATGCTTAAGGCAAGGCCGGTAGCAGGTTCGCTGGCACTTGGGGATAAATTTCTTGCCGCCATCCAGCCCTTTATCCATCGCAAGTACCTGGATTACAACCTTATCGAAGACATGATGGCCATGAAGAAGAAGATTGACGCTTCCCTGGCCCGGTCCAGGAAGGGGAATACAACATCAAGCTCGGGCGCGGCGGCATTCGTGAGATCGAGTTTTTCATTCAAGCGCTGCAACTGGTATATGCCGGCAAAAACCCGGCCTTGCGGGTAAAGAACTCATTGCTGGCATTGGCGACGCTGAGGGATAACCGCATCATTTCCGCAGCGGACTGCGCCGATCTGACAGAGGCATACCGTTTCCTGCGTTTTGTCGAGCATCGCATACAAGTGGTGCAGGAACGCCAAACCCACAATCTGCCGCGCAAGGAGGACGAACTGCTGGCTTTGGCCCGACGCTGCGGGTACCTTCGCTCCTCTGGCCTGGCCAAGTTTAATGAAACTCTGGAGGCTCATCGCCGCCGCGTCTCAACCATCTATGGCGCCCTTTTCCTGTCCAGGGACGAGCAGCTACGAGAAGAGGTTCAGCCCGAGATCTACTTTTTTCTCGACCACGAGGCAGACCCCGACCTTATCAAAGATATGCTCGCCGAACGCCGTTTCGAGCGCGTCGATGCCGCCTATCGAGCATCTCCTCCTGCTGCGGGACGGCCCACCCAGTGCCCGCCTGACCGAACGGAGCCGACGCATGCTGGAGAATATCGCCCCGCTGCCTGTTGCAGGAAATTTTTTTCTTTCTCCTGACCCCGAATGGCTCTGGCCAACATGGAGCGTTTTCTGCGGCTTACGGTCCCGCTCCTCTTTTTTGCCCTTCTGGCCGAAAACCGCGAAATTTTGAAATTGATGGTGTCCCTGTTCGGGATGTCGGAGTTCCTGTCGAAAATTTTGGTGGCCACCCGGAACTATCTGGATACAGCTGGTTTCCCGGACTCGGCATCTTCCATAAAAGAGCGGGGACGTAATGGTAGATGAGCTTCTTCGCTGCTTGACCAGGCTGAAGTATTTTGAGGAGAGGCTCGATGCCCTGCGCCGATATCGCCACGAGGAATTCCTACGCATCGGCATTAACGATATCTATGGCAAAATAGGGCAAACCGAGATACGGTCCAGCTGACCTGGCTTGCCGATGTCTGTCTCATGGCCGCCTAAGCATGGCCGAGCGAGGAACTGACCAGTTTCGGCAGGCCGACCTTCATATGCCGAGCATTGGCAGCGTCAGGCAGGCCCATTTTGCCGTCCTTGCCATGGGTAAACTGGGGGGCAACGAGCTCAATTATCACTCTGACCTGGACATCATCTATATCTATGATTATCAGGGTACCACCGACGGCGAAAAGCAGCTGACCAACCACGAGTATTTCGCCAAACTGGCGCAAAAGATCATTCTGATCCTCACCACCCAGACCAGGGAAGGTTATGTCTATAAAATCGATACCAGGTTGCGCCCTTCGGGTAATGCCGGTCCGTTGGTTACCTCACTGGAATCTTTCCGCATTTACCACCGTGAGGATGCCCAGATCTGGGAACGGCAGGCCTTGACCAGGGCGCGGGTCAGTTTCGGTATCGAACCGCTTAAGACCAGGGTGGAAGAGATTGTCGGCCAGGTAGTCTATGGCGCCGGCTGTGGCGAAGAGGTGCGGAAAGAGATCCACCGCCTGCGGATGCGCATGGAGAACGAGCTGGCCAGAGAAACGGAAGGAAGCTACAATATCAAAACCGGCCGGGGTGGCATCGTTGATATCGAGTTCATCGTTCAGTTCCTACAGCTCAAGCACGGCTTCGAATTCCCGGAGATTCGCAGTAGCAACACCCTGATGGCCATGAAGGCAATGAAGGCCTGCCGGCTGTTGGCTGATGAGGATTTTGCCGTCTTGCTGGCCGGCTATAAATTTCTTCGGCGCCTGGAAAACAGGTTGCGCATCATTCACGACTATTCAATGAATGACCTGGGGGGGCCTGCCAAGTACCTGGACAAGCTGGCTCGCCGTTTTGGCTATGATACCCAACTGAAGCATCCGGGCGAGGCACTGATCAAGGATTACGAACAGACAACAGGAGCCGTGCGCCGGGTGTATGATTCCGTTTTTGTCGTTGAATAAGGAGTGGGGCCATTGGAAATACGCATCTATTATGAAGATACCGATGCCGGTGGCATTGTCTACCATGCCAACTATCTGCATTACTTCGAACGTGCTCGAACTGAATTCTTCCGTGAGCGAGGACTGTCAGTGCGGGAACTGCACGAACTGGGATGCATCTTTCCGGTAGTCCGGGTGGAGGTGGATTTTCGCGCCCCGGCCCGGCATGATGACCTGCTGCGGGTCGAGACCGAGATCATCGAGGTGGAAAAGACATCCTTTCTGCTTGGCCAGCAAGTGGTCCGGACAGCCGATGGGGTCCTGCTTGTTTGCGGCAAGGTGAAACTCGCCTGTGTCAGTCCGGCCATGAAAGCAAAACGACTGCCACCGGACCTGTTACGGGCACTTGAAATTTTCCCGGCTGAAAATCCTGCACCTTCTCCCTTTACCCAGTCACGCTCAGCTTGCTTGAAACAGCCTGAAAGTCCCATTTTTCCTAAGAAACCGCCACAAAAAACTGCTTGCCCCGTGCCGGGAAAAGGTGTATCAATCTTGGCTCTCATTCTTTCAGACAAGGAGCACTACTAATGGGCATTTTATCCAACACTGTCAGTATCAGCCAATATCAGGTTGCCGGAGAGTTCCCGGTTCGGATCTGTTTCGATGGGCTTCCCAACGTCTGGCCGGCAACGGTTTCCAATCAATCGATCAGGGGACAGCTGCAGCTTTCCTCGGCTGGGTCCATCTGGACGACCACCAGACAGAGCGATTTTTCAACGCCTGCTGCTTTCTGGCGCGACCATTACCTTGTTTTCGCCCTGCGCCGGGACCAGCGACGCCTTCCATCGTCTCTGGTCAAGGCTTACCAGCAGGTGGCGGAGCATGAATACCTGGCTGCTAACCCCGGCTTATCGAGGGTGCCGAAACAAAAACGGGAAGACTTGAAGGACGCAGTTCGGAGCATGCTGCTGGCGAAGACGTTGCCGGTGCCATCCACCTGGGATGCAGTCTGGGACACCAGAACCGGCACC
>CAWAFF010000056.1:0-18151 GCA_963780945.1 uncultured delta proteobacterium | reverse complement strand
GGGCGTTACGGGCACTGGTGGAGTCGGGTCCGCCCACGGCCGGGTTCATCCCCATGCAGACCAGACCCTTCCAGCTCGCCCTTGCCCATCTTTTCCATGATCTTGATGTAGGAATAGTTGCCCATCCGCTTGGGGAGGTAGGAGTAGCAGAAGTCGTTTTCGGCCGTGGCGTTGTCGCCGTACCAGGCCTTCAGCAGGCTGACCATGTACTTGGGGGTGTTGCCCCACCAGTTGGCGCTCTTCGTGTCCTTGGTCTTGGGGGTCCACTTCTCCAGGTAGGCCTTGAGGTCGACGTTGTCGAACTCGGGGGACTTGAGGTAGCCGGGGAGCAGGTGAAACAGCAGGCCGTAGTCGGTGGAACCCTGGACGTTGGATTCGCCGCGCAGGGCGTTGACCCCGCCGCCGGCGATGCCGATGTTGCCCAGCAGCATCTGCAGCATGGCGACGGCACGCACGTTCTGGGTGCCGTGGGTGGACTGGGTGATGCCCATGGCGTAGAGGATGGTGCCCGCCTTGTCGGGCCGGCCGGTGGCGCAGAAGGTCTTGGCCACCTTCAGGTAGTCCTCCTTCTTGGTGCCGGTGATGGAACAGACCTTGTCCATGTCGTAGCGGGAGAAGTGCTTCTTCATCAGCTGGTAGACGCAGCGGGGATGCTGCATGGTCATGTCCGCTTGGGGTTGCCGGCGCCGTCCGATCTCGTAGGCCCAGGCATCTTCAGGTCATAGGTCTTTTCCTGGTCGTCGAAGGCGCAGAACATGCCCTCGCTCGAAATCGTACTTTTCGTTCACGATGAAGGAGGCGTTGGTGTACTCCCGCACGTACTCCTCGTGAATCAGGTTGTGCTGCAGGGCGTAGTTGATCATGCCGCCAAGGAAGGCGATGTCGGTACCGGGACGAATCTGCGCATAGTGGTCCGCCTTGGAGGCGGTCCTGGTAAAGCGCGGATCGACGGCGATCAGCTTGCCGCCGTTTTCCAGGCCTCCTCGATCCACTTGAAGGAGATCGGGTGGTTTTCAGCAGGGTTGCATCCGATGGCGAGGATGGCGTCGCTGTTCTTCAGATCTATCCAGTGGTTCGTCATTGCCCCACGTCCAAACGAAGCCGCCAGACCGGCGACTGTAGCGGAGTGTCATATTCGGGCCTGATGTTCCAGGTTCGCGACCCCCATGGAGCGGGCGAACTTGCTCCAGAGGTAGCACTCCTCGTTGTCCAGGCCGGCGCCGCCCAGAAAGGCCATCCCCTCGGTCCTGTTGACCACGTACTCCTTGGAGTCCTTCTTGTTGATCTCTTTAGCCTTGAAGGTCCTGTCGCGGGTTTCCTTCATCTTCTGAGCGATCCGCTCCAGCGCCCAGTCCCAGCTTTTTTCTTCCCATTTGTCGGAACCGGCGGCGCGGTACATCACCTTTTGCAGGCGCAGCTCGTTGTTGGCCACCTGGAATAGTGCCCCCCCCTTGGGACAGAGGGCGCCCTGATTGATCGGGTGCTCCGTATCGCCTTCGATGTTGACGACCTTGCCGTTCTTGGTATGGACAACAAGACCGCAGCCCACCGCACAAAACGGGCAAATGGTGGTTGAGCTCTTCAGCCCTTTGGTCCGCATCTGGGGGGAATCGAGCTCGACGCTCTCCGCTGTCTTGCCGGAAAGGGCCGGCCGCCGCAGCCAGGCCGCCCCCCTTGCAGAAATTGCCTACGTGAAACAGCCATGTGAACTCCCTCCAGTTTTCGATTAGTAAATGGCAGTAGCCATCCTAAGATTGGCAACTCGTATACGGCAATTGCCATGCCAGATGTGTTTACATCATTACAAAAATAGCCTATACCTATAACGGTCTGTCACTGAATTTGCTGGACTTCGCATTAACGAAGTTGGTATAGGACAGTAACGCGGGGAAAACTTGTCTTGCGGAGTTTTGCCCATGATGTGTATCATTTTGTCCAGGTAGGTCGTCTGGTGAACGTCGGTTTAGAGCGGGAGGAAACCAGGATATGGCACAAGGCAAGAATTCTCATCTGCGATGATGAAGAGGGCATCCTCAAATACATGAAGAAACTTCTGGAATCCCAGGGGTTGACGGTTGAAACCTTCGCCAGCGGCACTGCGCTCCTTGCCCGGCTGGCCGGAGGGACAGCCGCTGATGCCGACCTGCTGCTGCAGGATGTGAAGATGCCCGATATGGACGGGCTACAGGTGCTGCAGGAGGCCAAAAAACTCAGACCCGGACTGCCAGTGATCATCATGACCGCCTTCGGCACCATCGATGCTGCAGTGGAGGCAATGAAGCTGGGGGCCTATGATTACGTGACCAAGCCGTTTCCCAAGGAAAAGATCCTGGGGGTTCTGGAAAACGCCCTGGAGCGGGAACTGCTGCTCAAGGAAAACCGGCTGCTCAAGGAAGAACTGGGCAAAACCGGTCGCCTCCGGCACCATCATCTTCAAGAGTGACAAGTTCAGGGAAATATATGAACTGACGCTGCAGGTAGCCGGAAGCGAGGCCAACATCCTCATTCTCGGGGAATCGGGCACGGGCAAGGAATTGATCGCCGGCGCCGTCCACCACCATAGCAAGCGCAAGGGCCGCCGCTTCCTTTCCATCAACTGCGCCGCCCTCTCCGATACCCTGCTGGAAAGCCAGCTCTTCGGCCACGTGCGAGGTGCTTTCACCGGGGCCACCACCACCCAGAGGGGGCTGCTGGAAGAAGCGGACAACGGCACCCTGTTCATGGATGAAATCGGCGATATGAGTCTGGTTCTGCAGGCAAAGCTGCTGAGGGTCATCCAGGAAGGAGATTTTATCCCGGTGGGCTCGACCAAGGCCAAACAGGTGGATATCCGTTTTGTTGCCGCCACCAACAAGAATCTGGAAAAAGAAGTGGCAGCCGGTAGGTTCCGCGAGGACCTCTTCTACCGCCTCAACGTCATATCCATTCCCCTGCCCCCACTCAGAGAGCGGAAGGAGGACATGGAGCCCCTGGCCCAGCATTTTCTGAAAAAATACAGCCAGCGCATGCACAAGGAGCTGACCGGCTTCACCAGCGAGGCGCTCGACCTGATGACCGACTATACCTGGCCCGGTAATATCAGAGAGCTGGAAAACGTTGTGGAGCGCGCGGTCATACTTGCCCGCAGCAGCAAGATCACCGCGGAAAATCTCCCCATGTGGAAGAAGCCGGCCGCCCCGGTTACCGCGCTGGAAGAGAGGCTGACCTCCCTCGACCAGATCGAGCGGGAGCACATCCGAAGCACCCTCACCCAAACCGGCTTTCACAAGAGCAGAACGGCGGAAATCCTCGGCATCTCCCGCAAAACCCTTGACCGAAAGATTGCCGAATACAGCCTGAAGTCCCCCCTGGAATAGCCAATGCCGCCAATGCGCTTCTCCATCAGAACCAAACTGACCATCGCCATTCTCATCCCCCTTTCGGTGGCCACCCTTTTCTGCTGGCTGACCGGTGTCTTTATCCTCAACACCAAAATCGTCAGCCAGGCACAGGAAAAGGTGCGCAACGACCTGAACTCTGCCCGCGAAGCATATCTCCATGAACTGGGCCGCATCGCCGATCTGGTCAAATTTACCGCTTCCGCCCCTTATACCGCGGAGGCGGTCAAGGGCAGCAACATAAGAGCAATCGCCGCTATCATCGCTCCGCTGGGGAAGACGGAAAAGCTGGACGTCTTCATGGCACTGGATACTTCAGGGAAGGTCATCTACCGGGCGAACAATCCCGGCGTCGCCAGGGATGATCGTTCACAGGAATCCTTTACAGCACGGGCACTGAACGGGGAAACCATCTCCGGCACAGTAGTCATAAGCCCCGATGCAATGGCAGTCGAGGGGGAAGGGCTGGCAAAGCAGGCTGCTATTCCCGTACTGGCTACACCACGGGCGAGGCCGACAACAGAAACCCTTGAGCGGTCGGGGATGATGCTGATTGCCGCTGCCCCCGTCAAGGACAAGGAAGGCAGGATCGTCGGCGCCCTGTGCGGTGGAATTCTGCTCAATAACAACAACAGCCTGGTGGATAAGATCAAGAACACCGTCTATGAGGGGGTCAGGGCCGACGGCAAGGATGTGGGCAGCGCCACCATTTTCCTCGGCGATCTGCGCATCGCCACCAACGTTCTCACCTCGGAAGGAAGCCGGGCCATCGGCACCCGGCTCTCTGAGCAGGTCTACAACAGGGTCATCGGCGGCAGGGAAAAATGGATCGACCGGGCCTTTGTCGTCAACGACTGGTACGTTACCGCCTACGAACCCATTCTTTCCATGGAAGGTAACGCCATCGGGTCCCTGTATGTGGGCATGCTGGAGAAGCCTTTTACCGAGATGAGGTTCAGGCTCGGCTTGCTCTTCAGCGGTGTACTGCTGTTAGGTGCGTTGTTCGGTCTGGCAGTGGCCGGAATGCTGGCGGCGCGCCTGGCGAAGCCGGTGAAGGAGCTTGAGAGCGCGGCACGGCGGGTATCGGCGGGTGAACGTGATGTGCATTGTCAGGTATCGAGTCGGGATGAGCTGGGCGATCTGGCGGAAGAATTCAATCTGATGAACCGGGCGCTGATGCAGAGGGAAGATCACATCAGTGAGTTGAACAGGGACCTGGAAAACAAGGTCCAGGAAAGGACCACCGAGCTGGAGGAAAACAACAGGCTCCTGGTCAGGACAAGGGAGGAGCTGGTTCGGGCGGAAAAATTGGCAGCCATTGGTGAGTTGGCCGCCGGCGTCGCCCACGAGATCAATAACCCCCTGGCCATCATCCGGGGCAACTCTGAACTGCTGCAGATGTCCATTGCCGAAGGAGCGGAAAATCGGGACGAGGTCGACACTATCTTGCAGCAGGCCGGCAGAGTGGAGCGGATCGTCGCCAACCTGCTTCGGTTCGCCCGCCAGGAAAAGAAGCAGCTGGGCCAGGTTAGGATCAATCTCTTGCTGGAGGAAATTCTTGGCCAGATCAGCCACCAGGTGCCGTTGACCGGCATCCAGATCATCAAGGGATATGAGCCGGGACTGCCACAACTGGCGGTTGACGGCGACCAGTTACAGCAGGTATTTACCAATCTGATTCTTAACGGGATTCAGGCCATGCCGGAGGGGGGTACACTGACGGTGACAACGGAGCTTGATGATGAGGCAGGCTGTTGCCGGATAACCATTGCCGACAGCGGCAGCGGCATTGCGGCAGAGAACCTGAAGGAGATCTTCAACCCCTTCTTTACCACCAAGGCAAGCGGCACCGGTCTTGGGCTTTCCGTTTCCTACGGTATAATCAAAGACCACGGCGGCCGCATTGAGGTGACAAGCGAACCGGGAAAAGGGAGTAGTTTTACGGTGTTACTGCCTTTAAAGCGGGTGATAGTCGATGGTTGATAGTCGATAAAAGCAGTCCTGCCTTTAAAGCGGTTGATGGTCGATGGTTGATGGTCGATAAAAGCATTCGGCGGTCGGTAGGCGGCTTTCCTCTTTCCTATCCTTGCTCCTTAACCACCACCGCATCGCCCGGCTTGATTGTGCCACCGGTAATGACTTTGGCAAAGATTCCTTCCTTTGGCATGACGCAGTCACCGGCCTGATAATAGATGGCGCAGCGGGTATGGCATTCCTTGCCGATCTGTGTCACTTCCATTTCAGTCTGCCCTAACTGAAGTCTGGTGCCGATTGGCAGCGAAACAAGCTCTATCCCTTCGGTGGTGATGTTCTCGGCGAAATCGCCCGTATCTACGGACAGACCCATGGCCTGCATCTTGCGAATGCTCTCCATGGCCAGGAGGCTTACCTGACGGTGCCAGTCACCGGCATGGGCATCACCGATAATACCGTGATTCTCCTTCAGTTCAACTGCCGCCACCGGGGTCTTCCGCTCTCCTTTGTTCTCGCTGACGCATACTGCCAATACTTTTGCTGACATATGTTTTTTCCTTCCGAAGTTAAATGTTTTTTTGTTGTCCAGCTCACCCTTTTCGCCCTCTTCCCCTGCAAGCCCCGATCTTAGCCCCCCACCTGTGACATGGCAAAGGGCTGCAGCTCATCATTATCATCATTCAGTCCATGGCGATCAGGCTTGCCGGCGACAATCTGCCGCAGTGCTTCCCTCAATCGGGTTTCGTCGCCCATTTTCAGGAGCGGTTTCAGATCAAGCCCCTCTCCTGAGAGCAGGCAGCCTCGCGCTATTCCGGCGGATGTGACCCTGATGCGGTTGCAATTGCTGCAGAAGTGCCCCGAAATGGGGGTGATGATACCGATGGAACCAATTGCACCGCCGAGTCTGAAATTGCGTGATGGCCCAGCCAGTTCCGGGCTGCAGTCAGGCAATAACTCATATTTCTGGCTGATCCGCTCCAGGATCTCACTTCCGGGTACCGAAAGATCGCGCCATTTCTCGGTCTGCAAAGTGGGCATATATTCAATGAAACGGATGGCATAGGGGCGGTCAAAGGTTAAAGCTGCAAAATCAAGCACTTCGTCATCATTAACGCCTCGCATCACCACCATGTTAATCTTGTGCGGAGGGAAACCTGCTGCCTCAGCGGCTTCCAATCCTTTCAGGACCCGGTCCACATCACCACCGCGGGTAATCCGGGCAAAAGTCTCTTTTTTCAGGGAGTCAAGGCTGATGTTGAGGCGCTGAACTCCGGCCTGGCGCAGATCCGCAGCCATCTCCGGCAACATAATACCGTTGGTGGTCAGCACCAACTCCTTCAGGCCAGGGACTGAGGCCAGCTCGCCCAGCAAGCCGATGATCCCTTTGCGCACCAATGGTTCACCACCGGTGATGCGAATCTTTTCGATGCCGATGGCAACTGCCTGCCGAGCAACACTGAGTAGGTCTTCATATGTAAGAATGTCTTCATGGCAAAGTTTCTCAACCCCCTGCTCCGGCATGCAGTAACTGCAGCGCAGGTTACAGCGATCCGTTACGGAAAGGCGCAGGTAATTGATACGTCGGCCATGGGTATCGACTAGCTTCATTAATTCCACCCCCTGTGCGGGCTGCAAAAAATCTCTTGATACGTCCGGTAGTTTTGAGGCAAGATCGGCAACAACAAACGATTCTCCGTCCACAGATAAAGTTGGTGTTTACTTAGCAAAATACTGTACTAAAAAATATCACAAAATTTAATTTTTTTGTGTTATTTTATTTTACATAGTTTCTTTTGAATATGGCCCCTGTAAAATCAGCATATTAGCAATTTGCCAAACCAAATCGGTTTACAAATAAGTAAAACATAGTTATATATATCTTATCTCCGAGTCGTTATCGCCTATCGGGAATGGCAAAACTGCTGTTCACCATGGCGACCGACCATTGGGTGCTGCTGGAAACAGCAGTGCCTCCCTTATGGAAAGGAGAGCACCGAACGGTAAAGAATATTACTCTCGGGGTCCCTTTCCATATGCGAAAGGGACCCTTTTTTGTTCCTAAGTTACCTATCAGTTAAACGTAAAGAAGCAATCGAGGCAATTGGCAAAACAACTGGTGCATCTCAGGGCCAACCGGTTTATTTATCCGCAACAGGGGAAAAGATAAGTGGAGTTTTTTGCCGAATCATTACAGACAGCGTTCAATCTCATCTGGTCCATGGACCAGGAGGTTTATACCACCGTCTGGACGTCCCTGTACGTCTCAATATGGTCGGTCCTGTTTGCCTCGCTGGTCGGCATTCCCGCGGGAATCCTGATCGGCATCGGCGCGGTTCCCTTTAAAGGGGCACTGACCACCACCCTCAATACCCTGATGGCCCTGCCGACGGTTGTGGTCGGCTTGGTAGTCTACGCCATGATCAGCCGCCAGGGGCCGCTTGGCGAACTGGGACTGCTTTTTACCCCAAAGGCGATCATAATTGGCCAGACCCTGCTGGCCATACCACTCGTCGCCAATTATACCCTGAGTACCATCGCAGGCGCCGACAAGAGGATATTGCCCACAGCCCTGACACTTGGTGCCGGTCCATTTCAGGGGATCCTCCAACTGGTCCGTGAGCAACGCTACGGCATCATGGCGGCCGTCATTGCCGGATTCGGCCGGGTCATTGCCGAAGTGGGCGCGGCCATGATGCTTGGCGGCAACATTCGGGGTTACACCCGCACCATGACCACCGCCATCGCCATGGAAACCAGCAAGGGCGAATTCGCTTTCGGTCTGGCCCTGGGTATCATACTGATGGCCGTGGCCTTTATCGTTAATCTGGCGTTAAACATTCTGCAGCAACAGAGGTGACCCATGACCCCGCTTTTTAGTTTGCAATCGATACAGAAGCGTTACAAGGAAGGGCTTGTTCTGGATCTGGATCAGCTGGAGATTTATGGGGGGCGCTGTTACCGGCTGACCGGCCACAATGGGGCAGGGAAAAGCACCCTGCTCAATATCCTGGCCCTACTTTCCCCCCCCACCTCGGGAACAATCCAGTTTGCCGGTGAACATGTGAACTGGAGGAGTCGCTCCGTTCTTGCCTTCAGGCAAAGGGTGACCCTGCTCCACCAATCGCCATACCTCTTTGCCGGCACCGTTTTCGCCAATGTCGCTTACGGTCTCAAAGCCCGCAAAGTGCCCCAGGACATACAACTACAATTGGTTTCCGAAACCCTTGCTGCCGTCGGTCTGGACAATTTCCAGAGCAGATCTGCGCAAAGTCTTGTCCGGCGGCGAAGCACAACGGGTGGCAATGGCCAGGGCTCTGGTTCTGAAGCCTTTGGTGCTGCTGCTTGATGAGCCATTCTCCAGTGTCGACCGGGAAACTGCTGAAATGATGGCAAAGATTCTTGCCTCTCTGCCGGAAAAAGGGACAACGGTGATTATGGCGACCCATGAACCTTCCCACGAAAGCATTCCCACCACCGACAGCATCCACCTGGTTCAGGGGAGACTGTGGGAGCCGGCAGCTTCATATCAGAACTGCCTTACAGCAGCTTAGCGGACTGATGACAAGACTTTTGCTATAATAGTTCCTCCAAAGATTTTGAAATCAACTTTTATTGAAATGAGGCCCAAGCAATGCCCACTTTTATCGAAGCCAGAAAAATTATTCTCGATAGCGTTGCCACCACCCCCATCGAGCGGGTATCACTTTTGGACGCCCTCGGCCGAACCCTCGCCGATGACATGAGTGCTCCGTGGGACATGCCGCGCTGGGACAATTCGGCCATGGACGGTTATGCCGTGCGTGCCGCAGACTGCCGGGTACCGGTCACCCTCAGGATCAGCGGCTATATTCCTGCCGGCGCCGTTGCCACTTCTGCTGTGGAGCCGGGTTGTGCCATCAAGATTATGACCGGCGCGCCGATCCCACCCGGTGCAGATGCGGTGGTCCCATTCGAGGAAACTGAGGAAGGAACAGAGTCTGTCACAATACTCGAACCGGTTAAGGAAAGGCAGCACATCCGTTTTGCCGGGGAGGATATCAAGGCCGGTGAGCGGGTACTTTCTGCAGGCACCACCGTGACACCATCGGGGATAAATATGCTGGCCACTCTTGGCGCGGCATTGGTGCCTGTTCACCGCAAGGTCCGGGTGGCCGTTGTCTCAACCGGTGATGAACTCATTGAACTTGGTGCCCAGATGGGTCCGGGCCAGATCATCAACAGCAACGCCCTGTCATTGGCGGCGGCCATTAAGCAAGCAGGAGGCGAGCCCATCATCATCGGCATTGCCAGAGACAATCGGGAAAGCCACCTGCAGCTCCTTAGCCAGGGGCTGAAAGCGGACGTGCTGATTACCTCGGCGGGTGTGTCGGCCGGCGACCGTGACCTGGTGCGTGAGATTCTCACTGAACTGGGTGTGCAGCAAGTGTTCTGGAAAGTTGATATCAAGCCGGGCCGGCCCACGGCCTTCGCCATGAAAGATACGACTCCGGTATTTTCCCTCCCAGGAAATCCCGTTTCGACAATGATCACCTTTGAAGAGCTGGTAAAACCGGCGCTGTTGAAAATGATGGGCAGGACCGCCTATATCGCGTCAACCCACAAGGCCATCCTGACCGAAGAGGTGCACAAGAAGCCAGGGCGCCTGCATTTTCTGCGTGTCTCACTTAAACCGGGCAAGGACGGCTATTTGGCCACCAGCAGCGGCAACCAGGAAACGGGCATCGTCAGAACCATGATTCAGGCGGACGGGCTCGCCCTGCTGCCACCGGATAAATCGGTTTTCGCCGCTGGCGAACAGGTGGAAGTGCATATCCTTAACCGTGATTTCGAGATGGAACAAATATAGAGAGTGAGGTTCATCCATGTTCAACCACTTTGACGATAGAGGCCAGGCAATTATGGTCGATGTCAGCGGCAAGCAACCGACACTGCGCACTGCCGTTGCAGCAGCAACGGTTTTTCTCAAACAAGAAACCTTGGCTGCCATTATCGACAGCAAGATAGGCAAAGGGGATGTCTTAGGCGTTGCCCGACTGGCAGGGATTGCCGCCGCCAAGAAGACCCCGGATCTGATCCCCCTTTCCCATCCCTTGGCCATCCACCATGCCGCCATCGAATTCAAAATCAATGAGGACACCATTACCGTAGAAGCCACCGTCAGAGCCTTTGAACGCACCGGGGTGGAAATGGAGGCAATGGTATCGGCTTCAGTGGCGGCGCTAACCATTTATGACATGTGCAAAGGTACCGACAAGGGCATTGCCATTGGTGAAATCAACCTTCTTTTTAAAGAGGGCGGCAAGAGTGGGACCTACCGGAAAGAAGAAAAATAAAGCAGTGATTCATCTCTGAACCAGCGCCTCAGGATTTCACAAACCCTCTGTCAAATACGGATTTGCAGAGGGTTTATCATTTTGGATCCAGCTTTTTTTATTGACCAGAAGGCAGTGTTGGGATATAAAATCAAATCTTGTTCTAATAATTGAAAGGGAGGTATTTATGCACCTGATTGAGCAGATCAAGGCCAAAGCCAGGAACAACTTGCAAACCGTTGTGCTGCCGGAAAGTTATGACGAGAGGATGCTTTTCGCCGCTCAAAAAATAGTTGAACAAGGATTGGCCAAAATCATTCTTTTGGGCAACAAGGCGGAGGTTTCTGCTGCCGCCCAAGCCAAAGGCGTCGATCTGGCCGGTGTTGAGATTCTTGACCCCGTCACCTCCCCACAGCTTGACGCTTATGTCGAGGCGCTGGTGGAGCTGCGCAAGAGCAAGGGCTTGACCAGGGAAGAGGCGAAGAATCTGTTGACTGCCAAGGACAATCTTTATTACGCAGGAATGATGGTCAGACTGGGTGACGCCGGAGGAGAAGTGGCCGGTGCCACCGGAACCACCGGCAATGTGCTCAAGGCTGCCTTTCAGACGGTCGGCACCGCCCCTGGTATCAAGACCGTTTCCTCTTTTTTCCTGATGGTGACAAAGAACCCTGAATTCGGCGAGAATGGCATCGTCCTTTTTGCCGACTGTGCCGTCAATCCCAACCCGGATGCTCAGGCACTGGCCGAGATCGCCGTGGCTACCGCCCGCAATTGCAAATCCTTTCTTGACGTTCCAGCCCGCGTCGCCATGCTTTCCTTCTCCACCAAAGGGAGCGCTGCCCACGGCGACGTTGACAAAGTGCTCAAAGCGCTGGAGATTGCCAAGGGAATCGACCCATCATTGCAGATTGACGGCGAATTGCAGGCGGATGCGGCGCTGTTGCCGAAGGTGGGCGAAAAGAAGGCCCCGGGAAGCCCGGTCGCCGGCAAGGCCAACGTTCTTATCTTCCCCGACCTGGATGCAGGAAACATTGCCTACAAGCTGGTTGAGCGTGTTGCCGCGGCCGAAGCCATCGGCCCGGTTATCCAAGGCCTGGCGAAGCCGGTCAACGACTTGTCCCGCGGCTGTTCGGTGGACGATATTGTTAATGTCTCAGCCATCACCGCAGTACAGGCACAAGGTTAAAAGCAGTCGGCATTAAAAGCGGTCGACGGTCGACGGTCGGCGGTCGATGGCTAAAACACAAAAAGGCCGGTGGGTATTCCCCGCCGGCCTTTTTTATTACACCTATTGTCCATGTACTACCGATTATGGGATGTTTTCACCGCCGGCCATAGGCTGCCGACCATCTACTGCTTATTTGCGCACAAAATCAGACTTGGAGAAGGAATATTCAAACTGCATGTGATCGGTATAGGTGCCGTCAAGAATCGCCGCCACATCCTCTGTAAAGACAAGTTCCTCGTCGGTAGGAATGACATAGACTTTAACCGGAGAATCATCGGTGGTGATCAGGGTTTCACGCTTCCGGGTCATGGCGGATTTGTTGCGCTCCTTGTCCAGCTTGATCCCCAGATGTTCCAGTCCCTCGATGGTTTTCTCCCGTATCGGCCAGCCCATCTCGCCGACACCAGCGGTGAAGACAACCGCATCAAGCTTGCCGATTGCTGCCATGTACGAACCAATGTACTTTCTCAAGCGGTAGGCCTCGATATCCAAAGCCAGCTTGCAGAGTCTGTCCCCACTGGCGGCATGCTCTATCACTTCGCGGCGGTCCGTAAATCGTCCGGTAATGCCCAGGATGCCGCTCTTTTTGTTGAGTATGCCATCGATTTCCTTGGCCGACAGGTTTTCCTTCTGCATCATAAAAGCAGGAATGGCAGGGTCTATGTCGCCGCAGCGGGTGCCCATCACTGCTCCCTCCAGAGGGGTGAGCCCCATACTGGTATCAACCGAGATTCCATTGCTGATGGCGCAATGTGAAACGCCGTTGCCGATATGCATGGTGATGATATTGATATCTTTGGGCGCTTTACCCAAAAGAGCTGCTGCACGCTTGGATACATAAAGATGCGATGTGCCGTGGAATCCATAGCGTCGGACACCATATTTTTCATACCATTCATAAGGCAGTGGATAGAGGTAGGAATGCTCCGGCATGGTCTGATGAAATGCGGTATCGAAAATAGCAACCTGGGGAACGTTAGGCAGAATTGCCTGGGCAGCTTCTATTCCAGCAATATTGGGGGGATTATGAAGTGGCGCCAGATGCTGGACCTCTTTTACCGCATTGAGAACATTCTCGTCTATCATCACGGAACAGGTGAATTTTTCACCCCCGTGTACGACCCTGTGACCAATGGCTGAGATGCTGTTGATGTCACTCAAAACACCATGTTGAGGATTGGTGAGAGTCTTTATGATGAGATCAATGGCAACCTGATGATCCGAACATTCGGATTCCTCCCGATATGTTTCTCGACCAGGAACTTCATGCAGAATAAAAGAATCGCCGATGATAACCCGTTCAACCATTCCCTTAGCGATGACTTCCTTCTTCTCCCAATCAAACAACTGGTACTTTACCGAAGAACTACCACAGTTAAGGGCGAGTATATCCATGTTTTTCAATCCCCCTGACTCAGAATATCTAATCAAAGCATACAATTATTTCGGTGATGGTAAAAATGGCGGGCAAAACTTTACCATAAATAAAACCGCTTTTTATAATACCGCAGAGTTGCCACTAGTTCAAGATTTTTTCTGCATTTGACGCTATTTACAGACCGACCTTTCTGGTGGACTTTTTTTTAGCCGTGTGTTATTTATCGAAAAATCAAACAAGAACTACCAATTACGAAGAAGGAGGTGAGAACTTTGGCTCACAAAATTAGTGATGAGTGCATCAACTGCGGTGCATGTGACGAATCCTGTCCTGTTAACGCCATCAGCGAAGCAGACAGCAAAAGAGTTATTTCTGCTGACACCTGCATCGATTGTGGCGCATGTGTGGATACCTGTCCGGTAAGCGCTATCTGCGCTTAATGCTTCTTTTCTGGATTTAAAACGGCCGGTGCCCCCAAGGGCATCGGCCGTTTTTTTCTTTGCTAATCTTCACTTTTTCAGTTGTAAACCAATCTGCCACTGCCTTCCTTAAAAAAAAGTCCAGTTTGCCCACCTTTTGCTGCATCCAGTGTTATCAGGCTAGGGACTCGCCACTGTCGAACCGGCGACTTCAACACCAAATTCAACCACATCCTGCGGCACCGTAGTGAAGACTACCACGAACGGAATCCCCTTCCCCGGCTGCACCCCCAGATTTGACAGTGAGTCGCCAAATTGATTATTCATGGCTGCTTCCAGCTTCTCAGGAGGCAATGACACCAGCTGTTCTTTTGACAGCCTGTTGCCGCAATAGGCAGCTTTTTGCATGGCTACAACGCCATTTTTGCCGAAAACAGTGGCCTTTACCTGAATGGAAGCCCTTGGTTTCGTGAACTGGTTAACTGCTTCCCCGGAAATGACAAAAAGCTCTCCTGCCACATCGTTGACGATAAACTCACCGCTGGGATTGGTAATGACAATACGACCTTCTTCAACGTTTTTCTTGTCAAACCAGGTTGCTACAGTGCCCAACCCGATTTTATTAAAGGTGGATGGATCCTTCTTAAGGAGAAACAAACCGGCGCCCGTGAGCACCAGCAAACCTACCACGGCGACTGTAATGCCGGAAACTGTCGCTAGAGAGCTTCCTTTTCGACGTGACCCAATGGAAAGAGGAGGAAGTTCGTCCTCATCCGAAAAAGCAGTTGCCGAAAAGTAATCATCCTTACCCTGCTGCCCATCCATAAAATCCAACCCGTCAAAGGGGGAGAAAGGCTCAGGGTCTTTCCCGGCAATGGCCGGAGAAGGCATCTGACCGAAATCGTTAGCATTAAAACTGTATTTTCCCTCACCCTGAGCACTGGTATTGGGCTTTTGAGCTGATTGGTGAAGAGGAGCATCGCCAAAACTGAAAACTGGAACATCCGGATTGCGGGGTTTATCAGTGGTAGAAGAATGGCTTGATGCGCCCTCTACACTCTCCTGTTCACCGAAATCAAAGGAAAAATCATTCGACTCCGGAATCACTGGAGAAGGAACCTGAGGAGGCTCAGCCTTCGCATCTTTTTGTGAGGCGTCGTCGGCTGAATCCAAGGCAAAAGAATTGAAGTCGAAATCGGTACCAGTATCAGCGACATTGACAACAGGAGCCGGTGCCTCAAGTGACTCCTCAGTAAAGGTCACGTCACCGAAATCCGTTCCCTCCGGTGACTTCACTGCCGCCTCAGCTACAGACAATGGTTCTTCGGTAAAATTGAAATCATTATAGCTACCGGTTTCTTCAACGGTGGGACCGGCCTTGACCTCAAAAGCAGGGCTCGACTCAGGCTCAGCCTCAGCATTAAAATCAAACTCACTCGAATCAAAGCCATTTGCTTCTGGCACCACACCCTCGTCTGCAGGGGGTGGCGTAGTTTCTGTTATCGGTTCCTCAGTAAAATTGAAGTCACTGAGGTCAAAACCTTCATCCCCATCTGCCGGGGCCTCGTCTTTATATTTTGCGGCCTCAGCTAGAATTCTGCTTTCAATTTCTCCGTCAACAAGCGGTCCCGAGTTCGGTCCATCCTGATCTTCGGCAGCCTCGTCACCTAGTGCCGGGGGTGCAGCAGCTTCCGGACCAGGCCCTTCGGTCCCTAGAGTATTCAGAAGCGCATCAAAATCAGCGACTTCATCCTGATCATTCCTGGTTACAACAAAGACATGCTTGCACTTTGAGCAGCGAACCTTAACACCGCCAGCCTTTATTTTTCCGTCATCAAGTTTGAATTTAGTATTGCATTGATCGCACTGTAGGATCATTTATGCCTCCACAAGGAGTTTTAAGCCATTTCGTAAATAGCCGGCAACTCTCTCAATTTTTCGTCCAGATCAAGTCCATAACCCACAAGAAATCCCTTCGGACACTCAATGCCGATGAAATCCGCATTAATTTCTATTTGACGCCGCTCTTTCTTATCAATCAGGGTACATATCCTCAGGCTTTTTGGTCGTTTTTTTTCCAGGCTCTCCCTTAGGAAAGAAAGAGAGAGGCCCGTATCAATAATGTCTTCCACAATGAGCACATTTTTTCCGGTAATGGCACCATCCACATCTTTCGCCAGTATGACTGTACCTGTAGAATTCATGCCGCTGTAGCTGGTTAGTTTGACAAACTCAAGGAGAAGGGGTACACGGATCTTCCTGGCCAGGTCTGCTGCAAAGAAAACAGCACCCTTCAGCACTACCACCAGGACCAACTCTTCGCCGGCATAGGCTAAATCTATTTCCCTCGCCAGCCGTTCGACTTCCTCTGCAATTCGGTTTTCAGAATATAACAAGCGACTATCCATAATTGTCTGCCTAATCCATAAACCCGCTTCACACTTACGCTTTTGTGGTTTGTGTATAACAGAATAAAGGCTGTAGTGTCAAATGATTATAGACCCTTATCTGCTTTTTATGCTATAACTTGAGCGTTATAAAAAGACAATCAAGTGAGGTTCTCATGCGGTTTTCCTTATTGCTGGTCACGGCCCTCCTGCTCATTTCTGCAACATCCGCCCTTGCGGCACCAAAACTGATGGTGCCTGAGCCTGGCTTTAATTTCGGTTCCATAGTCCAGGGGGATAAACTAAACCACGTTTTTCCAATAGCAAATAATGGTGATTCACCACTGAATATTCAGCGGCTTAGCGCTTCGTGCGGCTGTACGGCGGCAAATGCCTCCGCACCCATCATTCAGCCAGGGAAAAAGGGGGAAATAAGAGTTACTTTCGACTCAGCCAACTTTACAGGCAAAGTGACCAAAAATGTAGTTATCGAAAGCAACGACCCCAAGACCCCGTCCTATACCCTGACCCTTACCGGAAACATCATTGAAGAAATTCAGGTCAATCCAAGGCAATTGAATCTTGGCCAAATCAAGGCAGGGGTTCCGGCAACGTCAACAATAACATTAACCAACAAAGGAAACAGGACCCTCAGGGTTTTATCTGCAAAAGCACAGATACCCCAGATAGCGGCTGAAATCAAAAATAGCCAGCTTAAGGAAGGGGAATCCGCTGTCATTGAAGTTATAGTCACCCCTAAAACAACAGACCGTATTCTCAGCGGCTATCTGACCATCGTCACCGACAGCCCCAGAAAGAGCGAAATAGTGGTTCCTGTTTACGGTTCTCCTGCAAAATAAGAAGGGGTTTACTGTTCCTTCAACTGCTTGAATGCCCGCTCAACGTTCTGATTGAAGAATTCCCTGTAACCGGGCAGTTTTTCATATTTGGGCAGACGGAAATTCTTCTTCGTCTGTTCCAGTGATTTCTTCTGTTCCAGGTGGCGTAGTACTTCCGTGGTAAATTCCCTGAAAAAGGTATGGAAATTTTGTAAATTTTCGATGCCTGTCACTTTACCAAGACCGGGAATCACCGTCCGGGCATCAATCCCTTGCAGCATCTCCACATTCAGGACCCACTCCCGCAAATGACCATCCCCCATGTAACCAACCACATCATTAAAGAAGAGATCAGAAGTAAATAGCAACTTTTCCTCGGGTAGATAGGCGATCACATCACCGTCTGTGTGACCTTGCCCAGTATTACTGACAATAATTGTAGTCTTACCACGCTGCATGGTAAGACCTTTCTCAAAGAAAGTGACCGGGTTTTTCAGTTCGCGATAACTTTCCTTCAGCGCCTGCCAGGTTTGCCAGGAAGCAATAATCTCAATGTTGGGAGGAAAATCATAGTCAACATAATTGTACCCCCGGTGGTGGTGCGTCAGAACGACTGTGGTTAAAGGGACGGTTGTTACCTTCTCGATTTCAGCCATCAGCTCGTTAATGCCATCAGGCACAAAATGGGCGCCGATAACAATCACCTGTGAACTCGTGACAACAATCATCGCATTGCTGGCCGCCTTTCCCTTCGGTTGGGCAATTGCGGCAAATATGCCATCGCTTATTTTCTGGATATCGTAGCTTCTGGAATAGTCAGCAGCATTAACGCCGCTAATGGCAGCAAAGGCAGGCGATAACCACAGGGAAACTATTGTGAGGACAACAGGGAAGAAATGTTTAATTTTCACGACAGGCTCCAAATAATTCAGTGCCTGCATACTAACAGAATTGCTACTAAAATGACAATCTTGAGGTTATAAGGAGTGGATATTAAATCTTGAGTTAACAACGGAAATAGTGTAAAAGGGAAAGTTCGCGGGCGGTTAGCTCAGCTGGATAGAGTACAGGCCTCCGAAGCCTGGGGTCGTGGGTTCGAATCCCATGCCGCCCGCCAATCCTAATAATTTCAGTATGTAGTAGTAGTACTTGAATCATAATGTGGCAAGAACTGATGCTTATTCTTCCAAGAACCGTCTGCCAACTTATCCTTCCCCAAAAGTCCATTTTTTGC
>CAWAFF010000055.1:0-44266 GCA_963780945.1 uncultured delta proteobacterium | reverse complement strand
CGCGTAGGTCGGCGAGCTGCGTCGTTGGCATCGATCACTCCGTCGTTATCGTGTCTCCCGAGCCAGCGCGGCAAAGCCGTCTTTGGCCGTCCCGCCTGCGCTAAGCGGAGTGGCGTCGCCGAACAGCTCGGCGCCGTTGTCGATGGTGCCGTTGCCGTTGCGATCGAGAGCGAGGAAGCCGTCGTCAGGTTTGATCCAACCGGTGGAGGTTTTGACGCCGTCGTTGTTTATGTCGAAAAGAATGGGCTGACTGGAATTGGGAGGAACGGTTTCCAGGCCGTCGCCGTCGAGGTCGAGGGTGAAGGGGTCGGAGCGCTGGGGGTAGCGGGAGAAGGTGGTGAAGTCTGTGTTTACTGCATCGCTGGGATGGCAATTACGGGTGTCGAAGCTACCGGGGAGAAGTAGAGGATTACTATAGTCACTATTCCCGTAATTTTGAATGGCATTATAAATATTTTGCAAGTTATTTTGAAATTCAGGACTTATAGCGTCTTGTCCTTGGGCCACAGCTATAATAGTCAGCGCACCAGCTGCAAGCACAAGTGCAGCGCCAAGCCCTGCAATAACAGGAGAACCAATAGTGGCCGCTGCGATAAAAGCACCAGATGCCAGTATTGCATTGATATCAGCATAGGCTTGGTAAACAAGACTAGAGTCAACAGCTTGATTACTCGAGAGCTGATTATTTATTTGGTTGATGTTATTAACTAGACTTATTGGTGCTAACAGATTACTTCCGGGCATTTCTTTTGCTGCGATGGTAGCAATTACATCTGCCAGTTGAGCAGCACTAACGCCAGCATTAAGAGAATTTTGTGATGTATTTCCTGTTACAGCTTGAATAGAATCTTTAATTGAACTGACAGATTGTCCTGGAAATGTAAGAATATTTGATACCTGTTTAACTTCAGTAATTATTTGAGCATTCATGTCACTTATTCTCCTTAACTAATTTATATATAGAAAATGGAACTAACATAATGAAATATATAATTGCTTGCTTATAGTAGTTTTGTGGCCCTTTATTATAGTCTTTTATATATTCATCAGCTTTTTGATTGTACGTGTAGACAAGTTCATCTTTTACTTTTAGCTGATAAATTCTTCCATAATCACTAGAATTATTTTCAGGGTGCCACCACACAGTAGCATTTTCGCCTATAAAATCTTTTTGACGATCCAACCATTTGCCATCTTCATATATTCTGAAACAAGCGTTGTCGGAAAATGGCCCACTACATGACAAGTTCAATTTACTTCCATCTTTTGATAAGATAACAATTGCTCCACCAGTGCTTCTCCAGCGGTTAGTAAATGAAAGAACCCCCTCATTTACTTTTAACTCTTTAAAGCTTGGTGCCACATACTTTAAATTTTGTGCTTTATCCCACCTGAACAATTGAAAACCGGATAACAATAATCCAAGCACTAATGGAAAAAGATAGCCCCATTTTTTAAATTTAAAGCCTTTCTTCAGCGCCAAGACCCCTTCATGTAAGTTATTCATTCGACTATCTCCTCTCTTTCATTCTGGATTATAAAGAGATCATGATTAGCGCCATTCTTTCACTAGACGAATTTGGTTTCCGATATCTATGAGATTGTAGTATTACCCTTGACTGAAAAAGAGCTGTCCTTAAGGGAACCCTTATTGCCCTTTCATGTATCGTCAATTTATTAACATCAGTCATTTGAATATTTTCTTTCAAGTCTCATTGCTCTTTTTAAATTGCTTTTGTAAATAAAATAGAAAATAAAAAGACCTATTATTGATAAACTGGCAGCAAGTATAGCGCCCGAATGTAAGCTTTTTAGTGTTTTTTCCTGTGTAATAATAATTCTATCCCCCACCTGTAGTTGAACGATATAATTCACATAAGACCCTAGATACATGGGTCTCCGATACCACAAAATAGTAGCAGTATTTCCTTCAACAGCTCTCAATTGTTCAAATCTCACTGGGAAACTATACGACCGTCCAAATGGAGCCATACATGAGAATTGAATTTTACCTTCCGGCGCTCTGAGTTGGATTAATGAGCCCTTTCCTGCAACATGCTTCAAGAACAACTGTCCCTCTGTTCGATTTAATTTATTTTCAGGCGGTAGCCTGTAATTAATGGTGTAATAAGCTGGGACCATAATAAAGATAATGTAAAAGAGGATTATGAATCTTAAGCACCATTTGCTTTTTATCATTTTTACGTATTTTTCCTGCAATTTATCCATATAATCCTCCACTACTGTCCGGTCAATAGTTGAATAAGTTCAACTGGTTGCTGTCGATGGTGTCTGAATTTCGCTTCAGAGCCGCCCAACCAGCGATGAAATGCAAGGACCCATAGGTGTCACCCATTCCAGTCCTTACAGGGACCAGTTCTCCATTCTTCATATTTGCCCGGTCCGCATGGCCAGACGATGTTTTTCTTTTCTTTATCGTCAATCAGATATTCCCGCCACGCCTGGACAATTTCACGCAGTGTCTTTTGTTTACCAGAAAAAGTCCATAAGGGTCAGGTCTACATTCTAAAAAGTCCATAAGGGTCAGGTCTACATTCTACATAAAGTGTGGAATGTAGACCTGACCCTTCAATCTTTTCCAAAATGTAAATTACATCCGCGATCCAATACATCTGATCTTTCTCCGGTTATCTAGAGAGTGCTTCGTAAAATGACTTCATTTGACTTTTCCTAATAAAACCATAAAAAATCAGAAGGTTTTTTCTTTGATTCAGACTAGTCATTGCGATAAATTCTCTAGGCCATAAAGTGTAATTACTATAAATGGCATTGTTAAGTTCATATATAGTTTCATTTGACAGATATGTACGTTTTACAATACAGTCATTATAAAGCATAAATTCATTAGTTATTATAATTACAAAACAATATAATAATGAGCCAATAAATATAAGTGAAAAAATAAATAACATAACCAGTGCATGTTTTAATAATGCTAAGTGAGCCATAATTGAACATAACAACATAATTGGCCACCAAAGACATATAAATCTTCCGAGCATTTTGCCTCTATCGTATTTAAGTATTATTAAGGGCTCTTTTTCAATTAAACTAATTAATGTGTTACATCCTGTCATAATAATTTACCACCTCGAATATTGTGTGTATTTATAGTATTCATAGGTACTTCAAAGGTCCTATTCATAGGGGATGTCATTGCTATCTTATTCTCTGATTCCCATCCTTCTCCAGTTTCCGGGCAAGCCTTCTGCTTGCTCGCTTATGGCCGTATCTCTTACGTCAAAATGATTCTATCTCTTGAAGCCTCATTCCACTATTTTAATGGCACAGGTACATACTCACCAGTCTTGCCAGCTTTTCGATTTTATCTCGTTCTTTCAGCATATGACCACCATCAACATAGAGCTACTTGCAAAAGGACAACGCTTGTCATAACACGCGAATCTCGTATATCAGATCCGGCGTTGTTGTCACAGTGGGAGGCTTATACCTCCATAGTTTAAATACCAGCCTGGTCGGGTTGTTGATGTCTTTCAAAGTTATTCTAAACCTCGCATCGTAAGGGCTTTTATTGTTTTGTTGATATTTACCCACATGATAAAAGCTGGATTGACTGGCTGTCGATTTCCCGATGTTATCAGGTTCGGTGGCAGGCACTACGTTTTCACTCTGGGTTTCTACCAGATGGAGGTAATAGAAACCTGCATCCCAGGCATTTGCCATGGTGATGTTGATTACGTTAGGTTTTTCCGTGTCGCTGGCCAGAAACTCTTTCCACATCTTCGCATTTTCACCTGCATACGTTTCAGTGATCTTCCCGGCTGAGTAAACAATATCCACATCATTCAGAAACACGCCAAACGGAGCGACCATACCGTCATGGGTTACTGACAGCAGAATGTAAGGGTTGGCAATGTAGTACGGGACAATGGGAACCCAGGGGATCTTTGGGCTTATCTGGTTGTATATCTTGTTGTGGGGTGGCTTAAGCGGGCCGTAGCCCGGGTGAAAGAAGTTCAACTGGGCGTATTGCTGCACCTTTTCTTTCCGGTAGGCGGCTATTTGCTCCAGACCCATGTCGTCAAGCACGGTGGGACCCTCAAACTGTTTGATGTTCATGAAGCTGCGGTCATGCTTGATTATTACGGTACCCACATAGGGGACAAACTGATGGAGCAGATTAGGATCGTTCTGTGAGGATACAGTTGCACCGTTATCCGTCAACGCTGGAGCTTCGGGCTGAGGGCGTAGCCGCCACCAGATCAGTGATCCAAGCACCAAAACCAGCACGGCCAGAATAACGGCTTTGCCCCTGGTGCGAGCTTCGTGCGTTGGCGCCGCCGCCATAAAATCAGCTTGTACTGACCGTTTTTCCAGTGCCCGGTAATACTTCTCAAAAATAACACCGCAGGAAGTACAGACCTCCCTTTGTGGCTGTTCAGTATTGCATTTCTGGCAGCGAAACACCTCACAAGTAGCGGTATTCTGTTCAGGGACGCTCATGTCGCATTCTCCTGGTCCACCACCCGCATCATCTGCGGCTGACTGTTCTGTTCTTGCCCAAACCGGAAAACCTCATCTACCTGCAAGCCTTTAGGCAGTTGGTGAGTGATAAACAGCATGGATACCTTGCCTTTTAGTTGGTTGACTGTGGCAGCAAAGTGCTCGGCAGTCTGCTGATCCAGATTGGAGGTCGCTTCATCGAAGATCAGGATGCGTGGCCGCTTGAGCAGGGCGCGGGCAATGGCGACTCTCTGCCTCTGTCCGCCGGAAAGTCCTACTCCCTGCTCACCTATCTCAGTTTGGTAGCCCTGGGGCAGTCCCTCGATCACATCATGTATCTCAGCCTGTCTGCAGGCCTGAACGATCTCAGGAAATCCTGCATGTGGGTTGGCATGGCTCAGGTTCTCATAGATGGTGCCCGAAAAGAGCACGGTCTCTTGCGGTACTACGCCGAAGATGGAGCGTAGTTCATTGGCAGACATGTGGCGAATGTCGGTATTATCGATCTTGATCTGTCCATCGGTGGGCATGTAGAAGCCCAGCAGCATTTTAGCCAGGGTACTTTTACCGCAGCCGGATGGCCCCATCAGTACGCTTAGGTGGCCTGCCTTAAAGGTGAGGTTCAGGTTACGGTACAGGTAGGGGTGTTCCGGTGAGTAGCGGAAGCTGACCTCTTTCAGTTCAACCATACCCCCTTGTGCTGATTGCGCCCGGGCCGGGGTGAGAGCATAGGGTTCGGTGGGCATGTCCATGATGTCGCCCAGGCGCTTAATCGCAATATCAGCCTGCTGGAACTCCTGCCATAATCCCACCAGTCGCAGCATCGGCTGACTCATCCGTCCTGCGAACATCTGGAAGGCCACCAGTTTGCCGATGGTGAAACCGTCGTTCTTCATGACCAAAAGCGCGCCTACCACCAGTATGGCCAGGGTCATCAACTGCTCAAGGGTGTTGGCCAAGACGTTGTAACCGTTGGAGAGTTGACGGGTGGTGAACCCGGCTGCCAGGTAGGAGGCAATGTAGTCGCCGTAGCGTTTTTCCAGGACCGGCTCCATCTGCAGTGACTTAACGGTGGACATGCCGGAGACATATTCGGTGACAAAAGCCTGGTTGCGTGCGCCCAGCAGAAACTGCTTGTTGAGCCGATCGCGGAAGACCGGAGTGACCAGCAGGCTGAGCAGGGCAATCAAGCCAAGCATGCTGACTGAGATGAGGGAGAGCTGCCAGCTGTACCAGAACATCACCCCCAGGAAGATCAGCAGAAAGGGGAAATCAAGTATCAGCGTAACGGCTGCACCGCTGACAAACTGACGGATGCTTTCTACCCCCTGCATACGGGCCACCAGCACGCCGGTGGGACGGTGCTCAAAGTAAGGCAGCGGAAGTCGGAGCAGGTGGCGGAACACCTGCGTGCCGAGCACGGCGTCGATACGATTGCCGGTATGCAGTACCAGATACTGACGCATCCAGGTCATTATGGCGCTGAAAACCATAAAGATCAGCATACCAACGCCTATCACTATCAGGGTGCTCTGGCTCTGGTGGACCACCACCTTGTCTATTACTACCTGGGTGAAGAGCGGGGTGGCGAGGCCGATCAGTTGCAGTAATAGCGAGGCGATCAGGATATCCCGCCAAATACTCTTGTGCTTCAGTAGCTCAGGGATGAACCAACGAAAGCCAAAGCGCTGCTGTTTACCAGCCCCCGGAGCGGGGGCGTCTTCCTGTGCGTGCGAATCTAGCCGGGATTCATCCCGTGAGATCATGGTGAGCTGCGGCACGAAACGTTCGGCAATGGCTGCGCTCTTAATTGCCTCGGGTGTTTGTGAGCCTGGTCGGAAGAACATTACCTGTTCACTGTCGACTTTGATAATCAGTACCGGAAGAAGCGTCTCAACCGTTTCAGCCTGCGGATCTATAGCAGGCTGTTCAATTGCGGAAATCACCTTTGGTTGCAGATAGGCGATGACCGGCAAAGGAATATTCTGTAGATTTTTGTGAGAGGGAAGAGGTATGTCTCCCACCTTGAATCCCAGTGCGGTCAGTATGGTGGACAGGGTTACACGGGTGGAAGGTGACGGGAATTGACGCTGAATCAGAATTGGATCAAAGGGAATCCGGTGCAATTGGCACAGACTGCCCAACAGCCAGAGCAGATCCTGACCGGTGAGTTGGGCACTGTCGAAGGCTGAGTTGCTTGACTTGGTTGAACGAAAGAGCTGCACAGGCATCCTTGGATAATAAATCTTCTTGAAAAGTTTCATCAACTAACATCTAAAAAATTGTTTATTAATTTTTAATCCTAAAGGTAAAATCGCGATAACTACTGGTTCAATAACACTTTAATAGTGATTAAGGACTGCTTAAGAAGATAAAACACTGTGTAAAAACTTTCTTTGTAAAAAAACTTTGCAAGTGTAAATTTTTTTACACCCTATCCTATTGATTTTATATGGAAGAATGGAATATAGGAAAAACATAAAAAGTTAACAAGGGATTTTAAATTATAAATTATTAAATATAGCATCTCTGCTTGGGGCATGGTTGGCGGGACTGATATTGTGTGGCAAAAAGCCTTTTGCCTCCAGAGGTAGGACCTTTTGTTGTATGTCACATCGGCTTTTATTAACAATTTGCAGGGTCTTACATGTCAGAACCAAAATGCGGTCCAGATGGGTCCAAAGATTAAAATAAAAGACAATCCACAAATACCCGGTCAAAATCGGGACAGTTGGCCAGTTCCAGCACCTGGACCGCTGCAACCACTTTGTGCATCTGGTCCCGGCTGTCGCGATTGAGGAGGAAGGCTTCGCCGCCGCTTTTGGCGGTATTGCCGACGAATTCAATGCGGCCGGTGGTTTCAGGAGGGAGAAGCCCGATGGTGACAAGGCTCTCGGCGGTTAGATGGAAGCCGAAAGATCCCGCAATGAGTACCTTGTCCAGGCCAGCTGACGTTATCCCAGTATTACGAAGGAGGAACTCCACCCCGGCTCGTATTGCCCCTTTGGCCAACTGTACCTGGCGGATGTCCTTCTGGGTGAGGTAAACCTTTTCCGTTAGGCTGAAGACCGGCTTGCCATCAACCTTGATCAGCCGGGCAGCAAGGGCTGGAGCCATGCCCGGCGTATCATGGCTAACAAACTTGCCATTTTTCGTGATGATATCTTGATCCACCAGCGCAGCGACTATGTCCATCAGTCCGCTACCGCAGATGCCGGTCGGCGGGACATTGCCGATGGTCTTTATACGGAGATGGCCGTCTTTGAGAATTGCGAAACGCTCGATTGCCCCCTCACCGGCCCTCATGCCGAAGGTGATGTTCATTCCCTCAAATGCTGGCCCTGCAGCTGTGGAAGTAACCCAGACTTTTCCTCCGTGGACGAGAGCCATTTCACCGTTGGTGCCGATGTCGATAAAAAGGACTGTTCCTTGTTCCTCGTGAAGGCGCACCGCCTGCAGACCGGCGGTAATGTCGGCGCCCACATAGGCTGAGATTATCGGCGGCAGATAGACAACACCACTTTCGGCAATGGTGAGCCCGGTCGCCTTGCCCGAGAGCCAGCTGCCGCCCGAATATTTCGGGGGAATAGGGATATTGGCCCAGCGACCGCGGATTGACCCCTGCCGCAAGATGAAGCATGCAAGTATTGCCGCTGAAGACTACCTCATAGAGCCTCTCCTGACGAATATCGGCATTACTGGTTACCTCTCCGATTAGCCGGTTTATCTCGCCGATCACCCCCTCCTGCATTTCCAACAGTCCCTTTTCCTCGCTGGCAATCCTGATCCGGGAAAGGACATCCTGGGCATGGCGGCTCTGTGGGTTCAGCGCCGAGGCACTGGCCAATTCCACCCCGGAATTTAGGTCAACCAGAGCTACCACCAGTGTAGTGGTGCCGATATCGACGACGACACCGTAACTTTCAGCGGCGGTATCCCCCTCTTCCTCAGCGGCAACCTCTGCCCCGTGATATACCAGCGTTACGTCCCTTTCCGCCAGGTATTCCTTGGTAATATAAGGCGCCAGGGCCACGGCAACCGCATGGCCGTGACTGGTTATCTTCAGCTCCTTCTCTGAAATGTCAGGAACGACCACGGCAATATCGCCGATCACCTCCGCCTCACAGGAGAGCACCTGACCGGCTAGCTCCTGGCGATGGGAAAGATGATGGGTTCCACGCCGAACAATGTGCGACAGCGAATCCTGATCAAGATGAACGGTGCATTTGCCGCAGACCACGGCTCCGTTGCAGGGAGACTCGATAAGGATACCGGCCAGTCGGGCCGCTTCAAGAATTGTAGTTCCTTTGGCAACGGTAATGGAGCGATTGGCAGGAAGAAAATGAATGTTGACCATAATGGCTCCTGGTAAATATTAAAATTGAAATGCAGATTTTTTGGCAAGATCAAGGCTGTCGAAAGGGTGACGCGGAGGCGTGGCACGGCCACGTCGCACAAGGAATCCTGAGACTTACGCAGATATTGCCAAAAAGCTGCGTTTCACCCTACTTTTACGGTGTCTGTCATGGCCCTGATGTTACCCACCGGCGACGCCGTACTCAATCCACAGGCGGGTGAGATAATGTTCACCCCGTCACGGAGGAGGATCTGGGTCTGGCGGGACACCTTTTCAGGGTCGCCCAGCTCGAGGAGGAAGGTGCTCAGGTTGCCCATGGTGGTCAGTTGCGGGTACTCCTCTTTGAGCAGCCGCAGGTTTACAAAGGCGTCGGTACTAATGGCATCGGCATGAAGGAGCGGAATGGAAGGCTTGACAGCCTTCATCTCGCCGCAGATATGCACCAGGACTGGGACGCCGGTGGCATGGATGCCGTCGATCACCTTGTTGAGATACGTCACCGCGTAGTCGGAGAACATCTTTGGCCCAAGAATCTCTCCTGTCGCCGTGGGGTCGCCGATACAGATGGCAGTGGCGCCGCTCTCCACCAAGGACCCGGGCGAAGGCGATGAGAAAGTTACTGACATAATCCAGCACCCGATGGGAAGCCTCTCGCTCCTTGCGCAGTTCCTTGAGGAATTGCATGGGATCGACGACGGAGGCCGCGGTACTGATGGGGCCGGTCAGGCTGCCGATCACAGGCAGGTCGGGAAAAGCCCTGGACAGGTGTTCCCCGGCCCCTGCCACGGTACGGATGCGCCCGGTGTCCAGCATGCTGCTGATGTCCTTGTAGACCACATTCTTGACGGACGGAAATACCTCCCGGGCAATCTTTGGTTCGCAGGCCAAGGTGCCGTAATCTATCTCACTGCCGAGAACTTCCGCCTCCACCGTCATGCAGAAGGGAATGCCCAGATTCTCGAACCCGGTATCATTGTGGACATCGGTGGAGATGGCAGCCATCAGTTCGCTGCTGAAGTGCCCCTCAGGCAGTGTATGTCCGGTGCGGTTCATGACATCGACGATGGCGGCGTTCATCATGCCGCCGGTGCAGATCACCGGTGGCCGATCGACCTTCTTCTTTTTTACTGTGTCCAACAATCGTTGTTTGGGACTTAGACTCATATGTTCCTCAAAATTTCTCAAATAAGCGTTCCCTCTCCCCTCAGTGGGAGAGGGTCAGGGAGAGGGGTGGGTAAATCAGGCCCTCCCCCTGCCCCCCTCCCATAAAGGGAGGGGGAACTATAATTCCGTTGCGGATACTGGCCATCCCACTTCGCGCACCGTCTCCATCATCGCCTCAATGTTTCTGAACGGTGTCTCCGTCGGCAAACTACAGCCGGAGGCAACAATGAATCCTTTTGGATTATCATGGGCCTCCCTGATACAAGCAATGGTAGCCTGCCGTACGTCGGCGATAGTACCGTGGAGCATGACTGCCGATGGATGGACATTGCCCATCAACCGCACCCGCTGCCCCACTGCCTGCTTGGCGTCAGCCAGGCTGGCATCGTTGTCGATACTTAAGCAATCGGCACCGGCATCCACCATCGATTCCCAGATTTTGGCGGTTTTGCCACAGATATGCAGGGTGGCACCCTTGCCTTTGCCGTGGATGAAATCGATCAGCCGCTGCAGGTATGGCAGGGAGAATTCCCGGAACTGGCGAGGACTGATCACCGTTGACGACGACATGGCATCGGTCAGACTGGGAGTGGCACCGGCGTCGATCATGGCAGCGGCAAAACGCAGACCGGTCTCAAGTGATATCTCACAGAGCCAATGCACCTTTTCCGGGTCCTTCAGCATCAGCCTCGCCAGGGTCTCAGCTCCCACCAGGAACGAGGCATTGGTAAAGGGACAAGTAACCGCCCCGGTTACCGCAACCTCTGTCCCTACCCTGTCCACCGCAATCTTCATTGCCTCCAAATGGTGCGGAAGATTGCCGTCACGGTGCGGATCCGCGGGCTGCAAACTATCCAGATTAGCCAGATCGTTGATGGCCGGAGCTTCAAGATAGGCCGTCTCATCCTTCGGATAATGGACCCGGGCTCCCATGGCTTCGGCCTGTGTGTAGAGATCGGTAAAGATGCGGATGATATCGTAGCCGAACATTTCGTAGGCGGCGACCTGGGCTTGGGCGATCAGCGGGCCATTGCCGCGGAACTGGCCGACCTTGACCCCGATCACCCTGGCAGCGGTATTCCCCACAATGGGCACACATGGCAGACGATCGATTGGTGCCCCGTTAGCATAGGCAGCCAGGCGTTCCAGTGGTTTCATGGCATCGGTAGCCATCAGGCTGCCACCGCCGTAGCTGCTGTCAACCGCCGGACCAGGCGGACGGCGTCGGCGGCGTTCACCGCATAGCCGTCAGCACCGATACGGTCGGCAAAACCCTGGGAGATAGGACCGCCCCCAATGATAACCTTAAACTGGTCCCGCAGTCCCTGATCGTTCAGCTGACGTACCACCTCTCCCATTCCGTCCATGGTGGTGGTCATCAGGGTGGAGAGGGCAATGATATCGGCCTTGATCTCTTTGGCTGTATCGACAAACCGTGCCGGGGGAATATCTCGTCCCAGATCGGTGACGTCGAAGCCGGAGGTTTCCAGCATGATCTTCACCAAGTTCTTGCCGATGTCATGGGTGTCCCCCTGGATGACGCCGATTACCACCCGGCGCTTCTCCACCACCGCATCCTGCCTGATGTGCGGCTTGAGCACATCCATACCGGCATACATGGCATCCGAGCACATGAGCAGTTCCGGAATGAAGTACTCCTCCTCGTCGAACAACTGCCCCGCCCGCTCCATGCCCGCCGAAAGCCCCTTTTCGATTGCTTCGTAGGCATTAAATCCACCGGCTACCACCGCTTCGGCGGTGGCTACGGCTAGATCCTCGTCCATATCCACCACCGCGTCGGCCAACTCTTTGAATAGTTTTTCCTTTTCTACAGACATTTCTGATCCTCCTTTATATCCCCCTCTCCCCAGCCCTCTCCCACCAGGGGAGAGGGTGAATTCCTTTACCCCCTCCCTTTATGTACCCAGAGGGCATAAAGGAGGGAGCGAGGGGGAGGGCGTTTTTTTCATCTGTTCGCAACCACCGCAGAAAACAAATCCTCAGCCAACCTCAAACCTCCACGAAAACCGGTGTAACCCCGATCCAGCACCGCCCGGTTGGCCACCGGAAAGGAAACGGACAGATGAGGCGCACCCAGCTGCGTCGCCAGTTCACGTTCCAGTGAGCTTCCTACAACAAAGGCCGGACTGAAAGCATTGTAATATTTCTCTCCCTTGGAGCGCTGCCAGTGACGATTCAGATGCCCGAGCACCTCACTGGTATCGGTCTCAAACACCAGCCTGGTCTGATAGCCGGAGGAAAAATTCGCCACCCTGTTTGAAATGGCAGCCTTCTCTTCCTCTTTCGCCTGATCGGTACAAACCGTCAACTCCGGCAGCCAGCCCAGGTCATCGGCAAGGAAACGGCTGAGGGCCACGGCGTAATTGCCATCTCCCACCACCACCGCATAACGCTGCAGGTCCAGATCGTTATAGCAGTCGGTGAGCGGTTCCAGGATCTGGTAATACTGCTTCTTTTCCCTGGCAATAACCGCTTCCACCTGGTTTGCCGGCAGTGCCAGCTGGTTGCCCACGGCCCGAAGGAATTCCTCCGATGCCGACGGCCCGATGGGGAGCGGCAGAGTAAGGAAAGGAGTGCCATGGCGCTCCTGGAACTGCCTGGCCGCCTCCTGGCCATAGATATCTGAGACGACTATATTCAACTCCGCCTCGCCAGCCGTGCGGATGTCATCCAGGGTATCAGCCGGGGTGAAGAAGGTATTGACCTGCAGCCCCAAAAATTCCAGCAACTGGCGAGCTCCCTCAAGATTGCCGCGCCAGAACGGGTCCATGTACGGCACGATCCCCCACAGGTTCACCTTCCCCTTTACCTTAGGCAAGCCACGCGTAAGGTAATCCTTGACCAGGGCCTGCAGCACCAGGTCATACCCCCAGTAGGAATTGCCCCTGAAGCCGCCGGTGATGGCACCGATTATGGGGGCACCTTCCTCCCTGAAATCGTTGACCACGGCAAAGATATCATCGCCGATCATCTCCGGCACGCAGCCGGTCAAGACCACATAGAGGCCACCGTCCATGACCTTCAGAGTGCTTTCGATCTGTTCCCGCAGTCGATCTTCACCGCCGAACACCACCTCGTTCTCCTGCATGTTGGAGCTGGGAACAGTCATCGACCCACAGTAGCCCCCCACTTGCAGACCACTGCCGCCGTTCTGGGTCCAGGCAAAGTTGCCGGCGCAGCCCGAGGCGGAGTGAAGGATCGGTATCCCTCCGGGCAGAGCGGTGACCGTACCGACTGCCCCTCCCAGGGAACACATGAAACGCGCCCGTTCGATAAAATGCTCACTCATTGATAGCCCTCCCGCGGGTATTCAGATAGGAAAACGGCTCTGCACCATACCAGTTCTCCGTATAGGGGAGCCGGAGGTTTTCAGACAGGTTCCGGTTGTAAGCCGGATTCTTCAGCTGGCGGTACAGCCGCCGGGCAATTTCATAGACGCCACGGTAGCCGATATAGGCCAGGCCGGTGTTGTAGATGACATGGGTGGGAATCCCCAGCTTGGCAGCGGTCATGTTGCCGTTGGCGTGGCCCAGGAACAGGTCCGGCTTCAGCCGCTGGAGCAAATTGGCCTCCTCAAAGGGCTGAACGTTGGCAATGTCCACCACGTAATCGCTTTTAGCTTCCCTGGCCAACTTCTCATACTCCACGTCGGCAAAATCATCGTGGTGGAAGGAACGGATTCCAACCACTTCAAATCCTATCTCCTGCAGCAGATTGGGATGTGGCCAGGGCACGGAACTCGCCGGCACTGACGAAAACTTTCTTTCCCTCGAACAGGGGGCGGAATTCCTGCAATGCTTCTTTCAGTTCCGCCTCTTCAGCGGCAATCAAACGTTCCACCTGCTCCTCGGCACCAAAGACCGCGGCGATGTCCCGCAGCCAGAGGCTGGTGTTCTCAATACCGATGGGCATGTGCTTGATGATGGACGGCACATTGAACCGCTCCTGCAGATAGCCGAGGAAATAGTCGTCATGGGTCGGGCAAGTGCTGATGGAAAGGGCGGCCCGGGTCGCCTTGATGAAGGAATCTGGATGGGAGAAGACCGGAAAGACATTGGTTTCCAGGCCGATGGAGTTAAGGAGCCGCTCCAGTTCCTGTTCATCGATCCGCCCCATGGAAGAGACGTTCATCAGGTTGACAGTGCGTGCAAGCCGTTGCTGCTCCTTCAAAACAGCAAGTTCGTCTTCCGGTGCCGGGTTAGTTACCCCGCGCTCCTCCAGCAGGTTTCGGCCGATGGTATGGTAGACCGCATCATAGGCCGTGGCCCAGATCTTGGTCTTGAAGCCTTCGCAGTGGACCGGCAACAGCCTGGCGTTAACCTGGGGCTGAATCTTCTGCGCCACCCCATCGATATCGTCACCGATGATTCCCGGAACACAACCGGCAACGATGGTGATGCTCGACGGCCGGTAGCGCCGGTCCGCCTCGATGATGGCCTGCTCCAGCTTCGGCTCGCCGCCGCTGATGACGTCAGTTTCATCCAGGGCCGTGGATAGCCACAGGCCGTCTTTCGCCTTGCCCTGGCGGCTATTGCTCCCCATTCGCACGTTGGCATTTTGCGAATGGGTGCAGGAACCGCAACCCAGGGCGCTGTGCAGCAGCACCACGTTGTCCGGCAGCGAATTCAGCATGGCCAGTGCTGGCAGCAGCAGGCAGATAGAACCCTGGGTAAAACCCCGTTCGCCGTCGTCGATCAGACAGCCTTTGCCTCCCCCAGCCCGCTTGGCCAGGCCGCAGATGCTGTCATTATGGGCGATTACTGCCTTCAGCCGATCTTCCCGTTTGGGTGGCACCTTATTGTCGAAATAGCTCATTATTTTTTCCTTTCCTCTCTGGGATATTGCCTTATAAACTGTTCCGGATTTTAGCTGGAATGCCCCACGAACACGGCATCCATGTGGAGCAATGGCCGCAGGAGCCGTAATTCCAGTCCTTGAGATGCTCCTTGTTGCCATGGGTCTCGCATCTTCCTGTTATTTTTCCGGCGTCGGTGATCGCCCCCGTCGGGCAGCGGTTGATGCAGGCCCGGCAGCTGCCGTCAAGGGCGTACAGACAGTAGCCATAGACTTCCGTATAGGGTCGCTCAGTGGGCCGGAGGTTAAGGGTGGTGACCACGCTGCAGAGACGGCCCAAGGCACCTTTTTCGCTGATAAAGTTCTGGTGCAGGCCGAAGGTGCCCAGACCGGCAGCAAGGGCAGCATGCCGCTCCGACCAGAACGGACACCAGCCGTCAGAGTCATAGCGGGCATCGATGTTGGGAGCGACGGCGCTGGCGCCATGTTGTTCCGTAAAACGAATCAATGCCCTGCGCACCACATTGAGGAACTTGGAACCGTTCCATTTCCCTGATGAGAACTCAACTGCCGAATAGCGCTGGTTCCGTGTATAGTTTTTCGTTATCTCAGCGGTGAACGGCAGAAAAACGCTGATTATGGAACGGGCACCCGGCAGCCATTCCTCGGGAAGGCGGTGACATGGTCCAACCACCTCGCTGTCTTGGAAACGTTCGAACAATGGATCGGCTGCGGAGGCGATGCCGACCAGCGGATCATCCCAGATGGGAGAATTATCCCCCTCCGGAAAGGCGTTGCGGAAATCGGTCCTGACCAGCTCTGTGGCAAAGCTGACGATCTCTTCAGTGGCAAGGTCGGGGATGATGCTCGCAGCAGCATGATTGGACAGAATCGGGTCAGGCAGAAAAAACGCAGGATTGATTCCATCCTTGGCGGTACGAGTTCTGTTTATTCGTCCGGGATTGGGGTTGGCCGAACCCTTGACAATAACTGTCTTATCAAAGGGTTTGCGGAAACCTGGTGGCGAACCCTTGGTAAAGTCATATGCGGTCCAGATGTAGAGCTGCTCATAATGGTCAGCCAGCAGTTCCTCGGCAAGCTCGGCCGGGGTCTGTCCCTCTTTCAGGCGGGTAGTTCCATCCTTCGGGAATAGCTCGCCTTCGATGAAGTAGTATACCTCCTGACGAATGGGGGCGGAGGCGTTGCGTAGCGTTGCCGTTCTGTCCGATTGTCTCACCGCCAGCACCTTGCGCGGATCAGGCTTGTATCCACAGTGGTTCACCTGCAGTATATAGTCGGTCAGGCATTCCAGAACCGACCGGCGGTTCAGGATGTTTGGATATGGCTCCCCCCATTTGGGGATCTCGTTGACAAACAGCGAATTGTGATCGCCTTGCGGTAGCATAGTATCAGCTCCTATCTTTTGCCGGTCCAGTGGAGAAGCCGCCGCTGGAGCAGATCGAACAGTTCCATAATCAGCACGATGACCAGCGACATGAAGATCATGCCTGCCAGGACCTTAGGATAGTCGGAAAAATCAGCATAGTACTGGATGAAGTGCCCCATCCCCGACTTGGCGCCGAACATCTCCGCCACGGTCAGCAGTATGAAACTGAAAACCAGCGCCATTCCGGCCCCACTGAAAATCATCGGCAGGGCACCGGGGAAAATGACCGTACGCATCAGCCTGAAACCGCGCAGTCCCAAGGCACTGGCGTTATCGAGATAGCGTTCCTCCAGAAGCGTGACCCCGTGAATAGTTCCCATCAGGATCGGCCAGAAGGCTCCGGCAAAGATGATGAAGGCCGATGAGAGCCAGAATGTCGGCAGAATGGCTATGGCGTAGGGAATCAGCATGGTCGGCGGAATGGGGCTGACACCCCGGAAAATCGGCATCAATAATGTCCTGAGCTTTCCACAAAAGCCCACCAGCAATCCGCCCCCAATGCCAAGCACCAGCGCCAAGGCATAGCTGGGGAGAAGCAGCCCGAAGGAGTTCACCAGTCCGTGAAGAAGCTTGGGAAAAGACCGCTTCAGTTCCGGCAGGATTTTAACCAATCCGGGAAAGAGGACCGGCTCAAGCCAGCCGGTCAGGTCGGTAGCGATTTCAAAAAGCAGCATCAACAGCACCAGCAGCGCCATGGACCCGCCATATTTCTTTATCATTGTCGTCATCGATTAACTCCGCAATTCCTGACAGGGCTTCGGAACCCATGAGAACCAAGAGCCTAAAGAGGGCCCATATCAAAGCTCCAGTGAACCATGAGAAATATATTCTGAAGTAGCTGAATTTCCGAGTAACCTGAAACGCAGCAGATCGTCCCAGTTGTCTGTTATAGATTCTGCTTGGCAAAGACCTTCTTTGCATTCTTGAAGTACTTGTCCTTGGGGTTGCGTCGCAACAGCTCGTTCAAGGCGTCACGGTAGAGCTCGACGTTGATGTGGCGACTGATATCCACATCGGTCTGCAGGTAATCAATGGATTTCATATCCTCCCACATCTGCTTCACCCCTTTTTTGTTGGGATCCACATCAACGTGCTGGTGAGGCTCCAGTGTAAATTCCTTGGCCATGTTTTCGTCCATGCCCAGAAATTTCTTATTCACATCCACTGCCAGTCGAGGGTTGTTCGCCTTAAGTTTTTCCGCCTGGAGAACCGCCCGTAGAAAAGCGCGATACGCTTCCGGGTTGGACTTGACCGCCTTCCCTTTGGCCACTATCCGGCAGCAGGGATGCTGCGGGAAGTAATCATTGCTCCAGCCGACGATGGCTACCCCGGATTCCCTGGCCTTGACCAGGACTGAAGAAGCGGCAATTCCGGCATCAACCTTTCCCGATTTCACCGCCTCAAGTACGGCAGATGGATTTTTCAGTTCAATGATATTCACATCTTTGTTTGGATCGATGCCGGCCCGTTTCAATGCTCCTCGCCAGACAATGTCGGCCGTATATATGCGGGGAGTGGCGACAGTCTTGCCCTTGAAATCCTTGATGGATTTGAATTGGCCTGCCTTGGCCGGCAGAGCAAGAACCGGATGTCCGCCGGAGAGGTGGCCGCCGATAATGGAAAAATCGGAACCCTTGGAAATGAACGTCAGCGGGCCTGCCGTGCCGAAGGAAATACCCACATCTATTTTGCCGCTGTTAAGGGCGTTGAGCCCGTCCGCAGAACTGGCAAACTGAACCAGTTCCACCTCGATCCCTTCCTTCTCGAACAGTTGCTGGTCCTTGGCAATGAAGGTCAGAACACTGCCTCCGCCAGGGGCATAGCCGACTTTGAGTGTCAGTCTGTTATTGGCAGCAATGGCCGGAGCTGCGAGTGAACCGGCCAGCATTATGGTAAATGCGGTATTGACTAGCTTCTTGCATATGTTCATTGTAAAAACCTCCTGGTTTTTTTGTTTTTTATGGAAGGCGTCTGCCGCGGCTTCGTCCGTTCGTTCGGTCGCACGCAGCTGCGGACCTTGCACTGCTTGTCAATATCGTCTATCGAGTGTCCGTTTACTGGCGGTGCATGCTTTGTTCTGCTTCAGGCGAGTGTTGCCGCTCGCCGCTGCGGCTCTGTCACTCACTCCCGAAACCACGGCAGGCAATACGTCACATGGCTTTTGAAACAGGCTCAACAATCAGTTTCGCCAACGGAGCAGGCGTTTCTCAATGCGCTCCGTCCCCCAGGTTATTGCGGTAACCACCAGGCTGATGAAGATGATGCCCACAACCACCCGCTGGTAATCGGCGAAGTCGGCGAAGTTCTTCACATACCAGCCGATGCCTGAATTGGCGCCGATCAGTTCGGCCGCGGTCAACAGGACCAGGGAGAAAACCAGCCCAAGGGTTGCCCCGGTGCAGATGGACGGCATGGCGCCAGGCAGAACTACCCTGAACAACAGTGTCGGCTCACGCAGGTTGAGTACCCGTGCCGAATCGATCAGCCCCCTGGGGATATTGAACACCCCATGGACGGTGTTGATGAAGATCGGCCAGAAGGCGCCGATGAAGATGACAAAGATCGAAGCGGCCCGAAAGCTCGGCAACAGAGCGATGGCATATGGTATGTAGACAATGGGGGGAATCGGCCCCAGCACCTTGGTGAAGGGGTTTACCGCCCGAAACAATCTACCCCGCCAGCCGATCAGGAGTCCCAGTGGAACCCCTGTGGCCAGCGCCAGCAGGTAGCCGCTCACCAGCAGGATCAGTGAGTTGACCAGTCCTTTCAGCATATCCGGCAGCTCGGCCACAAACAGCTCCAATACAGGCTCCGGCTGGGGAAAGAGCATCTTGTCCAGCAGCGCAGACTTTCCGGTGATCAAAAACCAGAGCAGCAGGAACGCATAAACTATGGCCGCCACGTCTCCGGCACTGGAACGCCCCTTTTCATCACGGGAGAAGGTAAGCCTGACCAGGTAGATCAGCTCAATTGCCAGTGTCACAATCAGAAGGTGGTCGGGAAACCCCTTGTCTACTGTCACAAGCAAGGTTGCGACCAGGATGATGAAAAGCAGATTGGCTATTGTTATGAGTCTTGTCATGGAGTCCCCCTCCCCCTTCCTTTGGTGCGCAAATGAAGGGGGAGCATGTTTTCAGTGTTTCTGGATGTGCAGGCTTGCATCACCTGCCCGGAATTCCTTGTCCAGGTTCTTCCAGAGTTTTTCTTTCGGCTCCCGCTTCACCAGAGCCGCCAGTGCTCCGGCATAGATTGCGGTATTAACCCGGTTTTCGATCTTTTCTGTTGATGTTATGTAGTCGGCCTGTTTCATGAAATCCCAGAACTGGAGCACTGATTTCTTGTGCGGATCGGGGCTGACCAGCAGATGGCCGCCATAGATGTCCTTGTTCAGATCCGTTTTGTCGATCTGTACGTACTTGGCAACAATATCTACCGTTTCGTTCTTATTGGTCTGATAGAACCGATAGGCCTTGAGCAGGGCCACAAGGAACTTCTCGAAATCTGCCTGGCGATCCTTAAGAGTCGTGGTAAGAGCTACCTGCCGGCAACAGGTATGGGACTTGATAACGTCGCCGGAGTATTTGACCACCACCAACCCCTGTTTTTCAGCCATGGTGTAATAGGGAATCCAGGTAAGGCCGGCATCCACCGTCCCTTTCTTCACCGCCTCCTGCACCGCCGCCGGCGAATCGAATTCCTTGATGGTCAGATCCTTTTTCCAGTCGAGCCCTGCCGTATGGAGGGCGGCACGGAAGACCACGTCGCCGGTGGCTAGCCTGACGGCTGCTATGGTAGCCCCCTTGTAATTTTTCAGGTTCTTGAACCGTTCAGCTTTTTCCGGCTTGGCAATCAGGGCATGCCCCTCCCCCATCTGGCCACCAAAAATGGTAAAATCCGCGCCTTTGGCAATGAAGGCCAAGGGCGCCGAGGTGCCGAAGGAACCAGCATCGAGCTTGCCGGTCTTGATGGCAGTCAGTCCCTCGCCAGAGTTTGAGAAGCGGAACAGCTCCACATCAAGTCCCTCCTGCTGGAAAAACCCCTTCTCCTTGGCAACAAAATAGAGCAGATGCCCAGAGGTTGGCAGATAGCCGACTTTCAGCTTCTTCAGCTCTGCAGCCTGGCTGCCGGCAGCCCCCAAGGCAAGCAGGGCAATGGTAAGAATCATGGATACAATTCGTTTCATGTGTGACTCTCTTTCTGCTGTCTCTCAGCATGATGTTTTAGGTAATTTGCAATTACGTTAGCTCCCCAGCCCAATAGATGAGGGTGGTAAAGGGGGTGGACTTTGGTCAGATCGGCGTCGCCCGGAAGAGTTCACGCGGAGGCGTAGCCAGGCTACGCCGCACAAGTAAACTCCGAGGACGGCGTCGAGCTGGCGTGAAGGCCGCCCCCATAGTCAGATGCCCTCACCTGCAGTACGTACCGTTCTCCCCTCATCCAATTCGTCCAGCACATCGGCATGGAGCTCGGCTATGAGGCGGTCGCGCAGCGCCAGAAAAGCGGGATCGCCGTACAACTTCTGACGTTGCCGCGGACGCGGAATATCCACATTAAATACGCCTCTTATTGAACCCGGGTTCAGCCCCATGACCACCACCCGGCTGGCCAGGAGGATGGCCTCTTCCACATCGTGAGTGACGAAAAATACAGTCTTGCGTTCAGCGGTATTCTGCTGCCACAGTTGCAGCAGCAGATCCTGCAGCCTGGCGCGGGTGATGGCATCCAACGCACCGAACGGCTCATCCATGAGCAGCACCGGGGAATTGATGGCAAAGGCCCTGGCTATGGCCGCCCGTTGCTTCATGCCTCCGGAAAGGGCTCCTGGTAGCTTGTCAAAGACACCGTTCAAGCCAACCATTTCCAGATACGCCTGAGCCGTCTGACGATGCTTGGCCCTGGATTTCTCAGGGAAAGCCTGCTCCAGCGCCAGTACCACATTTTGCCCGGCAGTCATCCAGGGAAAGAGGCTGTAGTCCTGAAAGACCACCCCCCGGTCCAGTCCCGGTCCTTTGATTGGCTTACCATCAAGAGTCAGGGTACCGTTGGTGGGTTGCGCAAGGCCGGCAAGGAGCCGGAGCAGTGTACTTTTGCCACAGCCGGAGGGCCCCAGAAGACAGACGAATTCTCCTGCTGCCGCCGTAAAGTTGATGTCAGCCAGAACCGATTGCTCACCGTAGGCATATGAAATATTGGTCAGGGTAATTTCATGCATTTTTTCCGTCCATGTCTTTTGATCATTCGATCCACAGTTTTAGCTGAAGAAACAAAAAAAGGAGGCCAAGGAAAGGGACGCGTTAAGCGCTCGATCCTTGACCTCCAGTTTTCTGGTCAGTCAAATGAATTTTCGCAGGTTTAATTATTAATCAACAGCCAGAGATTGACACCGCAAGGGCGGAAAAGCACCCTTTCCGGATGAAAACTGTCTATATCTCTTGGAACAGCGCAGTGGATAGATACCGTTCCCCGGTGTCAGGCAGGATCACCACGATCCGCTTCCCTTTATTCTCCGGCCGCTTGGCGATCTGCGCGGCAGCAAAGGCAGCCGCGCCGCCGGATATACCAATCAGAACCCCCTCTTCCCGGGCAACACGACGGGCAGTTTCAAAGGCCTCTTCATTTTTGACTTTATAGATTTCATCGATAATTTCAGCATTCAGTACACCCGGGACAAAGCCGGCACCAATGCCCTGGATTTTGTGGGGCCGGCTACGCCTCCGGAAAGGACCGGCGAATCGTACGGTTCCACCGCCACCACCTTGAAGTCGGGATTTCGCCCTTTGATAATCTCACCGATACCGGTGATGGTGCCACCGGTGCCGACGCCACCAACCAGAATGTCCACCTTGCCATCCGTATCGGCCCATATTTCCTCGGCTGTAGTAGCACGATGAATGGCGGGGTTAGCAGCATTTTTAAATTGTTGGGGGACGTAAGAATTGGGAGTCGCAGCCGCCAGTTCCTCGGCCTTTTCTATGGCACCTTTCATTCCCTTGGCTCCAGGGGTCAGCACCAGTTCGGCACCGTATGCTTTGAGCAGGTTGCGCCGCTCGATGCTCATGGTGTCGGGCATGGTCAGGATCAACCGATATCCTTTTGCCGCTGCCACAAAGGCCAGGGCTATACCGGTGTTACCGCTGGTGGGCTCAATGATCACAGTATCCTTGCTTATCAGCCCCTTTTCTTCGCCATCTTTGATCATGGAAAAGCCGATCCGGTCCTTGACGCTGCCTCCGGGATTGAACGACTCCAGCTTTGCCACCACTTCAGCCGCCCCCCCTTCCACAAGTCGGTTAAGGCGCAACAGTGGGGTTCTGCCGATCAGCTCCGTAAGGTTGTTTGCAATGTGTGCCATAGTGATTGATCTCCTTTACATTATTGCCGATTCTGCCTCGTGGCGGGTTTATTTGATTTTATTGCGGACCCGGAACAGCTTCGATTCGCGGACCGTCTCTAAAGCACCTTCAATGGAGCCGCTTAGGGCAAAAGGTAGAATGTTGCGATAGAGCAGTGTATCCATGGCACCCGGACCGATTTGGCTGACGATGACCCCTTGGCAATCACTGAGCAGGGAAGCGGTCTGTTCCAGCAATGCATCACTGTGGCAGTTTTCATTGCAGGGAGGCAGGTTGGAACGCTCTTCCACATGCTGCCATTTCTCATCGATCAGCCGATAAACGGTGAAGCTTTTTGCTTTACCGAAATGTTCGTTTATGGTTGTGCCATTGCTACTTGCAACGGCCACCCTGATCTCCATACTGGCCTCTGAGAAAAATGATTTTCTGAACGGATGCAAGCATGAAAATGTACTTTTGTTCCCTGCTGTGGAAACAATCGTAACTGTCTCAAGTTAATAAGTCAAGAACTTTTTCTACTTAGTCTATTTATTTTGTCGACTATACAACTGGGGTTTTATTTTACTTTCTCTTACTCAAAAAAAGACCCCAAATTCGGGGTCTCAGTTTGCTGACAAAGCGACAAAGTAAGGCTGATTAAAAAACCATCAGGTGCAAGGCCCGGAGGCATCGACAGACTCCTAGAAGAAGTAATAGACAGCAAAACGACCAATATTGGCATCGCCACGATCCGACAGGCCGCCTAGCGAACTGCCTGCCGTGGTAACGTTAGTCACATTGCCATACTTTGTTTCGAAACGCTGGTACTCGGCTGCGACCCTGACAGCCGCATTAAGGTCATAGGAGGCATTGGCGAAGATGGTCTGATTGTAGCGTTCAAAGTTATTGAACTTGTAATCAGACGCCGGAATTGCCTGCCTGCGCCCATAACCTGCCGAAAGGCCAAGATTCTGGGTCGGATAATAAATGAGGTGAGTGCCATACCCAAACCCTCGTGCAGATCGCAGATTGCCGGTCGTCCCCACATACTGAGCTGCAGTAGCGCCGTTTACATTTGCGGCCAGATAGGTTTGCCCTTCGAAGGTAAGGGTATTGGCCCTGCTCTTGCCATCCACCGAACTGATAATCGGCACAAAGGTGTAGAAAGAAGCACCCCATGAATCCACCGTATCATTGTTACCGGCCACGTCCTGTCTACCAACAAGTCCGGTGAAGCCTGCGGTTAGACTATTCAAGCTCTGACCATAGTAGCCGGGCGAGACACCAAGGGCCTTGCTGACAAACAGGGCTTGGGCTGCAACGTTCGGTATGGCTCCCCATGAATCGCCTGCTGTGCTCCCGGGCGCACCATTTGTGCCGTTATTCAGGTAATTGCTCTGGTATGGCTGCTGAACTGCAAGACTTAACTTGATGGAGTTGTCCTTATTAAGCTCGAGGCGCTGGGTCACCCTGAGCTGGGGATTACGTGTGCCGCCAAAGAATCCTGCTTGGGAGCCAGAGTTGAAATCTATTGTATTGCCGGAGATAATTCCGAAAAGATCTGACGTCTGACCGAAGAGCACCTGGGTCTTACCCCAATCCAGATTGCCGAAAGCATGCCTGAGACGGGGAGTGGCATTCAGATTTCCTGCACTGCTGGTATCGTTACCGTTGGAAAAATCGAATTCAATCAGGCCATTGGTCTTAGCACCCACCAGTGTAGGACCGTTCAGCCTGAACCACAGGCGAGACTGCTTGACTGAAAAGATCGTCTGATCCTTCTGGCCGGCCGTGGAAGAATTCTTTGGCACGTTGGTCGGGGTAAAGTAGGCAGTCGGACCGAAATTGGTCGTGTAGTAGGCTGAATCAAGCTTTATGAAACCGCCGATAGAGAGGTTGAACTTACTTGATGCCGGTGCGGAAATTTTCCCGTAATAGCCCGGAGCCACCTCGCAAGCCGGCTCGAAGTCGCAGTTGAAAGGGGCTTGTGGGGAACCATTGGTCGGGGCGGGATCAGCGGCCAGGGCCGGTGTTGCGGCAAATAGTGCCGCAGCCAGTAATACAGAAATTTTCTTATTCATTTTTCTCCTCCTTGGTTGGTAATGCATGTCATTTTTCCATTTCTACAAAATCGCCCGGCTGAACTTTGGCGGCATCTGCAGATACCCCGAAAGAGCCATCCGGACCGACATAATCGGTAAGGGTAAACGTGGTAATACTGTTGCCTGGAGCAAAGCCTAGTCCCTTGACCACTTCGCCACCGCGATACACCTTTAGTCGCTGCCCCTGCTTCAAGCCGGCTTCAAGACCGGCATCCACATAGATACGCTCACCGCTGAGTCCGACGACCTTGGCATACCAAAGGGCTCGGCTGAGTGTGTCTTGAACAGCAACCGCCAGCCCGCTGACTGCCCTTTGCAGTGCCTCTTCCCGTGTCTCACCCTTCTCCGGCACGGGCACTTTGACGGTTAAGGACCGAACCAGGACCGGTCCGCGGCTGTCATAGAGATCCGCTTTTATGACGGCTCCAGTTTGGTCAGCATCACTAAAACTCAAAAGCAGCACGGGACCGCTACCCGGTTGGGTTGCAGCGTCGGCAACAAGAGCCAGCTTCTCCTCAGCTGAAGCAGATGGTTGCGCCTGCTGTTTTTGAAGCGGACGAATTATGCAGCTGGAGCGAATGATCTCCCGGAACTGCTTGCCAACCGGACTGCCGTCCTCATCAACAAGAAGCAACCGGTGTCGTAGCGTATTGGTTGTGTCCCCTGAGGGAGCAGGAATTTCCTTGCCGGCGGTCAGCTTGTCGTATCCTTTGCCGACCAGCGCTATCCCTCTGGGAAGCCCATTATTCACTGAGCTTTTTGGTACCCATATCCTGGAGTTTTCAGCTGGATTCCCTTCGTTTAACGGATTGTCAATTTCCACGTAATCCTCTGGATTCAGCGGCACCTTGGTGCGGTTGCATCCTGGCAAAAGCAGGTTTGCTGTGATCATTGCCAAACAACCGGTGTTCAGTGCCATGCGCCTCATTCTCGTGCCACTCTTGCCTGCTCGCCTTCGTTCCGTTTTCCCTTGGATCTCTTCCATGGCGCCCTCTCCTTTAAAATAAAAAAGCCGACCCCCTACGGGATCGGCCTCCAGTTCACCTGGTCAACCTTTTAATTTTGTTCTGGCTTTACTGCCTGTTAGCAGCCAACACTTCAAGGAAAGCTTTACTGAAGACTTCCTGGACAAAGCCTCGCAATACCTTTTGATCGTTGCCAATCACAATCACTGGTACCGCTCTGCTTTTGTAACGGTTCGACATTTCTTCCAGATATTTGTCGTCTACAGACACATCTTTCTTTACGAAAGGAATATGATTCTTTGTCAGATAGTCTTTAGCTGCATTGCAACTGGTACACCACGGTGCAGAGTAAAGCACCACTCGTGGATAGGCGATTACCCGCTCGTTAGCATTGTTTGTCGAGGCAAATACAGATCCGAAGGTCAGAATCTGCAAACAGAGTAACTATCACAATAATCTTCATGGAGCCCCCTTGTACCTTTTGATGTATCCAAACAAAAAGAGACCGGAGCGTATGGGCAGCCGGTCTCTTGTGCGTCAAGTGAACCAAAAGTCTATTTAAACTATCGACTAATAATACTCATAATGTATTTCCCTGTCAACACTTTTTTAGGGGAAACACTCAATCACCCTGGCTACCGATTATTACAGCGGCTTCTTTTGCTGGTAAAAACAGCAAGCAGCTCAAGAGGATAAAAGGGGCAGTGGTGAGAAAGACCATCTTGAGTGAAAGTAATTCGCCGAGATAACCGGCAAGGATTGGCCCAATGGTGCTGCCCAGGCCAATACTGAAGCTGAAGAGAGCGGCAATCTTGCCTTTTTCGCCTTGAACCTGGCCGATCAAGGAAAGACTGGCCAAACTCATCAGTCCGGTACCGCACCCGAAAATAACGGCGCCAAGCCCGAGCATTGGAAAATTCCCTGCGCCTGCAATAAACAAGCTTCCCGCAATTGCCACTATACCCGCTATGGGATAAAGCCGCTGCGGCGTCACACGTTTCAGCATTGACCCACATCCCAGAAGCATGAACATGGCCGTCATTCCTTGAGAAAGGATGAGGAAAGAGACATGGCTGACCTGCAGATGCTGTAATCCTACAGCCACCGGCGCGATGAAGGACCGGAAAATGCTGAAGGCTGCCGCACCAAGACATTCAATAGTGAGAACTTGGTTGAGCGTCCTGCTTCCAAGCAGTGTGCGCAGTTGTGCCAGCTCCCCCATCCCATGGCCAAGAGCAGGCTCAGTTACCTCACGGGCACCCTGTCGACGCCGATACCAGGAAAGGCAAAGAGCAGCAGCAAGAACTCCACTTGCAATACCGAACACACCACGGAACCAGCTGTCCTGCAGCAATATCCCACACAGAAGCGGCCCCATGAGGTAGTAACCGATTTGAGTTGCGCCCCGCTGCCAGCCGGCTTTTCCCGCTGCTAAAAAAGGAAGCCGTTTCAGAAACCCTGCCTGCAAAGCAAGAAAGCTGACTGCCTGCCCCATGCTTTGCAAAACCATCACGGACATGAGCATAGTCGGGGATTTCGTCCAGAGCAGTGCCAGAACCGACAAAGCACTGAGGATGGTACTGCTTAGAAAAAGAAGCCTGGCGCCGTAGCGATCAATGAGCAGTCCGGACGGGATCACCACCAGAAGGCGCCCGATCCCGCCGGCGCCGGAAATATAGCCCAACTGAACTGTGCTCGCCTTGAGCGACAAGGCAAAGAGAGGGATTGCCATCTGCAGCATTCCGGTAGCGACACCAGCCAGGAGATTTATGGCAAGGAGGCTGGAGAGGGCGCGATTGGCTGCGGCATGGACATCAGAATGCATTGGAATGAGTTCCCTCTCAGGCTGAAGGTCAGGATGGGTAAGACCTGCCGATCAAATTGATCAGGTCGAGCAGGCGGTTTGAATAACCGCTCTCATTGTCGTACCAGGCCAGGATCTTTATCAGATTACCGTCAATGACGCAGGTGCAGGGAGCATCAAGGACGGCTGAATATCTGCTCCCCTGGAAATCGGTGGAAACGAGCGGTTCCTGGGTAACAGCGACGATATTCTTTAGTTGGCCTTTTGCTGCCTTGGCAAAAGCAGCGTTGACCATGGCCGTATCAACCCGGTTTTCCAGCTCTGCCACCAGATCAATATTGGCCACAGCTGCAGTCGGCACACGGATGGCCATGCCATCAATCCTGCCGGAAAGTTCCGGCAGGACCTGGACCACAGCCTGAATGGCCGTTGTCGTCGTAGGAATGATTGATTGGGCGCCCCCCCTGCCCCGCCGCAAGTCAGAATGGGGAGAATCGTGGAGCGGCTGATTGTTGGTGTAGGGATGAACTGTGGTCATGAGAGCTTTTTTGATGCCGAAGGATTCGTGGAGCACCTTGAGGAGAGGCGCCAGACAGTTGGTGGTACATGACGCATTGGAAATGACCGTGTGACGACTGGGGTCATAGACATGATCATTGATCCCCATCACCACCATAAGATCGGCATCGGCTGCAGGTGCAGAAATTATTACCCGGCCGGCACCGGCACTCAAATGTACCGCAGCGGCAGCCCGGGAGGTGAAGCGTCCGGTGGCCTCGATTACCACATCCACCTTCTCCTGGAACCAGGGAAGATCCGCCGGAGTGCTTCCATGCAGCAGTCGGATCGACTGGCCGCCAATCGTCATGATATCGCCCCGCAGCTTTATGCTACCGGGATAGACACCATGGGTCGAATCGTACTTGAGCTGATGCATGATCATGGACGAATCGGCAAGATCGTTAATGGCGACGACTTTCACATTTGGCTGACGAAGGGCCTGACGCAACACCGTTCTGCCAATGCGGCCGAAACCGTTGATGGCGATGCGCACCGGGCCCTGTTTTTTCATTGTTTCATCCATGACGTCTTTTATATTTCTCACTGGAGCCTCCTTGATGTTTCTCATGAGACATCAAGGAGGAGAAATAACACATTTATCTATTTGCTACCAGTACGCTGATCAACTCCGTCGCCAGGTGCAGCCCACCTCTAAAGCCAGTATAGAACTGGTCGGTGACGATACGGTTGGTGATGGGATAGGAGACCCCCCAGAAACCTGCCTTTAATCCCGCAGCCAGAGGCCGGTCAAGGTTGCTGCCAATGACAAAGGCTGGGCTGATGGGGGTCCCGTAAGGATCATTTTCCTTTTCCAGCTCATTGTTTAGTCTTTCGGTAATGCGGTCGGTATCCGTCTCGAAGATCACTTTCGGGCGCAGATCCGTCGGAATCGTCTCCAGCCGGGCCGTTACAACCTCTTTCTGTTCATCATTCAGCAGATCGGTCACTGCTGTATAATAGGGAATCCAGCCCAGGTCGTCGGCGATGAACCTGTTGACGGCATAGCTATAGTCGGCATTGCCGATGACGACGCCGAAGCGCTGAAAATCCTGATCTGTGAATAAATCGGTAAGCGGATTGATGAAGCGGTAGTAGTGCTCCTTCTCCGCGGCAATCACCCGCTCCAGTGTCTCGTTGTCCACGTTCAATCGTGCAGCAATGCGGCGCAGGAACTCCTCCGTGGCCGTGGGGCCGATGGGGAGCGGTTCGCTGACGAAGGGGGTACCATGGGTATATTCGAAAATATGGGCCGGCTTCACCCCATGCACGTCGGAAAAGACGATATTCAGGGAAGCACGCGATGCCTCTTTCAGATCCTTCAGGTCATCGAACGGGGTCAAAAAAGTGCCGGCCTCAATCCCCAGCAGCCCCAGCAGCCGCTTCAGCTCCAGCAAATTGCCACGCCAGAACACATCCTGGGCCGGAACGAAGCCGAACAGGTTGACCCGTTTCGGATCTTTGGCCAGCCCTTTTTCCACATACTGGGTAATGATCGCCTCCCAGATAAAATCGGCGCCCACTGCCGAATCACCCTTGAAACCGCCGGTTTCCGCCACAATGACCGGCTTGCCCTGTTTCTGAAATTCGCCCACAACTGCCCGCACATCATCACCGATGATATCGGTCATGCAGCCGGTGATAACGGCATAGAGATCGGCATCCACCACCTCCAGGGTGGCGGCAATCTGCTCTGCCAGCCGCTCCTCGCCACCGAAGATGACCTCCCGCTCGATGGTATTGGTGCTGGGTGTTGCCCTGCCGTCGGTGACATTGGTTCCCCAGTAACCGGAACCGACGGTAGCCGCGCCATCGGCGCTGGCAGCACAGCCGGGGGCAGAATGGACGATTGCCACCGCCCGTTCAATTGAATTTATGGTTACCAGCGCTCCGCCAAGGGCGCACTGGTAACGGGGTCGTTCTATATGGGTGCTCATGTAAGTCTCCTTGAATTGATAGTTTTATTACCCTTTAAAAAAGGGGATCCAAACAGCGGGCCTAAAGGGCCAGGCAGCAGTGTCCGGTTATTATTGCGTTATTGAGTTTGGCGTAAAATCGCTGCCTTGTGCCCTCCCCCAGCCCCTCCCATAAAGGGAGGGGAGGAATTGAAGTCCCTTCTCCCATAAAGGGAAGGGAGGAATTGAAGTTCCCTTTCCCATAAGGGAGGGCAGGAATTAAAGTCCCCTCTCCCTTTATGGGAGAGGGCTAGGGAGAGGGCCAGGGTTGCATTATAACCCAACCGGCCAACTCTGCCTCGATCTCCCCCATCACAGGGAAAGAAGCTTATGCCGCCGCAACTTCCGGATCGGATGAGGCACCGGCGCTCTCGGTCTTGATATAAGCAAAGGGGCTCTTCTCGTACCATTCCTTGCGGTAGGCATCGGGAACATTCTGGCTCAGTTTGGTGTTGAAGGCATGATTACGCAGGTTGCGCACCGCCTTCTTCGCCACCTCGTAATAGCCCCGATAGCCCACGTAGTGGTCGAAAATACGGAAGATGGTGATGGTTGGATAACCGAGGCGGGCCGCCCAGGCATTGTCGAAGACATGGCCGCAGAAAAGATCCGGCTTTACTTTTTTCAGCAGGTTAACCAGCTCAAAGGGCTGAAAGTTGGCGATGTCGATGGGGAAATCCTTCCCCTCCTGGGCTTCCAGAAGGCGGGCATAGAATTCGGTGCCGAAATCGTCGTGGTGGTAGGAGCGCAGGCCGACAATCTCCATGCCCAGTTCCTGGAACAGGCCGCCCGTAACGACGGCCCGGAATTCTCCGGCGGAAAGGAAGACCTTGATCCCCTTCAAGGCGGGGAGATATTTCACCACGGCCTTTTTCACCTTTGCTTCTTCAGCAGCGATCAGGGCCAGGGCCTCTTTTTCCAAGCCAAAATTGCCGGCAATATCCAACAGCCAGCGGCGGGTATTTTCCAGGCCGATGGGCATATCCCTGAGGACATAGGGAATGCCGTATTCCGTATTCAGGTAGTGGACGAAATAATCATCGTGGGTGGGACAGACGCTGACGGTGAGGTCAGCCTGGGTCATGCGGCGGACCGTCTCCCGGTCGGCAAAGTTGGGGCCGATGACCACATCGATGCCGATTGCATTCAAGAGCCGCTCCAGTTCAATCTCGTCGGGCTTGCCCATGGAGGCCAGGTTGATGACGTTGACAATGGGGCGCTCGGTCGCTTTGCGTCCGTTCTTGCGCGGCGGCGGACCTTCCTTGTCCTTCTCGATAAAACCATGGACCATGGCGTGGAAAGCCACATCATAGCCGGTGGCCCAGACCTTGGTCTTGAACCCTTCGCAGTGCGAATAGAGGAGCGGTGTCTCGATCAGCGGCCGCAACTTCTCGATCACCCCCACCAGGTCGTCGCCGATTATGGATGGTGTGCAGGTCTGCATGACGATGATCGACTTGGGCTTGTACTTTTCGTTAACCGTGAGAATTGTCTCCTCCAGGCGCTGCTCGCCGCCGTGGACCACGTCCGACTCATCCAGATTGGTGGAAAACCAGAGGCTGTCTTTGGCGTTGGGGTTGCCGCGCAACAGATGATGGAGACGGATGCTGGTATTCATGCCGAAACCGGTGGAACCGCAACCGATGGCACCATGGACGATCACCGCCGTTTCCGGCAGGGTCAGGAGCATGCCCAAGGTCGGCAGCAACTGGCACAGGCCGGCCTGGGAAAATCCCCGTTCATTGTTCTTGAGACAGATCTTGTCCTGCTTGTCGATACCACTGGCACAGCCACCAAAGGCCATGCAGGCTGCGACCCGATCTTCGCGCCCCGGTACAACTTTATCCTCTTTCAATCCCATAGTTTTTCTCCTTTGTTTATTGTTCAAGCGCCAGCATCAGCCCTTCTTTTTCGAGGTTGCTGCAGCCTTGCCTTTTTTCTTCTCCTCCGGCGTTGTATTGAATGCGTCGGTGTAGATATCCGAACTCTTGATGCCCCCCTTCAGCTCATGGTAACTGTTGAGGATATCGATCCAGAGCTGGATGGAATCGTTCTTTATTTGGCCGTTTTTAGTGTAAGCATTGACGCTGACGGTGGCAGGGTCGATCTTGGCCCTTTTTGCATGGATCAGCTCAGCTTTCTGGGGATTCTCATTGATCCAGTTGTTGGTCCGGGCAATGGCCTTGACGAAACGCCTGACAACCTCCGGCTTCTCCTTGATGAACTTTGCCGAAAAATAGTGCGGCGTAGCACCACCGACCCCTCCCCAGACGTCGTAATCGGTGAAAAGTATCCGCAGCCCCCCCAGCCGGGCCACGTCTTGCGGGTTCATGTGTACACCTGCCCAGTCGGCGGATCCGCGACGCAAGGCGTCGATTTCTCTGCCCGGAGGCGTAGTAACAATGGGTATCTTCCCCTTGGGATCAGCTATGCCTTTTTTGCGCAAATACTCATAGGGGGTGTATTCATTGCAACCACCAAAGGCCATGATGGCCAATCGCTTGCCCAGAAGGTCCTGGGCGCTTTCAGCGGACTATTTTCCAGGGTGAGGTAGATCATGTGGGGCTTATCTTTGGTGGTCTCGGTGTTGCCGGCTACCGCCTTGATCTTGGCCCCGGCATTAATCCCGGCAATGGTGCGGTTGGCATGGGCGCCCCCCACATCCACCTTGCCGGCCATAACCGCCGCCACCAGTTGTGCCGGGGGAATAACCCCGACGAATTCCGGCTTGATCCCCTCTTCCCGGAAAAAACCCAGTTCATCGGCCACATACAGTGAATGGACCGATGTGGGAACATAGCAATCCTGCAGTTTGACCACATCCAGTTTCTGCTCCTGATTGGCGACTGCCCGGCCTCCAGCAATGGACAATGTCAGGGCTGTTAAAGCCCCGGTCCAGATCAACAAACGTTTCATATAATCTCTCCTTTTTTTTCAACTTTGGTCTATTGGCTCGTTCCTTCCAGCCTGTCAGCCTTCGTTCAAATCCAATAAGGGTGTAGTTAACCATGCAGCCAAGTATGGAAATAGCCACTATGCCCGCGTACATTTCGGGAATGGCATAGGCCTGTTCTGAATAAAAGATGAAAAATCCCAGCCCTGAATTTGCACCGAGCATCTCTGCCGCAACCAGAATTAGCACTGCATTGGCTGCTGAAAGGCGGATGCCGGTCAAAATGGATGGCAGAGCGGCCGGAATCACCACCTTCCAGAAAAGGACAATCTGGGAAACGCCCATGGAGCGTGCCGACTTGACCAGGAGCGGGTCTGTGCTCTTGACTCCGGAGATGGTATTGAGCAATGTGGGCCAGATGGTGCCCCAGAAGATGATTGCCACCTTGGAAACTTCACCCAGTCCGAATATGAGGATAAAGACCGGAAACAGGGCCAGAATCGAAGTATTGCGGAAAACCTGCAGCAGCGGATCGACCAACTTCTCGAAACGCTTGAACCATCCCATGCACACGCCCAAGGGAATGCCGATGGCGATGGAAAGGCCGAACCCGGACAAGGACCGGCGCAAGCTGCTCATTAGGTGACCATTGAGATCACCGGAAAAAGCAAGGCTGAACAACTTTTTCAGTACCACCGATACCGGTGGCAGGAGGAAGGTATCAATCAGGCCCAGGCGCGGCAGCGCCTCCCAGACCACGAGAAATGCGCCGATGGCCACCATATTCTGCAGTGCTCCGGTTATTTTTATGCTCCAACGTTCATTCATTGCCCATCCTAGGTAGCAGCCGTAAAAACAAAAAAACCGGAGGTGTCGCGCATGTACTTGCGCTCGACACCTCCGGTTTCGCCGGTCGGTCTGCTTTTTGTTTTACAGTTCTTATTCTATCAACTTAGTAGTTTTATAATTCATTAGACTTCCATTGTCAAACAATTTTATCAGCTTTCCCACTTCCTATTAAATTGAATTCAACCTATCCATAAACCTTCCACCCTCACCTGCATTCCACTGGCGGTCCGGTTCAGATAGTTCACCAGGCCGCTGTGTCGCCACTGCAACATGCACATGCTCGGTTGGAAGTAATAGCGCATGCCGATCTTCAGCTCCTGTCTTGATTTTGCAATCAGCCCCTCATACCCCTCGGCAATATAATAACCGATATCCTTGAAGCCTTTTTCCCGTGGTGTCAGTGGCCCGGTTACGCACCAGACGATAACGCCGGTACGATGATCGGCCTCCATGACTATGCCACAATGGGTGATAGGGCAGCCACAGGACATGCCCAGTGGGCGGCCAATGAGGATGTCGCCAGGCTGTATATCCATCTCTCGGCTAAGGATTGGGTTGTGGGGCAGAATGATTTCACGGGGGCCTGGCTCTTCGGGGAAATGCTCCAGATAGAAATCGAATTCCCGTCCCAGAGAATCGAGCCAGGGGGCTTCTTTATCGCTGTCAACGGCTGTGTCACAACTCAAACTGCTGCCACAGCCGCCACAAGCGCTTGCAGCTTCAGGGGGCGCAGCGACATTAGGGGCTGCATGAAGATTGTCAGAGAGATGGATGCAGCGCGGTAGCAGACCGGGATCTGTTTTCAGCTTCTCCGCAAACTCTTTGCAGAGACGAAAACCGCAGACGCCGCAGTTCAGGCCGGGAAGATCGTCGATATCAATCATACTTGCTGATTCACTCATTGTGGTTGCTCCTTAATTGGTAAATTGACGGCAGAAAAGGTCGACAAATTGGTCAACCTCTTCTTCGGTGTTGAAACGGCCAAGGGTTATACGAAGCGAACCCCGCGCTCGCAGCGGATCAAAGCCCATGGCCGACAGAATATAGGAAGGCTCGCTGGCATGGTTGGCGCTGCAGGCACTGCCGGTGGAGACGGCGATGCCGGCATCATCCAGGGCCAGCAGCAACTTGATCGCTTCACCTTCCCTGCCGGCGAGCCCCAGACAGATATGCCCTGGCAGGCGCCGATAGCGGTGACCGATGAGATACGCCTCTGGGATACGCTCCATGAGCCGGTCAAGGAGCCGATCGCGCAGACAAACCATTTTTGCTGCCTCGGCGGCCATCTCTTCCATGGCGATAGCTGCCGCAGCACCCAGGCCGACTATGCCGGCCACATTTTCCGTTGCCGAGCGCAAACCCTTTTCCTGACCCCCGCCATGGATAAGGGGCTCAAGCTTGACCCCCTGGCGTACATAAAGGGCGCCAACACCTTTTGGACCATGGAATTTATGGGCAGACAGGGAGAGAAGATCAACCGGCAGGGTCGCCAGATCCAGCGGTATCTTGCCAACCGCCTGCACCGCGTCACAGTGAAACAGAGCGCCGTGCTTCCTCGTAATATTGGCCAGTTCTGCAATGGGCTGCAGTGTCCCGACCACGTTGTTGGCGGCCATGACCGAGACTAGCCGCGTTGTCGGACGCAAGGCGGCGGTCAGGGAAGCGGGATCGACGATGCCGTCGGCGTCCACAGGAAGGCGGGTCACCCTGACCCCGAAGCGTTCCAGGGCACGGCAGGTCATCAGCACTGCCGGATGTTCTATGCTGCTGGTGATAATGTGGCAATCAGCGCCACCCTGTGTAACACCGACCAGGGCCAGATTAGACGCCTCAGTGCCGCTTCCCGTAAAAACAATCTCCTCAGTGCTTGCACCCAGTAGCACAGCCAACTGCTGCCGGGCAAGCTCCACAGCCTGGCGTGCCTCCAATCCTACCCGGTGCATGCTGGAGGGATTGCCGAAGATGTTCTCCAGAAAAGGAAGCATCGCCTCCCGCACCCTTGGGTCCAGCTGGGTGGTAGCCGAGTTGTCGAAATAGATGCGCTGAGACATGGTCACTCCCCGCGGTAAAAGGTCTGGTTTTCCAGGGGCCGGACCACGCCGAAGTGGGACTGCCAGCCGATCTCTTTCTTGCCGACACAGATGGTGCAGGTCCCCACCGGCGGGTTGCCACGGAGCAGCATCCGTTTTGGAGAGTTATCGGCGTTGAAGAGCACGTCCGGGCTTTGATCAAGATAATCAAGGAGCGGATCGATGCCAATGCCGTGCAAGGCATGCACCTCGCGGATCTTCACCAGGGGGGCCACCTCCTGGATCCTGGCACGGAACACCTCCCGCTCGGCCTGGGACACCCTGTCAATCTTCGTCACCACCGCAATGTCAGCCAGGGAAAGCATCGGCCCCACCTTGAGCGGCAGGTTCATGCCGCTGGTCGCTTCCAGGACGATCATCCCCAGCGCCCCATCCACGTATGGCGAGCAGCGCAGGCAAAGTCCGGCGGTCTCCACCAGCAGCACCTGGCATTGTTCTTTTTTGGCCCACTGCAGGGCATCACCCAGCACCATGACGTTGCAATGGTCCGGGCAGAGCTCGCCCGAATAGACCTTGCGGGTGGGGATCGCGAACTCCCGGGCAAAGTCCGCGTCCTCATCGGCATATTGGACATCGATCTTCAGGAATGCAGCCTTACGGCCGGAGGCAAGGATCTTACGGGTCATGTGCCGCAATACCGAGGTTTTGCCGGTGGTGGCCGGCCCTGCGCAAATTACCAGTTTCATGCCAGTCCCTCCAGTTCGATGCCGGTCAACCGCTCGCCGAGCCTGATTTTCTCCCGTAGCGCCGAAAGGATATCATCCAGGCGTGTCACCTGGTGGGAGAGTCGCTGCTCCTGTTCATTGGTATGCAGCACGCTGGTCATCATCCCCTTCTCCATGACAATGCGGTAATCGGATAAAAGGGCAATGCGTGGGTCGTGGGTAACGAAGATGAAGATCTTGCGGTATTGACGGAGAAGCTCCAGAGCCCGGGTGCGGTGAATGCCGGCATTTTCCACCTCGTCCAGAAGGACGATTGGGGTATTGCAGATGATGGTGGCATCGGCAATGAGCAGGGCGCGGGTCTGACCGCCGGACAGCTCGGTCATGCGGCTGTCCAGGGCAATGGCTTCGCCGGTCAGCTGATTGGCAAAGTCGAGGGTTTCGGCCACGATCTGCTCCCCCTCTACACCGTCGGTACTGCGGATGCGGGCATGGGTGCTCAGGAACTCCTTTACCGGCAGATCCGAAAGAAAGGTCGTGTGCTGGGTGATCAGGGCAATGGGATTGCGGGATGGGTCATGGCGGTACTCCGGTTCAGGGACGGCACCGTTGATGAGCAACCGTCGGCCCGTAGGGGTACTGCCATCGGCAAAAAGTTCCAGGTCGTTGATCAGGGTGGTTTTCCCTGAGCCGGTCGGCCCGACAATGCTGACCACGTCCCCCATCTTGAGCTCCAGCCTCTCCACTCCCTCTGCCGCTCCATTCTTGCCTCTGCCGCCGATAATCGTAATACTGTTTACCATTCCTTTTCCTCCTTTTCCTACCGGTTTTATCATATTAATGAATAATAAAAATTCCAGCGCTGCGTCCTAGCCGCTCACATCGGCCAGAGTTGTGTTTTCCAGTCGCTCCGCGATGTAATCACGGATGTCCTTGAAAACGGAGATGAGTTTCTGCTCTTTCTCGATGGGAGTCGATTCGTAGAAATAGACGCTCACCGACTCGGTCGGAGCCAGCGCCCCGTCAAAGAGTCTGATCACCTCGGCAAGATGGATCTGCTTTGCAGGTCTGGCCAAGGCATAGCCACCAGCCTGCCCTCGCAGACTGCGGAGGAATTTGGCCCGTTTCAGGATCAGCAGTATCTGTTCGAGAAATTTTGGAGGAATACCCTGGGCAGTGGCAATATTCTGTACCGTAATGAAGTTGTTTCCTTCGTTGCGGGCAAGATAGATCAGTGCCAGAAGAGCATATTCACTGCGAGAGGTGAGTTTCATGTAAGCCTTTTATGACTAAATTTGTAGGAATAGTAATTTAAGAAGATATTCATGTCAAGGGAAAGTTAACATCGTCTTCACCTGTTCAAAGGGGCACCGAAAAAAACCGCGTGATCGCCTCTTTTCGAAGATCGTTGATATCCACGAGTTTAGAGGCTACGACATTTTCAAGATCAGGCCCTGCTCGATCAGCATGGATAAGGCGGACGTTGATGTCTGGAGTGGAAATTGCCCATTGTTTATTGTTTTACTTAAATTAACGTTGACTATTAACTACCAATATTATAAACAATCCCATATGAAATGATTAATTAAACAAAAGGAGGGTTTTATGGCTTTAAAAAGAAATTGCTTTCTGTTGTTGCTTTCAGCTGCACTGTTGTCCTGTCTTTTCGTTTCAAACGTATTTGCAAACACGCTGACGGTCACAAACCTGGACGACTATGGCGCTGGATCGCTACGGCAGGCCATAACCGATGCTGCTGCCGGCGACACTATCAGCATCGCCGTCAACGGCACCATCACTACTCAAAGCACATTGAGCATCAACAAGGCGCTGACCATAGAAGGCCCGGGGGCTGCTAATCTAATCATTAGCAGAGACCCTTACGCAGGCTTCTACTCGGTATTTTTTATTGATTTAGCTACAGATGTAACGTTGCAAGGCATCCAGATAACCAACGGCACCGGCACCGCGGATATCAACGGAACCTACCAAGGCGGTGGCATTTACGTTGGCAGCGGTAGTTCATTATCCCTGAAAAACAGCACCATAACAGGAAATAAAACACCAGGCTACGGTCTTGGCGCTGGAATATACGGGCAAGGCACCATCTCCATTACCGACAGCGTTATCTCGGGAAACGCGGCCTTAGGTAGCAATGCTGTCGGGGGCGGCATTTATAATATTGGCACCCTTTCCATAACCAACAGTACAATCACCGGCAATTATACCGACACAAATTATGGCAGAGCTGGCGGAATATACAACGAAGGCACACTCACCATCGCCAAAAGCACAATCTCCGGGAATCAAGCTGGTGGCTGGTGGGGACCGGTTGGTGGCATATATAGCAACGGTACACTGACCATTACCGACAGTACTATTGCAGACAATGGTGCTTGTAGCGGTGGTGGCGGCATCCAAAGCGATGGCACTCTTACGATTACCAACAGCACAATCTCCGGCAATAACTCCCATCATGGTACCGGCGGCATTCAGAGTTACGGGACTCTTACGATCACTAACAGCACAGTCTCCGGAAACTCCACTAACGTCGAATGGGGCACCGCCAGCTTAAACAGTAATGATCCAAACGGTGCCAGTAAAGTTGAATTCACAACCATTTCAGGGTTGGCGAGCTGGGTGGCAAGCATGGATGTAAACTTTTGGGGAGGCGAAATCGCCAACTCCGTCATCGTCGGCAATTGTCAAAGCGATAGAAACGTTGTCAATAGCTGGGTAAGCAACGGCTCCTGCGCTGCGACCTTCTCCGGTGATCCACTGCTTGGACAATTGGCCGATAACGGTGGCCCAACCAAAACACATGCCCTACTCTTCGGGAGCCCTCTCCTGGATCTGGCCGGCACTTGCACGGGGACCGATCAGCGGGGGGTGGCAAGACCCCAAGGGGCTGGTTGCGACTTAGGCGCCTATGAAGCGACTCCCATTGCAGTAACCGCACCAATTGGCGGCGAGACCTGGATCAAAGGAAATACGTACCCCATAACCTGGGCATATACGAGCAATGCAGGTTCTAAAGTAAAAATAGAGCTTCTGAATAACGGCGTTGTGGACAGCATTTTGGCCGGGAACTTTTCCATAGGAAGTAATGGAATCGGCTCTTTTAACTGGAAAGTACCCAATATTAAGACATCTGGTTCAGGTTATCAGGTCAGGATTACAAGTACATCAAACGAAGGCTTTACGGACGTAAGCGAAGGATATTTTACACTCCAATAAGCTACGTTTGATTTCGGCGTTCCTTAAACAAGGATCAGTTCCAAGCCTGCTTCAGATCATAGAAAACCCCGTCTTCTCAGGCGGGGTTTTCTATTTCCAATGCCCCCGGAATCCACTTCTCCATCTTCTTTGCAAGTCCTTCTGGCGATCTTTTAATTTTTCACATTGAGTTGTATACAGATTTGGTGTAGTGGTGGTTTTAGGTTAATTAAAATCATGGAAGGTGCCATCCCATGGAAAAAACAGAATACGAAGCCCTGGTTTCACGGCTGGAATCCACAGCGAAAGAAAAACCTGCGAAATATCTTGCCTCCGTCATCCTGGTTGCACTTCTGGGTTTCGCTATCATCGGGGTAGCCATTGGCTTTTCCCTGCTTGCGGCGGCTTTACTAGTCGGCATCGTCGCGCTGGCCATATTTTCCGGCGGCAAGGCCTTGTTGTTCCTGGGCAAGCTTGGCAAGCTGGTCATAGTCCTGGCGATCCCTGCCTGGACCATGGTGAAAAGCTCATTCACCATTTTGTTCAGCCGTTTTCCAAAACCCCAAGGGAGGGAAATTATTCGTAGTGAAGCCCCGGCCTTGTTCGCACGTCTTGATGATCTGCGCCAGCGCATGGGTGGCCCTCCCATCCACAAGGTGCTGCTTACGGACGAATTGAACGCTGCAATCGTTCAGCACCCACGCTTTGGCCTGATTGGCTGGGAGCAGAACTATCTGATACTGGGCTTCCCCCTTCTCCAGGTCCTTGGCCAGGAAGAAGCCCTCGCCGTCGTCGCCCACGAGTATGGGCACCTGTCCGGACATCACGGTCGTCTGGCAGGGTTCGTCTATCGTTTCAGAGCGGCCTGGGGGCGGGTCCAGAACATGTCCGAGGAATGGGATGACTGGGGCTCCCGCCTCATGGCACGCATGTTCAGATGGTATAGTCCCTACTTCAATGCTTACACCTTCGTCCTTGCCCGTCGACATGAATATGATGCCGACCGGTCATCGGTGGAAGTGGCTGGACGACAGCACGCAGCCAATGCGCTTATGCGGGTCGATGTGATGGCCAGCTTCGAAGACGAGATTTTCTGGCCGGCGGTTGATCGCCGCGTGGCCAAAGAGCCGGACCCCCCTTCCAGTCGCACTTCATTCTGGCAACAGTCCATGGATTCCCAGTTGGATGAAGCAGCATGCACACGCTTTTTGCAGACTGCCTGCCGGCGGAAAACCGATCACCACGACACACACCCCTCACTGAGCGACCGACTCCATGCCATAGGCGCGCCACTGAACAGCGAAGCCTTACCCCCCCTGGAAAAACCGCGTATTTTAGCAGCCAATGCCTGGCTCGGATCAAGCCTGCCAAAAATCCAGGCCGAGTTCGACTCCAACTGGCGGGAGGAAATCGCGGAGAACTGGCGCTCGCGGCACACCTACCTGCAAGAACGCCTGGAGCGGCTGACACAACTGGAAGGCCAGAACTCCCTTGAGACTGACGAGCAATGGGAACATGTCTGCCTGGTCAGAGAGCTGCAGCCGGAAACAGATCTGCTGCCACTGGTGAATTCCCTGCTGGACAGGGCACCGGATCATCTTGAGGCGCTGTATCGTCGGGGAACGCTTCTTTTGGCAAGTGGTAACGAAGCGGGCATTGATGATCTGGAAAGAGTCATGAAGGTAGATGCTGATTCGATTCTTGCCTGTTGCGATGGGGCATGGCGCTTTTACGAGACGAGGGAGCCGGAAAAAGCTGACCATTATCTTAAGCTCTGGCAAGAACGGGCAGACCATTTGCGACGAGTGGAAGAGGAGCTCCGTAATCTTCCGGCAGATGCCACCCTCGCCCCGGCTGATCTGGATGAGGCTGCATTGGAATCTCTCCGCCAGCTCCTGCGGAAACAGGGTAAAAATATTCGCCGTGCATATGTGTTGCGCCGGGTCGTCAAGGCCGACGCCACTGTCATGGATTACGTGCTGGCCTTCGAGACCAGCCCCTTCACCCTGGGAGATAAGGGACCGACAGTCATAAAAAGCCTGCTCCAGGAGGAATTTCCAGTGCGCATGTTTGTGGTACACCTTGGCTCGGCGCCTTACAAGCGGTTTAAGAAGAGCATAAAAAAATTGAAGACTGAGCCGCTTATTTGGTGACAGAAACTCTGGTGCGTGGAATATTGTGCATTCTGGGGAAATGACAATCTGGATGGATAATGGAAATTACAGCCATGGACAAAAGTTTATAGATGTATAAACCACCGAGTAAGCAAAACCTGGCAAATGTTTATAATAATAGAAACCAACTGAGCTTATATATGTAGAAACTTGTTTATAGATGTATAAGCTTGTTTATAAATATATAAACCTGGCTCTAACTGCTCAATAACTAGTTATACAACTAAGAAATTTTTTCTTCCCCCAATAGGAAGCGTGAAAATGAGTAAAATGAGCAAATTATGGTATGAGGCCCGCGACGCCACAGATGGCGGAAAATACGTAAAGACCAGAACATGCATTCTTCGAGAATATCTCGCAGAACTGAGTATTGTTCAGCCGTGGGAATCTGATCCAAAATGCTTTGACGCAGTGGATAAGAAGAATGGCATGAAGAAAAAACTTCAGAAAGAGATTGAACGCCGGAGGAAGAGGACTCTTGCAAGAATTCGCAAGGCTGCTGCGACTGTATTTCTGACTGTAGTTGCTGGATTAATTCTTTTCGTAATTCAGCGCGTTGTTTTTCCAGACAAGAATCAATCCAGCAAAGAAATAAAGCAAACGGCACCCCCACAATTACAGGAATCCACAACCAGCCCAAACCTTCGAAATACCCAAGCCGCCGATAAACAAATTCAGAAAGCAAAATAATAGCAACGTAATTGATCCACAGCGATACCTTAAGCATATTAACCTCGGAAGAAAGAGAGTGTGAAAAAATGAAAGATGCATTTATGCTTGCCACTGTTCAAGTCATCATTTGGTCGTGCATTATCGGCGTTGTCTTATTTGTTAAACGATACCTTGTTGTAAAATATCTCCGTAACTTTTTGAAACGGAAGTATCCATACGAAGATACTCAAAGACTTGAACATTCAATCTCTTGGGGAATTTCTATTCTTGTCATTATAGTTTTTTTGTTCATCGTATTGCCTAAATTATTGGAGTGGAATTAAAGCCATAAAAGATGAGAGTATAACTTGCGGCACGACCCATCTCCGCTTCGCTACGTGGGTCAGCCTCAGCCCCGTTAGCCGGATAAACGAAAGATAAAGAGAAAATAAATTGGCTTGGAAAATTGAGCGTTGGCTACAAGATGTCTTTCCTGGGAAGGAAATTTACTCAGCTTACCGTTTACTTAGTGATCGTGAACTTGCAATAGTTGCAGGAGGGACGCTAGATCTTGCTCTTGCCGAATTGATCTCACTTCGCCTTGTAGAAAACCAAAAGGAATCAGAATCGTTTCTTGGCCTTGATGCCAGTGGCAATGCCCCCGCCGGGACATTTGGAGCACGAATTCAGTTAGCTGCACTACTTGGAATTATAACGTCAGAAGATGTTCGGATTCTTCGTAGCGTGAAAAATGTTAGGAATGCATTTGCGCATCGAATAAACGTAAACTTTTGTCATGAATCAGTGCAACCATATGTGAGGACGTTGCACAACCAATGGTATGAGAAAACACAACAGCTATCAAAATCAAATGACTGGCTTCAAAATACTGACAATCTACAAGAACTAGGAAAACGTCTTTCTGATACACCTGAGGCAGGAGAAGGATTATTACTGTCTGTATTCACGGTATATCAGGCATATTTCCATCGACTTTCCGAACGCATACCACGACTAAACTGCGTCGTCAGTGGCCAATAAAATGGCTAACCAGGCAGAAGCAGCTGCATTAAACCGCCGCTGTTCTCCCAAACCTTGGTGTGACAAAAAGAGAAGAGAACGAAATGACAATATCAAAAGTCTTAGCCGCATCCTTTTTTCTTGCCATGATCTTTATCACGGCTCTCGCGTCGGCGTCAGATTGGGAGGTGGTGGAGAAGGTTCGTTACGATTCGGCTGGAGACAATGAACCTTACGATTTTGTTCTCCACAAACCGGCTGGCTATAACGACGCAGGCGAGTATACGCAGTTGCAGATAATGCAGAGGGGAGAAGTCCTTCTTCAACTTATTGATGAAGGAGGGTTTGCAAGTCTTGCTGATGCACTAACGCAGGAAAACAAGCAACTCAAGGAAAAGAACCTTCTCAAATCAAAAAACCTACTGATGATCCCTTCACTAAGAGGAAATTCAAAGTATCCCCTTCTTCGCTGTTCGGTTGGGCCTACGGAAGTTCCCCGCGAAGTTTGCACATTATTGCGTTAGGCGATGATGGGATTCCAAAGGAAATCTTGAATCTTGAAAATTTTGAAATCCACTCCATCGCAGACCTAGATAGAGATACTATTCCAGAGCTGATTGGGTATCCTTGCTTCTCACAAACTTGGGGCCCCGACTACTCCTTCCTGACTTATGATCCCTTTCATGTCCACCGTTTTGGGGCATCTGCCACATCTGCAATGAAA